>NZ_JBHSKO010000043.1:0-40069 GCF_042657305.1 Pseudonocardia zijingensis | reverse complement strand
TGGTGCTGCCGCACCTGAACGGGAAGCTGGACGGGTACTCGTTGCGGGTGCCGGTGCCGACCGGGTCGATCACGGACCTGACGGTGGACCTGCGCACCGAGGCGTCGGTGGAGGAGGTCAACGCCGCGTACAGGGCCGCTGCGGAGGAGGGCCCGCTCAAGGGGTACCTGCGCTACAGCGAGGACCCGATCGTGTCCTCGGACATCGTGACCGACCCGGCCTCGTGCATCTACGACGCGCCGTTGACGAAGGTGATCGGCAACCAGGTGAAGGTGTTCGGCTGGTACGACAACGAGTGGGGCTACTCCAACCGGCTCGTGGACATCACCGACCTGGTGGCCTCGAGGCTCTGAGCGGGTTCGGCGGAACCCGGCCGGAGGGCTGCTCGCGCAGGGGTTGGGTTTGGGCGAGTGGCGCGATCCTCGACCGCGGCTCGCATCGGTCTGTCGGAGATGGGCTGCGGGGCGACTATCCGGTGGTCCATGGGCCGAGGGTGTTGTCCACACGCTCGACGTCGACGACACCATCAATCGATCTTGGGCGGCGGACCGTCAGGTCGATCTCGTGCGTGTGGATGACCGTGTGGCCGCGCCATGGTGAGGCTTGATCAGCGGATTGGCGCGTTTCCCGACGCCAGGGCCAGGTGTCGGGAAACGCTCCCGGCCGGTGATCATGGGGCTGTCGCGCCGCGGTCGGGTTCCGCGGAACCAGCGGCCCGCGGGATCATGGGCGCAGCGCTTGTCAACATCACCTTCGCTTGCGATATTAGGCGAGGCTTACCTGAGTGGAGGTGGTGGCGTGGCGGCGATCGGGCCGAGCGCGGGGGAGCGGGCACGGACCGTGCTGGCCTGTGCCCCCACCCTCGAGGTGGAGGTCGCCGACGGCGCCGAGACGGTCGCGGTGCACGGCGTCCAGCCCGACGGGGCGCTCGCGCTGCTCGTGCCGGAGCGCGGCACGCTCGCGCGGTGGGCGGACGGGTTGCGGCCGTGGTGCACGGTGCGGGCGGCGCAGGTGACGTCGGTGCCGTCGCCGGACCGCGTGGTCGACCGGGTCACGGTCCGCGGGCATCTCTGCGTCCACCCCGACGTGCCGGCCGGGATGGACACGCTGATGGCGGCCGCGTCGGGGGAGGCGTCGGACGTGTTGCCGGTGGACGCGGCGGTGCTGCTGCGCGTGAACGTGCGTGGCGTGCTGCTCGGGCACGACCCGGTGTCGGTGAGCGAGTTCGCCACGGCCGCGTGCGACCCGCTGGCGACCGTCGGCGACGTGGTGGTGGCGCACCTGGCCGTCGACCACGCCGCTGACGTGCGGGCGCTGGCGGCGTTGTTGGGCGACCCGTTCGTCGACCGGGCGCGATCGGTCACGCCGATCGGCATCGACCGCTTCGGGATCACGCTCCTGGCCCGGTCCGCGGTGGCGGCGCGCCGCGTCCGGCTCGACTTCCCGGCGCCCGTCCGCGGCGCGCACGAGGTGCGCTCCGCCATGCAGGAGCTGTACCGGGCCACGCGGGCCGCGGGGCGCGGCTGAGCGCGGTCAGCCGCTCGTGCCGTCGCCGAGTTCGGGGCTGAAGGGCAGGCGGCGGAAGCGGCTCGGCGGCACGCCGTACTCGCGGCGGAAGGCGCTGGAGAACGCGAACTCGGTGGAGTAGCCGACCTGGCGGGCGATCGCGGCCAGCGGCGCGTCGGTCTGGCGGAGCAGCTGCGCCCCGCGCTGCAGCCGGGAGCTGATCACGTAGCCCATCGGCGGCTGGCCGACCGCCCGGGTGAAGCGCTTCGTGAACGCGGCGCGGGTGAGCCCGGCGATCTCGCTGAGCCGGCCAACCGTCCACGGCCGCCCGGGGTCGTCGTGGATCTCGCGCAGCACGATCGCGACGGCGGGGTCGTCGGTCTCCGGCCGCCCGGTGGCGTGGTGCCACTGGCGCAGCGCGTGGACCAGCACCAGGTCCAGCAGCGCGGGCAGCGTGGCCCCCGCGCCGAGCCCCGGGCCCGAGACGTCGGCCCGCAGCAGGTCGATCAAGGCAGGGAGCCCGGGGTGGCCGTCGTGGTCGGGCGTGACCGTGATCGGGTCGGGCAGCGCGCGGAAGTACTGCGGTACGCGGCCGTGCGCGAGCCGGTAGGCGCCGCAGACGAACTCGACGTCGTACGGCCCGGGAGCGGGTGGGAACGGGCCCATCACCACGGGCGGCAGGTCGGCCAGTGCCGAGGGGGTGGCGGCGAGACCGTGAGCGGCGCCGGTGAGGGTGAGCACCACGTCGCCCGGCGACAGGGCGACGGGATCGGCGTGCTCGGTGATCAGCCAGCAGGTGCCGTGGGTGACGATGTGGAAGCCGCTGCCCGCGAAGGCGGGGAACCTCAGGCCCCAGGCCCCCGACTGCCGGATCACCCGGGCGCCTGCGCTGCCGATCCGCACGGAGCGAACCACCTCGCTCAGCACGTCCACCCGCCCGATGCTACCGAGGGGCCCAGGCGCGTATGGATCAGTGCGGTGCGCACATGGTCCGGGCCGGGCGGGCTCTGCTTGGCTCGGATCATGATCGATCCCCTCAAGGGTGCCGGTGGCCGGGCGACCCGCGGCCTCGACGTCCGCCCGGAGACGGCGGCTGTCCTGCGCGGCCACGTGGAACAGGCGGAGCGGAACGACCGGCCCGCCGCCGAGAGCCTCGCCGCGCTGCGTGAGGACGGGTTCTTCGCCCTGATCGGACCGGGGCGAGGCGCGGGTGCCCGCGCGGAGACCATCGCCCGCAGCCTGGTGGGCGTGGGCCGCTTCTGCCCGTCGACGGCCTGGGTCGCCGGGACGTGCGCGGTGTCGAAGAACCTCGTCGTCGCGAACTTCCCGGAGCGGGCGGTGCTCGAGGTGCTCGCCGACCCCGACGTGCTCGGCTGCGGCTCGGGTGTGCCGGCCGGGCGCGGCGAGCGCGAACCGGACGGCGTGCGGCTGCGCGGCCGGTGGCCGAACGTCTCCGGCTGCGAGGACGCGGCGTGGGCGGTGCTCGCGCTGATGCTGGACGGCGCGTTCTCGCTGGCCGTCGTGCCGGTGAGCGACCTCGCGGTCGAGCGGACGTGGAGCATGGCCGGGATGCGGGCCACCGGCAGCCACACGCTGGTGGCCGAGGACGTGCTCGTGCCCGCGGACCGCGTGACGAGCGCGGGCGGGTTCGCAGTGGCCGACCGGCTGCTGTACGCGATGACGGTGCTCGGCCCGGTCGTCGGCGCCGCCCGGGGTGCGCTCGACGCGATCGAGGCCATGTTCGCCTCGGACCGCGTGCCGTTCATGTCCTCCTACTCGCGGATGGGCGAGTCGCCCGGGGCGCGGCTGTGGCTCGCGGAGGCGGCGCACCTGGTGGACCGCGCCGAGGACACGATGCTCACCGTCGCCGCCGCGGTCGACGCCGGCGACGTCGCCGACGGCCCCCGCATGCTGATGCGGGCGGCCGACTCAGCACGCGACTGCCGCGCGGCCGTCGAGCGGATGCTCGACCTCCACGGCGCGAGCGGCTTCGCCACCACGAACGTGCTGCAGCGGTTCTGGCGCGACGTCTCGGTCGGCAGCCGCCACCCGCAGGTCAACCCCTACCTCGCGGCCGAGGGGCTGGGTGCCGCGCTCGCACCGGTCTGACCTGCTGTGTTGCTCCCCTCGCTACGGTGCGGGGAAGGTCCGACACGAGGGAGTACGCGATGACGGGTGGGACCACGGTAGATCCCGCGGGACCCCGGGACGGGGCTCCGCGGAGCATGCGGATGGCCGAGCTGCTCGGCGGCTTCCAGACCTCGCAGGCGCTGTACGTCGTGGCGAAGCTCGACGTCGCCACGCTGCTCGACGACGGCCCGATGACCGTCGCCGACCTCGCGGCAGCATGCGGTGCGCAGCCGGAGCCGCTGGCGAGGCTGATCCGGGCCCTCGCCCCGATGGGCATCTTCCGCCGCCTGCCCGACGGCACCGTCGAGACGACGCCGCTGGGTGCCACGCTCTCGGCGAACCGCCCCGATTCGGCGCGGCCGCTGGCGCTGTTCTGGATGGAGACGCACTACCTCCCGTTCAGCGAGTTGCTGCACACCGCCCGCACCGGGGAGGCGGCGGCCACCCTCTACCTCGGGGAACCGTTCTTCCGGTGGGTGACCGGGAGTCCTGAGCGGGTCGAGCTGCTGACCTCGGCCATGGCCTTCGCGACGGAAGGGCCGCGGGCGGCGATGTTCGAGGGCTACCGGCTGCCGCCGGGCGAGGTGGTCGCCGACATCGGTGGCGCGAGCGGGTCCGTGCTCGCCCGCCTCCTCGAGGGCGAGCCGGACCGCCGGGGCGTCGTGTTCGACCTCCCCGACGTGGTCCCGGACGCGCGGAAGTTCCTCGAGGAGCGCGGGCTGGCCGATCGTGTCGAGGTGGTCGGCGGTGACTTCTTCGAGGCGGTACCGCGCGCGGACGTCTACGTCCTGTCCTACGTCCTGCACGACTGGGACGACGACGCGTGCCGGCGCATCCTGCGCAGCATCGGCGAGGCCGGCGGGCCGGATGCCCGGCTGGTGCTGGTGGAGGGGGTCGTGCCCGAGGGGGACGAGCCGCACCCGACGAAGCTGGTCGACCTGGTGATGCTCGGGATGCAGGGCGGCGGCAAGGAGCGCACCGAGGACGAGTTCGCGCAGCTGCTCGCCTCGGCGGGCTTCACGCTCGACCGCGTGGTGGCGACCCCCAGCCCGTACTCGTTCCTCGAGGCGTCGCGCACGCCCTGAGCGGTCAGTACCGGTAGGCCGGGTAGGTCAGGTATCCGGTGTCGCCGCCCTGGTAGTAGGTGTCCGGGTCGGCCTCCGCGAGGGGCAGGTCCGCGCGTAGCCGCTCGACGAGGTCGGGGTTGGCGAGGAACGCGCGCCCGAAGGAGATGAGGTCGGCGCCGAGGTCGAGCCAGTGGTCGCCGGCCTTGCGGTCGGCGGGGTCGGGGCCCCTCGGGTCGGAGGGGTTGACGACGAGCGGGCCGGGCCAGGCGCGCCGCAGCCCCACGAGGACGTCCTCGTCGGTGGTGGCCTCGAGGTGCACGTAGGCCAGCCCGAGCGGGGCGAGCTCGGCGAGCAGGGCCGCGTAGAGCGCGGGGACGTCGGTCTCGACGGCGTCCCAGATGCCGGCGCCGGGGGAGAGGCGGATGCCGACGCGGCCGGCGCCGATGGCGTCCGCGGTGGCGGTGACCGCCTCCACCGCGAACCGGATCCGGCCGGCGATCGACCCGCCGTAGCGGTCGGTGCGCAGGTTGGCGTTGCTGGAGAGGAACTGGCCGATGAGATAGCCGTTGGCGCCGTGCAGCTCGACGCCGTCGAACCCGGCGGCGACCGCCCGGACGGCGGCCCGCGCGTAGGACTCCGCCTCGCGAGGCACCTCGTCCGTGGCGAGCGCGCGCGGGACGGGCGCGGGCTGCGGGCCGCTGGGCGTGAACACCATCGCGTCGCGCGCCGCGACCGCCGAGGGCCCGACCGGCTGCATGCCGGTGGTGTCCGGGTGGCTGATCCGGCCGGCGTGCATGAGCTGGGCGAAGATCCGCCCGCCGTTGGTGTGCACGGCGGCGGTGACCTGGCGCCACGACGCGGTCTGGGTGTCGGTGTGCAGACCCGGCGTCGAGGGGCCGGACCGACCGAGCAGGCTGGGCTGGACGCCTTCGGAGATGATCAATCCTGCCGTGGCGCGCTGGGCGTAGTAGGCGGCCATCGAGGCGGTGGCGAGCCCGTCCGCGTCGGAGCGGACGCGGCTCATCGGTGCCATCACGACCCGGTTGGGCAGGTGCAGGTCTCCCAGTCGGTAGCTGTCGAAGATCGAACTCATGACTGCGACGCTAGAACCTGACGTCCGTGTCAGGGGCAACGCTCTGTGGTGGGCCTCACCGAATTTGTGGGTCGCGGAACCCAGTGCAGGTACGCTCGGCGGCGTGTCGGACGCTCCGAAACCGCGGCGCCTCACCCCGAAGGGACGAGCCACCCGCGACCGCATCGTCGAGGCCGCCACCGCGCTCATCGCGCAGCGCGGCGTCGCCGGGGTGGGGGTCGAGGACGTGCGGGCCGCGGCCGGGGTCAGCGGCTCCCAGCTCTACCACTACTTCGACAGCAAGCAGGCGCTGATCAGGGCGGTCATCACCCGGCAGGCCGACTCCGTGCTGCACCCCGACGAGCCGCGGATCGCCGTGCTCGACAGCTTCGACGCCCTGCGTGCGTGGGCCGACGCCGCCATCGAGCGCCAGCAGGAGAACGACGGCCGCGGCGGGTGCGATCTCGGGTCGCTGGCGGGGGAGCTGAGCGCGAGTGACGAGGAGTCGCGCGGTGACCTCGCCGACGGCTTCATGCGCTGGAAGGACCTGATCCTCAACGGTCTCGCGGCGATGCGCGACCGCGGGGAGCTGCGGCCGGAGGCCGATCTCGACGAGTTGGCGTTCGCGCTGCTCGCGGCGTTTCAGGGCGGCAAGGTGCTGGCCCAGACGGTGCGTGACGTGCAGCCGATGGTCGCGGCCATGAACGCCACGCTCGCCCACATCCGGTCGTTCGCCACCTGAGGCCCGGCCTCACGCGGCCGCTGCGGCTCCGGCCGGTGCGGGGGCGGCCGGGCGCAGACGCCCGTAGGCCAGCAGGGCGATGCCGCCGACGATCGCGACGATCCCGAGCACCACGAAGCCGGGCAGGTACGAGCCGGTGGCCGACTGCAGCCGCCCGACGACGAAGCCCGCGATGATCCCGCCGCCGCCCGCCCCGAAGCCGTTGATGATGCCGGTGGCCGGGCCGACGAGGTGCGCCGGCAGGTCGGTGACCGCGATGGCCCACAGGTTCGACGTGAACGTGGCGGTGAAGTAGCCCATGCCGACGCAGATCAGCACGAGCTTGCCCACCGGGCTGTCCACGAGCGGGAGCGCCCCCACGAGCGCGCCGCCGACGAGCAGGCCGGACGAGGCGATGAGCACCCGCTTCCCGGTGCGGTCGCTGAGGGTCATCATCGGGACGGTGAGGACGAGCGACAGCACGTAGGGCAGCGCGGCGAGCAGCCCACGGCCGGTGCCGGTGAACCCGAGCGACTCGATGACGAGCGGGATCCACAGGGTGATGCCCCAGAACAGCATGCCGTTGGAGAAGTAGCTGAACACGAGCAGCAGGAACTTCGGGCCGCCGAAGTCGGCGAACCGGATCCGGGTGCGGGTCTTCTCCGCCGGCAGCGCGGGCGGGGTGCCCGGGGGTGCCGAGCGCAGGAACGCCACGAAGAGCGGGATGACGAGCACGATCCCGGCGAGCCCGGTGACCCAGAACAGCGGCCGCCAGCCCAGGGCGTCGTAGAGCGGGGTGAGCAGGAAGAAGCCGAGCGCGAGCGCCGCGTACTGGCCGTAGTACTGGATCACCGCGGTGCCCTTGCTCATCTCCCGCTCGGTGAACCAGGCCTTGGCCACGCGGAACTGCTGGGGCCAGTAGACGCCCTCGGCGAACCCGAGCACGACCCGCAGCGCGATGAGCAGCCCGACGGAGTCGACGAACCCGGCGAGCACCGTGCACAGCGAGAACACCGCGACGGTGACGATCAACGTGAGCTTCGGGTCCACCCGGTAGGTGAGGAACCCGCCCAGGAGGTTCGCGGCCAGGTAGCCGAACAGGAACGCGGTGAGCGCCCAGCTGGAGGTGCCGGCGAAGTCCGGGCCGGCGAAGCCCATGTCCTGCGACAGCCCGGGCAGTGCGATCGACAGGTTGGACCGGTCGAGGTAGGCGATGAACAGCCCGAACATGAGGACGGCGCCGATGCGCCACCACTTGGCGGATGAGGTCACGGCAGGCTCCTGCGGCTGCGGGGTGGGGTCGGGGGTCACGGCCGGTGCCGCTCGATCACGGAGCGGTCGATCTCGATGCCGAGCCCGGGGCCGTCGGGCACGGTGAGCAGCGGGCCGCACCGCAGGTCGGACAGCTCGTCGCGGAACACGTTGGGCGCCTGGTCGAGCTCGACGTGCGGGCGCTCGCGCGCCAGCGACGGGACCACGGTGGGTAGGGCCGTCATGAGGTGCAGCCCGGCGGCCACCGTGATCGCGGAGCCCCAGACGTGCGGCAGCGCGGGCACGCCGTGCGCGCTCGCCAGGCCGGCGATCAGGAGCGTCTCGGCGATGCCGCCGCAGGCCGTGGCGTCGGGCTGGACGATGTCCACCGGGTTGCGCGCCAGGAACTCCCGGAAGCCCCAGCGGGTGAACTCCGACTCGCCGCCCGCGATCGGCACGTCCAGCGCGGCGCGCACGCGGGCGTAGGCGTCGAGGTCCTCGGGGATCACCGGTTCCTCGAAGAACCACGGGTCGGCGTCGGCGATCCCGCGCCCGAACCGGATCGCCTCGGCCGCGGTGAAGCCGCGGTTGGCGTCGACGGCCAGGCGGACGTCCGGGCCGAGCGCGGCGCGCACCCGGTGCACCCGCCGCACGTCCTCGTCCACCGGGCGGGCGCCGACCTTCATCTTGAACGCGGTGTAGCCCTGCTCGAGCAGGTGCGCGGCCTCGGCCTCGAGGTCGTCCTCCCACGGGCCCGCGTAGTAGAAGGCCGACGCGTAGGCGTGGAATGCCTCGGGCCGCGACCCGCCGAGCATCCGGTGCACGGGCAGGCCCGCGGCCTTGCCCGCGATGTCCCACAGCGCGATCTCCACGCCGGAGATCGCGGCGATCGAGACGCCCTTGCGGCCCCACTCGCGGTTGCGGTTGTACATCGCCTCCCACAGCGCGGTCCGCTCGATCGGGTCGCGGCCGACGAGCAGCGGGCCGTACGCCGACTCGATGAGCCCGCGGTTGGCGTCGGCCGGGCCGAAGCACTCGCCCCAGCCCGTGACGCCCTCGTCGGTGCGGATCTCCACCAGGCAGCTCGCCCGGGAGTCCCAGAGCCACTGGGCCATCCCGAACGGCTGGTCCAGGCGCTGCACCACGACGTGCGGCACGACGGCGGTGATCTTCATGGCGGTCCCCTGCGGTCAGGCCGTCGCCGCGGTCGGCTCGGGCGCCGGGTCGGCCCGCCCGATCGGGGTGCGGGTCATGGTGAGCGCGACCGTGGTGCCCAGCAGCAGGAACACCCCGGCCACGACGAACGCGGCCGTGTAGCTGCCGGTGGCCTGCACGACGTAGCCGGTGACGATCGGGGCCGCGATGCCGAACGTGTTGCCACCGACCATCGCGATGCCGTTCGCGCGCCCCGCGAGGCGCGGGGAGCGCAGCAGGTCGGCCAGCAGGGCCAGGTTCATCGACACGGCGCTGGACACGCAGGTCAGCGAGATGCTGATCAGCACGAGCACGAGCGTGATCGAGCCGACGAACGGCGTGAGCAGCACGACCGACGAGACGAGCAGGAAGCCCGCGACGACGAGCCTGCGGCGGCCCGTGGTGCGGCCCTGCGCGCTGAGCAGCCGGTCGACGACCACGCCGATCGCGATCCCCAGCACCATCGCGACGACGTAGGGGATCGCCGTGAACGCGCCCGAGCGCAGCACCGACAGCCCGCGCGCCTGCTCGAGGTAGCCGGGCAGCCAGGTGAGGAACAGGTACTGCGTGTAGACCGCGGCCGACTGCACGAGCGCGACGCCCCACATGCTGCGGTGGCGCAGCAGCTCCAGCACCCCGGCGGAGTCGGCGCCGGTGCCGGCGGCCTCCTCCTGGGCGAGGCCGCGCTCGCGCAGGATCGTCTCGCGCTCCTCCTCGCCCAGCCAGCGCGCGTCGGCGGGGTCGCGGAACCAGATCAGCCACGCCGCGAGCCACACGAAGCCGATCCCGCCGAGCACGACGAACGCGGTGCGCCAGCCGTAGGCCGTGACCAGGGCGGCCGTGAGGAGGGAGCCGAGCGCCGGGCCGGCGTAGGCGCCCGAGTTGTAGGTGGCGACCACGCGGCCGCGTTCGGAAGCGGGGGCCCACTCCTGCACCACACGTCCGCAGGCCGGGTACGTCGTCGACTCGCCCACGCCCATGAGCAGCCGCGCCCCGACGAGCGCGCCGAAGCCGCGCACGATGCCGGCGAGCACGGTGGCGGCAGACCAGACGGCGATGCTGATCGCGTTGGTCCAGCGCGTGCCGATGCGGTCGGTGAGGATGCCGGCCGGGATCAGGCAGAGCAGGTAGGTCCACAGGAACGTGGACAGCAGCAGGCCCATCTGGCCGGGGGAGAGGCCGAACTCCTCGGAGATCGGGCTCGCCGCCACCGACAGCGCGGAGCGGTCCATGTAGTTGATCGCGACGAGCAGGAACAGGAGGGTGTAGACCCACCACCTGCGCCGGGGGGTGCGCATCCGGGGAAACCTCTTCGTTCGGGGGGAGGGGTCAGGCGAGGTCGACCGTGGTGGTCGGCTCGGCGCGGCCGGGCAGCCAGGCCCTGATGCCCGCCGCGAGCTGCGAGTGCGCCACCACCTCGCCGTCGCGCAGGCTCAGCAGCCGGTCGTGGCCGGGCACCAGCACGAGGGCCGGGTCGGCAGCGAGCAGGTCGCGGACCTTCTCGATGCTGCGCCGGCTCTCCGCGGCGTCGAGCGTCATGTCCACCTCGCCGGTGCGCAGTTCGTACTCGTTCTTCACCGCGTCGCCCGCGAAGATCACCGGGCCGTCGGTGGTGGCGACGCGGTAGGCGAAGTGGCCGGGGGTGTGGCCGGGCGTCGCGATCGCGTGGACGTCGGGGAGCGGCTCGCCGCCGTCCTCGGCGCGCAGCACGTGCTCGGCCCTTGCCAGCTCCTCGACGTGGTACTCGGGCAGCTCCCACGTGCCGATCGGCTGGGCCGCGGCCCATTCCAGGTCGGGGCGCGGGACGACCACATGCGCGTTCGGGAACAGCGGGAAGTTGCAGATGTGGTCCCAGTGGCAGTGCGTGAGCACCACGCCCGTGACGTCGGACCGCGCGATGCCGCGCTCCTCCAGCTGCGCCAGCAGCGGCGCCCGGTAGCCGTACCCGCCGGTGTCGACCAGGACGGTGCGCCCCTCGCCCCGCAGCAGGGCGACCGTGCTCCAGCCGAGGCCGCCGTGGCAGGTGCTGCGGCCGGGGAAGCCCTGGAACAGGATGGTCAGCTCGTACACGGGGTTCTCTTCTCGTCGTGTGGGCGCGGGCGCGGCGGTGCCACCGACTCGCGGCGCAGGAGGACGCTGGGCACGACGTGCAGGCCGGGGGTGACCGGCTTGCCGTCGAGGACGTCGAGCAGGAGCCGGGCGGCGAGCTCGCCCATGGCCGCCACGGGCTGACCCACCACGGTGATCGGCGGCGGGTAGAACGACATCCAGGGGGCGTCGGTGAACCCGACGACCGACACGTCCCGGGGGCATTCGAGCCCCTCGTCGCGCAGGCCGCGCAGGATGCCCTCGGTGACGGGCGCGTTGAAGCCGACGGCCGCGGTGAGGCCGGGGTCGGCCTGCAGGGCGCGCCGGATCGCGGCGCGGGCCCCCGGCCCGGTCTGGTCGGTGTAGCGCACGATCGGCTCGGCGCCCGCCGCGCGCACGGCGTCGCGGTACCCGGACTCGCGGCGCAGCGTCGTGGACGCGTCGCGGGGCCCGAGCACGGCGACGATCCGGCGGTGGCCCGCGTCGAGCAGCGCGCGGGTGGCCTCGCCCATCGCCTCGGGCTCGTTCGTGACGACCGAGGGCACGGCGAGGCCGGGCAGCGTGCGGCTGACGAGCACCGCGGCCCCGAAGCCCGCGAGGTCCTCGGTGGTGAGCGTGCTGTGCACCGCCGGGGCGACGAGCAGCCCGCTGGGCCGGTAGGAGCTCACGAGGTCGAGCTGCGTGCGCTCGGTGGCGGGGTCGTCGTCGGAGTTGAGCAGCATCAGCGTGAGGCCGCGTTCGCGGAACACGGCCTCGGTCGACTTGTGCAGCGTGGCGTAGAAGGGGTTCGTGATGTCGGTGATCAGCAGCCCGACCATCGGGGTGCGGGTGGCCCGCAGGCTGCGTCCGACGGCGTTGGGGCGGTAGCCCACCGCCGCCACGGAGGCGAGCACGCGGGCCCGGGTCGCCTCGCTGACGTAGCCCGTGCCGCGCAGCACGCGGGACACGGTCTGGGCGCTGACCCCGGCGTGCGCGGCGACCGTCTTCACGGTGGCCGCGGGTTCGCCGCCCCCGGTTAACGTTGCCACAAGTTAACGTTGACATACCGCCGCGAGATCACGCAAGGCCGCGGTCGGGGTTCGGTCAGGCGTCGGTCAGCCGCGGGTACGTCGCCCGACGCTGCTGCTCGCGGGTGCTGTAGGCGGCCCTGCGCACGGTGACGTCGTCCTCGAGCCCGGAGCCGACCGCACCCGCCACCGTGCCCAGGCCGCTCGCCAGCAACGCGACGCGCAGGTAGTCGCCGAGGTCGACCGGCCTGCCGATCGTCTCGGCGAAGAAGTCCGGCGGGATGATCAGCGCGGCCGCGGTGAGGTTGAGCGCGTAGAGCACCGCGTAGAACACGAGCACGCCCGTGACGACCGTGAGCACGGTGGCGGTGTTGAGCAGGCCGAGGTGGTTCGGCCGCTGCCGCGGGCCCCGCTGCCACAGGCCGTGCCCGACGACCAACCACACGACGAAGATCCAGATGGCGGTCACCGTGCCCGCGATCATCCGCCACCGCTCGAGCACGGTGGCGAGCTCCCAGATCGCCGAGTAGAGGATGCCGAACGCGCTGCCGGTCGCGGCCGCCGCGAGCGCCGTGGACAGCCCGACAGCCAGCTGCCACGGCTGGTTGGCCCGCACCGTGCCCGCGAGCAACCGCAGCCTGCCGGCCAGGCCGTTGATCACGAGCTCGGTGTCGACGTCGCGGTCCACCGGGGCGACACGGCGCACAAGCCGCGAGCCGATGGCCGTGCCGACGTGCTCCACCGTGCCGTCCCCGCCCGCGGGCGGCGGCCCGTCGAGCTGCGTCACCAGCTCGGCGATGATCGCCGAGCTGACCTCGCGGGCGCGGCGGTGCAGCCCCACCGCGCCGAGGGCGGGCAATGACACCAGCGCCACCCGGTCGTGGTGGCCGACGTCGGCCACCACCACGCCGTTGCCGGTCTCGATCGGGATGTCGGTGATGCAGATCGCGATGTCCCACCCGGTGTCGGTGACCCGGGCCCTGGCCTTGTCGATCACGCGGTCGTGGCTGGCCGCGATCTCGAACGGCTCGTGGACGGTCTCGATCCGCCAGCGGATCCCGTCGCCGACCCGCGCCGCCAGTGCATCGGGCAGGTCCGCGGTCAGCGTGCGGGCGACGAGCGTGGGCAGGTTCGGGTCGGCGAGCAACCCGATCACGATCTCCGGACTGGTGGACACGGACGGGAGTACCCACCACCCGGCGCGTGGACGCGTCCGGGGGTGAGATGACGACCACGTGACAGGGCTGTGACGGCCATGTTTCCCGTCGCGGCGCATACGCTCGGCCGGGCTGCGCGGCGCAGCAGGACGAGCGAGGAAGGTGTTGCGAGTGCCGATGCACGGCGACCTGGAGCGCATCTACGCCGACGTACTGGCGCGCAATCCGGGTGAGCGGGAGTTCCACCAGGCGGTGCGCGAGGTCTTCGAAAGCATCGGACCCGCTGTCGGCAAGCACCCGGAGTACGCCGACGCGAAGATCGTCGAGCGGATCTGCGAGCCGGAGCGGCAGATCATCTTCCGGGTCCCGTGGGAGGACGACCGCGGCGACATCCACATCAACCGGGGCTTCCGGGTCGAGTTCAACAGCGCGCTGGGCCCCTACAAGGGCGGTCTGCGCTTCCACCCGTCGGTGCTGCTGGGCACCGTCAAGTTCCTCGGCTTCGAGCAGGTGTTCAAGAACGCCCTGACCGGCCTGCCGATCGGTGGCGGCAAGGGCGGGTCGGACTTCGACCCGAAGGGCCGGTCGGACCGCGAGGTCATGCGCTTCTGCCAGAGCTTCATGACCGAGCTCTACCGCCACATCGGCGAGCACACCGACGTGCCCGCCGGCGACATCGGCGTGGGCGGCCGCGAGATCGGCTACCTGTTCGGGCAGTACAAGCGGATCACCAACCGCTACGAGTCCGGCGTGCTCACGGGCAAGGGCCTGAACTACGGCGGAGCCCAGGTGCGGCGCGAGGCCACCGGCTACGGGTGCGCGTTCTTCGTCGAGGAGATGCTGCGCGCGCGGGGCGAGTCCTTCGACGGCAAGGACGTCGTCGTCTCCGGCTCGGGCAACGTCGCCATCTACACGATCGAGAAGGTCCACCAGATGGGCGGCCGGGTGGTGGCGTGCTCCGACTCGTCGGGGTTCGTGCACGACCCGAAGGGCATCGACCTCGACCTCGTCAAGGAGGTCAAGGAGGTGCGGCGGGAGCGCATCAGCGCGTACGCCGACCGCCGCGGGGCCGACACCTCGTTCGTCGCGGGCCGCTCCGTCTGGGAGGTGCCCTGCGCGGTGGCACTGCCCTCGGCCACCCAGAACGAGATCGACGAGGCGGACGCGCACGCGCTCGTGCGGGGCGGCTGCATCGCCGTCGGCGAGGGCGCCAACATGCCCACGACACCCGCCGCCGTGCGGGTGCTGCAGGAGGCGGGCGTCGCGTTCGGGCCGGGCAAGGCGGCCAACGCCGGTGGCGTCGCGACCTCGGCGCTGGAGATGCAGCAGAACGCCTCGCGGGACTCGTGGTCGTTCGCCCACTCCGAGGAGCGCCTGCGCGAGATCATGGTCGGCATCCACGCCCGCTGCTACGAGACCGCCGAGGAGTACGGCATGCCCGGCAACTACGTGGCGGGCGCCAACATCGCGGGCTACGCCCGGGTGGCGGAGGCGATGCTCGCGCTCGGGCTCGTCTGATCCCCGTCAGGCGCCGACCTGGTCCAGCAGGAGGTGAGCGCCGGCCGCGACGGCAACCTCGGGTCCGAACGTGACGGCCGGGGTGGCGGCGCCGGGCCTGCCTCCGCCCGCGGCGAGGCGGACGGCGACCTCGGTGGCGGCGTCGACCGTGAAGCCCATGCCGTCGGCGGCGCGCAACCATCCCTCCCGCCGGGTGCCGTCGGGCCACTCGACCACCGCGTGCCCCCAGGAGTGCTGCCGGGGCCGTGGCCGCGCCCCGACCGTCACGCGGCCCAGCCCGCGGATCGCGAGGCGGCGCAGTGCCGGGACCGACAGGGCCCGCGCCGCCACCGGGAGCACGGCCCGGGCGAGCGGTCCCGTCGGGACGAGGGAGGAGGCCGCCGTGACCGTCGGCGCCCCGCTGGCCCGGTGGGCGACGAGCAGTTCGCCCGCAGGCAGCGCCGCCGCCCGCGCCGTCTGCCCGTCCGGCAACGCGAGGTGCCGCGGGTCAGCGCCGAGCCGCGTCTCGACGAGGTGGCCGTCCTCGATGCGGCGTCCACCGGAGGTCAGGACGTCGACGATCGACGTGGCGTAGGCCGCGCCCACGACGCCGGCCTCCACGGCGACCGACGACAGCGCGTCGACATGGACCCGGGAGGGCCGGGCACGCCCGGCGCACAGGGCCACCACGACCGCTTCCGTCGCCAGTGCGCCGAACCCGGCGGCGGTCACCAGGGTGCTGCCGGCCGCGGCCGCCTCCTCGTGGAGGGCGAACAGCCGGGGGAGGGCGACCAGGTCGTCGGCCAGGTCGACGTAGTGGCCGCCCGGCATCCCGGCGCGGGCGATCGGCACGGCCGTGTTCGCGTAGTCGCCGATGGTGTTGACCACGACGGTGGGCCGCTGCCGGGTGATCTCGGCGGCGACGGCCTCCGCCGACCCCGCCGTGACAACCCGGGCCGAGCCATCCGCCACCGCGCGCAGGCGCCCGGCGTCGCGCCCGACGACGGCCACGGCCTGGCCGCGGTCCCGAAGACGGGAGGTGACGGCGCGCCCGATCCGCCCGGTGGCCCCGAGGACCCAGATCTCGGACATGGAAGACCCCCCTGTGATGTCTCACTGTGACATCGGAGAGTACCTGGTGATGTCTCAGTGAGACATGCCCCGGTAGGGTCGGGGCATGGCGCGGTGGGACCCGGGTACCGAGGGGCGGCTCCGCGCGGCGGCGCTGGAGCTTTTCGTCGAGCACGGGTACGACGCCGTCACCGTGTCGCAGATCGCCGAGCGCGCCGGGATCACGCGGCGCACCTACTTCCGCTACTTCCCGGACAAGCGGGAGGTGCTCTTCGCCGGCTCCGAGCAGCTGCCGCCCGCGGTTGGCGCTGCCGTCCGCGCCGCCGACCGGTCCGTGTCACCGCTCGCGGCCGCGCTCGCCGCCGTGGCCGAGATCGGCGGCCGGCTCGTCGAGCGCCTCGACGATCACGCCGAGCGGCGCGGCGTGATCGAGGGCAGCGCCGAGCTCCAGGAACGTGAGCGCACCAAGATGGCCGCCGTCACGGCCGCCATCCGCGAGGCGCTGGAGCACCGGGGCGTGGAACCGGGCCGGGCGGAGGTGGTGGCCCAGCTCGCCACCACCGCGTTCCGCACCGCGTACGCGGCGTGGGTCGACGAGCGGGGGCGGCGCGGGTTCGGCGAGTGGCTCGACGAGGCCGTCCGCACCCTGCGTGACGTCGTCGTCGGCGAGCTGCCGCCCGGGGCCGCTACCTGAGCGCCGCCAGGAGTCGCTCCAGGGTCTCCATCCGGACGGTCGGGCTCGGCCTCCGGTGGCGGCGTCGACCGCGGCGAGGTCGCGGGCGAGCAGGGCCGGCCGTTAGAACGGCGCGTCGAGCACCAGGTTGCCGACCCGCAGCGACGGCGCGGCGTCGGCGACCGGGATCAACGAGGGCAGCGGCGCGGCCACGCCCAGGTGGTCGGGAAGCACCACCACGTCGAAGCCGATCTGCTCGGCCCGGCGGGCCTGCTCCGTGAGCTGCGCGATCGAGCCGGCCGCGGCCAGGCCGAAACAGCGGGTGGGAGTCATCAGCCGATCACCTTGGTCATGAACACCGCACCGGCCGGGACGTGCCCGAACTCCGGCGGCGGTTCGGCGATCGCGTAACCGGCCGCCGTGTACATCCGGATGTTCCGTTCGCTGCGCGCGCCCGTGTAGAGGTCGAGGTGGCGGACGCCCGGCGGCACCTGCGATTCGGCGAACTCGAAGAGCCACCGCCCGATGCCGGCGCCTTGGAGGTCGGGCGCGACCATCAGGCGCCCGATCTCGCAGCGTTCGCCGGCGCGGTCGAGCCGCACCGCCCCGACCAGGCGCGGGCCGCGCCGGAGCGTGCGGACGTCCATCTGCTCGACCCACCCCTGCACGGTGGCCAGGTCCTCGTGCAGGGCGGGGATCGCGAGGGTGTCGTTCAGGATCGCCTCGCCCGCCCAGCAGGCGCGTTGCAGCACCAGCAGTTCGGGCGCGTCGTCGATCGTCGCGACCGCGAGCACGCCCGGTGGGGCGAACCCTTCGGCGCCGACCCGGCTGTTCCCCACGTGCTCCCCCTCGACCGTGTCGATCTTGAGCCAGGTTACCGGAGCCGGCGCCGCGGGCGTCTGTACAGCCGGAAAACGGCGGATCAACGCTGGGGCTCCCTGGCGATCAAGGGGAAATGGTCGCTCTTGGAGATCATCTAGCGACCATTTCGCCTTGATCGACGCCCTGGAGTGCAATTGTGGCCGTCATGATCAGGAAGTTGGCGCATTCCCGGGTCGATTTCGCCCGTTTTCGCGCCAAAGCTGTGATCATGCCGTCCCGGGCCGCTGCCAGGGCAGGCTTTCAGGAGATCAGCAGCTGCCCCGCGTTGCCGCCCACGAGCTGGCGGATGTCGGCCTCGGAGACACCGGCGTCCAGGAGGCCGCGGACGGCCCGGCGGTACAGCGTCACCGGCAGCGGGTTGGTCTTCTGGCCCGAGTCGGAGGAGATGACGGTCTGCCCCACGCCCGCTGCCTTGATGAACGCCAGCAGCTCGTCCAGGTCGCGGCGCCGTTCGGGCCGGCCGAAGTACATGACGGCGCAGTGCTCGATGAACACGCCCTGGCGGGCCCAGGCCGCCGCCTGCTCCACCGCGGCGCCGACCACGAAGCAGGGGTGGTTGACCACGATCCTCCGCACGCCGGTTTCGAGGGCGGCGTCGATCAGCTTCTGCGCCTCGGGGACGCCGAGGTGGCCGCAGGTCAGCACCGCGTCCTCGGACGCGATCACGGCCAGGATGTCGCGGACCTCGGGCAGCACCGCGCCCTCGTCGTCGAGGATCGTGATGACCTCGTTGGGCCGCAGCTCCACCTCCGGGGTGGGGAAGCCGGTGTCGTGGTGCTGCGCGTGGTGCTCCACGTGGGCGGCCGACGACAGCGTGGGGAACCACACCATCCGCCCGCCCATCCGCAGGGCGAGCTCCACCGCGTACGGGTTGAGCCCGCCGACCGTGCGGTTGAGCGCGATCCCGCCGTACACCTCGGTCTTCAGCTCCGCCAGGCCGGCGTGGCGCAGCGCCAGGATGTCGGTGACCATGCTGTGGTGGTGCGACTTCGCCACGATCGCGCGGAAACCGAACGCGTCGGCGTCGCGCGCGGCGTCGAGGATGCCCATGCGGCGCGGGAACGGGCTCGGCCCGGGGTGCTGGTGCAGGTCGACCGCGCCGACCAGGAGGCTGTCGGCCTCGGGGTCGGGGACCTTCCGGTCCTCGTCCGCCTCGGGGTCGAACGGGTAGTCGACGTCGATCATTCTGCTCCCTCGCATCGGAGTGTCATTCGGAGACCAGGACCTGGTCCTCGGGCCGCCAGTGGGCGACGACCCGCGTGCCCGGGGTGACCGTGGCCGGCACCCCCACGGGCAGCACCGCGCACCCGACCGTGCCGTCCCCGAAGGCGAGCTCGATCCGGTGGTAGGTGCCGTAGAAGGAGACGTCGGTGACGGTCGCGTCCGCGGTGTTGTCGCCGGAGGGCACGGACGCCTCGTCGGCGGCGACGCGCAGGCGCTCCGGCCGGACGACCACCGCCTGCCCGTCGCCCTCGCCCGCCTGGGCGGCCACCCGCCACCTGCGGTCGAGCCACTCGTAGACGTCCGCAGCGCTGCGCCTGCCCGTGAACACGGTGGACTCGCCCAGGAACCGCGCGACGAACCGGCTGGTGGGCCGGTGGTAGAGGTCGGCGGGGGTGCCGAGGGCGACGATCCGGCCGCGGTCGAAGATCGCGATCCGGTCCGAGAGGGTCATCGCCTCGTCCTGGTCGTGCGTGACGAACACGAAGGTGAGGCCCAGCTCGTCGTGGAGCCGCTTGATCTCGCGCTGCAGGGACTGGCGCAGCTTGCGGTCGAGCGCGCTGAGCGGCTCGTCGAGCAGCAGGACGCTGGGGGAGAAGACCACCGCCCGGGCCAGCGCCACCCGCTGCTGCTGGCCACCCGACAGCTCGTGCGGGCGGCGGTCGTCCATGCCTGCCAGGTCCACCAGCTCGAGCGCCTCCCCGACCAGGCGCGCCGTCTCCGCGGCGGGCACCTTGCGCTCCCGCAGTGGGAAGGCCACGTTCTGGGCCACCGTGAGGTGGGGGAAGAGCGCGTAGTTCTGGAAGACCATGCCGAAGTTGCGCTTGTGCGGCGGCGTCCGCGTGATGTCGCGGCCGTTGAGCCGCACGGCGCCGGACGTCGGCTCGGCGAACCCGACGATCATGTTGAGGGTCGTGGTCTTCCCGGAGCCGCTGGGCCCCAGCAGCGTGAGGAACTCGCCCGGCTCGATGTCGAGGTCGACGTGGTCGACCGCGGGTGGCTGGGAGTTCCCGTAGCGCTTGCACAGGTCGCGCAGCTCCACCCGGCCGCCTGCCGCGTTGATCGCGGGGGCCTCCGGTGCGGGTTGCTGCGTCGTCGAGGACGTCATCGGGTGCTCCTCCTCTGCCGCCGCCCGCCGACGACCTGGGCGAGCAGGATGGGGACGCTGACCAGGACGACCATCAGGCTGGACGCCGCGGAGATCGTCGGGTCGATCTGGACGGTGACGCTGTTGAACATCTGGACCGGCAGCGTGATCGCGCCGGGGGCCTGCAGGAACAGCGCGATGACCACCTCGTCCAGCGAGGTCACGAACGCCAGGACGGCGCCGGACAGGATGCCGGGCATCACGAGCGGGAGCGTCACGCGGCGGAACGCCGAGACGGGGTCGGCGCCCAGGCTGGCCGCCACGAACGTGAGCCTGCCGTCCATGCCCTGCAGGCGCGCGGTCACCGCGATCACCACGAAGGGCAGGGCCATCGCGGTGTGGGCGAGGATGATGCCGATCAGCGTGCCGTTGAGGCCCAGCCGCAGGAACGCCGCGAAGACGACGAGGGCCACGAGGATGTGCGGCACGATCATCGGGGAGAGCAGGAACGCGTTCATGCTGCCGCGCCACCGGCGGTTGAGGCGGGCCAGCCCGAACGCCGCCGTGGTGCCCAGCACGGTGGCGAACAGCGCGGTGTAGATGCCGGCCTGCAGCGAGTTGATGATCGCGGCGAGCCACTCGGGCGAGGTGAACAGCTCCTGGTACCAGCGCAGCGACCAGCCGTCGGGCGGGAACCGGAAGGTCTCCGCCGACGAGAAGCTCATCGGGATGACCACCAGCGTGGGCGCCACCAGCACGATCCCGACGATCGTGGTGTGCACCCGCAGCCAGGGGCGCACCTCCGAGGCCTGCTCGCCGCCGGTGCGCGAGCGGGCCGGGGGGCTGCCGGCCGCGACGGCCGGGCCGCCCTGGCCCGCCCAGCGCCGGGACAGGCCCAGCACGGCGAGCGTCACCACGAGCAGGAAGATGCCCATCGCGCCGGCCCCGCCGAAGTCGAGGAGCTCCTTGGCGCGCACGTTGATGACCTGCGCGATCATCGCGCTGCGGGTGGACCCGAGCAGCGCGGGTGTGACGTAGAAGCCCAGCGCCAGCACGAACACCAGCGACATCCCGGCGACGACGCCCGGCGCCGACAGCGGCAGGTAGACCCGGCGGAACGCGCGCATCCGGGGTGCGCCGAGGCTCTGCCCCGCGGCCACCAGCCGCCCGTCGATCTGCTCCATGGCGCTGTACATCGGCAGCACGAGGAAGGGGAGCAGCACCTGGGTCATCGAGATGCCGACGGCGAGCGTGGTGCCCAGCAGCGTCACCCCGCCCAGCCCGAACAGCCCGAGGAACGACTGGATGACCCCGCCGTCCTGCATGAGCACCAGCCACGCGAAGTTGCGGGCCAGCATGCTCGTCCAGAACGGCACCAGCACGACGGTGACGAGCACGCCGCGCATGGTCGGGCCCACCAGCGTCATCGCGTACGCGTACGGGTAGGCCAGTGCCACCCCGACGACGGCGACCACCAGCCCCACCAGCAGCGTGCGGCCCAGCACCCGCAGCGTGTAGCCGTCGGTGAACAGCGAGGCGTAGTTGCCCAGACCGAGGGACGGGTCGGTGACGCTGTCGATCACGACGGTCAGCAGGGGCAGGACGAACAGGAACAGCAGGGCGACCAGCGCAGGCAGCAGCAGGAGCCAGCCCGCGGCGTGCGCACGGGCGAGCAGGCCCGTCGCGGCGCGTTCGCCTGCGGGCGGGTCGGCCGTGGCCGGGGGCGCGGCTGTGGGTGCGGCCATGATCAGCCGACCTTCCAGCTCGTCCAGCGCTCGACCAGCGCGTCGGTGTTGTCGATCCACCACTGCTTGTCCTGCTCGATGGTGGTGCCGCGGTCGGGCAGGAAGGCGTTGAACTGCTTCTGCTCCTCGGTGTAGCCGACGGTCTCGAGGTCGACGTCGGGGCGGGAGGGCGCGGTCCCGGTGAGCTTGGCGTACGCGACGGACTGCTCGGGCTCGGTGACGAACGCGATCATCTGCTGGGCGAGGGCCTTGTTCGGGGTGCCCTTCGGGATCACCAGCGCGCCGATGTCGGTGGTGTTGAAGTCCCACACCGGCACGAGGTTGGCGCCGCTCTGCGCCGAGACGATCGTGCGCGCGGTCACCGTGAGCACCATGCTGGCCTGCTTGTCCACCATCATCTGCTGGATCGCGCCGTAGCTGGGCGCGAACACGAGCGAGCCGCGGATCGTGTCGATCTTGCGGAACGCGCGGTCGAGGTCGAGGGGGTAGACCTGCTCCGGCGGCACCCCGTCGGCCACCAGCGCGGCCTCGAACAGGCCGGCCTTCGGGTAGTCGAAGACCACCCGCTTGCCCGGGAACCGCTCCACGTCGAAGAAGTCGCGGATCGTGGTCGGCTTCTCGCCGGGGAACATGTCGGCGTTGTAGGAGAAGATGTTGGCGTAGCGGTAGGTCGGCACGAAGCAGTCGCCCGTCGTGCCCTCCGGGAACCGGCTGCGGTCCAGCGCCGGGTCGTCGAGCACCTCGAAGAGCTCGCCGCAGTACGCCCCGGCGTAGATCCAGCTCATGTTGGCCAGGTCCCAGATGGTGTTGCCGGAGGTCACCATCGCGCGCACCTGGGCCTGCTCGGCCGGGCTGACGTTGGTGAACGCGGTGCCGGTCGCCGTGGTGAACGGCTTCTGCAGCGCCTTCTTCTCGTCCTCCTGGAACTGGCCGCCGGTGCTGGCCCAGGTCAGGGTCTTCGCCCCCGACTCGCCCCCGGCGGGTTCGCCGCCCACACCGCAGGCGGCCACCAGCATGGCGCCGACCGCCATCACGCTGAGGAAGCGGTACGTCTGCATCTCATGGCCTCTTCTCGATCGGGCGTCATCGCCCGGTTTCCACGCACGATGGATCCCGGGACGGGGGCTCCTGCCGGTCCGTCCCGCCTGTCCGCACCGGCGCGTCGCCGGAGCGCTGTCCGGTCAGTCGGTCCCGCTCTCGAGCGGGTTCGCCATCCGCCGGCTGATCGTCTCGGCGCCCGCCACCAGTGCGCGCGCCACGGGGCTGTCGGTCTCCTCGGGGACGAACTGGGCGATGTCGACCACGGCCAGCGTCGCCACCACCTGGCCCGCCCGGTCCCGCACGGGGGTGGCCACGGCGGCCACGCCGTCGCGCAGGCTCTTGCGCACCGCCACGCCTGTGCGCCGCACCTCCGCCAGTTCGGCCTCGGTGGCGTGCGCGGGTGGCGTGCCCTCCCGGAACCGGTAGAAGGACTGATCCCGGAAGGCCCAGAAGATCACCGACTGCGCGGCGTTCGGGCCGAGGTGGCTGCCCACCGCGATGGACACGTGGGCCGTGCGGCTGCTGTCCTCGCGGACCTGCGCCACCACCGGGCAGTGGCCGTTCCACACGCTCAGCACGACGGTGTGCTTGACGCGCGCGCTGATGTCCTCCATCACCGGGCCGGCGAGGTCAAGCACGCCGAGCCGGGACAGCGCCGTGGTGCCCAGCTCCGCGAGCAGGACGCCGAACTCGTACCGATTGCGGTCCCGCCGCTGCAGGAGCCCGTGGTTCTCCATGGAGGCGAGGTAGCGGTGGGCGGTGGACTTGCCGACGCCCAGCTCCTCGGCCGCCGACACCAGGTCGATGGTGTCGCTGGCCGCGAGCAGCCGCAGCAGTTGGACGACCCGGGCCACCACCTGGAGGTCTCCGCTGGCGATCTCCAAGGGTGCCTCCGGTGGCTTTGGGTGGATTCCATCCCGCATTTCGGGGTGGCCGTCTACCTATTCGGTACGGGCATCTTCGTGACCGCGGTGGCGGCTGTCAAGGACGGACTCTGGGACGACTCTGGGGACCTCTCAGGCCCGCAGCCCTACCGTCGGTATCGGACCCGGGAGGGGGCTGCCATGACCCAGGCCGACACCGTCGAGCTCGGTGCGACGTTCTTCACCGACCCGCACGAGCTGTACGAGACCCTCCGCCAGGAGGCGCCGGTGACACCGGTGATCACCCCGGAGGGGATGCGGGCGTGGGTGGTCAGCCGCTACGAGGACGCGCGACCCGCCCTCACCGACCCGCGGCTGTCCAAGGACGTCGCGCGGTTCCACGAGGACTTCCCGGCCGGTGACGTCCTCGCGCGCCACATGCTCAACAGCGACCCGCCGGACCACACCCGGCTGCGCAAGCTGGTGAGCAGGGCGTTCACGGTGCGGGCGATCGCGCGGATGCGGCCGCGGATCGAGGAGATCGCGCAGGGGCTGGCCGACCGGATGGCGGCGAAGGTCGACCGCGAGGGCGTGGTCGACCTGCTCGACGAGTTCGCCTTCCCGCTGCCGATGACCGTGATCTGCGAGCTGCTCGGTGTGCCGGACGGCGAGCGCGACGACTTCCGCGGCTGGTCGAACACGATCCTCTCGGAGGCGCCGCAGGAGGAGCACGACGCGGCCGTCGTCGCGATGGCGGACTTCCTCACCCGGCTCGTCGCCGAGAAGGGGGCGCACCCCGGGGAGGACATGCTCTCGGCCATCGTGAAGGCGTCGGAGGACGGCGACACGCTCTCCGCCCGCGAGGCCACGTCGATGGCGTTCCTGCTGCTCGTCGCGGGGCACGAGACCACGGTCAACCTGATCGGCAACGGCGCGCTGGCCCTGCTGCGCCACCCCGACCAGCTCGCCGCGTTGCGTGCCGATCCGGAGCTCGTGCCCAACGCCGTCGAGGAGTTCCTGCGCTTCGACGGCCCGGTCAACCTGGCCACCTTCCGCTACACCAGCGAGCCGGTCGAGATCGGCGGCACCACGATCCCGGAGGGGCAGATCGTGCTGGTCTCGCTGGTCTCGGCCAACCGCGACCCCGGGCGCTTCGACGACCCGGCGCGGTTGGACGTCACACGCGACGCGGCCGGGCACGTCGCCTTCGGCCACGGGATCCACCACTGCCTCGGTGCTCCGCTGGCCCGGCTGGAGGGCGAGATCGCCTTCCGCACCCTGCTCGGCCGCTTCCCGAGCCTCGTACTCGCCGGCGAGCCCGAGACGCTGGGCTGGCGGCGCTCGACCCTCATCCGCGGTCTGACGCGCCTGCCCGTGCGCGTCTGAGCAGCTTCGGCCCGGGCACACGGCCCAGCACCGGCCGCAGGACGGGTGCGTGCTCGGCCAGGAAGCTCCACAGCTGCTCGGCGACCGGCCCGTGCGGCCGGTCGCGCCTGCGCGCGGCCGCGAGCTCCTCGACCACGCCGGGGAAGTGCCTGCCCGCGATCGACAGCAGGCGCCCGTCGCGCAGCTCCTGCTCGATCAGGAAGCGGGGCAGATGGCCCCACACCATCCCGTGCAGGATCAGCTCCTTCTTCATGAGGTGATCGGGCACGGAGGACCGGGGCGCGCCCTCCACCAGGAAATGCCCCGGTTCGGCCGGGGTGCGCGCGGAATCACGGATCACGCACTGGGTGAAGGCCTGCATCCGCTGCGGCGTGATGTCGTCGGTCGGCGGGAAGGGCAGGAATCCGGGCGCCACGACCGGCACCATCGCGACGCGGCCGAGGTCGATCCACTCCATCCGGACGTCGCTCTTGGGTACCCGGTGGACGATGAGGTCGGCCTCGTCCTCCCGCAGCCGCTCCCAGGGGCCGGTGATCGTCTCGAACTGCAGGTGCAGCCGGGTCTGCGGACGCGGGGCGAAGAAGCGGCTGAGCAGCGCCAACACCGGCGACGGTGGGCACAGGTCGCCGATCACCACGCGCAGCTCGGCCTCCTCGCCCATCGCGAGCTGAGCGGCGTAGGTCTCCAGCTCACCGGCCTCGTGCAGCAGGACGCGCGCCTTGCGGTGGAACGCCCGCCCCGCCTCGGTGAGCCCCACCCGGTAGCCGGACCGGTCCAGCAGGGGCAGGCCCAGCTGGCGTTCCAGCTTGGCCACCGCCGCGAAGACCGACGGGTGCGACCGGTGCAGCCGCTCGGCGGCGGCCTGGAAGCCGCCGGCGTCGACCACGGCGTGGAAGCACTGCAGCTCGTGGAGTGTGAAGCCGGCCATTGTCGATGCAGCCTACAGAGGCTGTCCGATCTGTGTAATGGAAATCTGCAAGCGCGATCGCCAGGCTGGGGCCATGGGCTCCTTCACCTCCACGGCCGTCACCACCGGTGACGGCGTGCGCATCGCGTACCGGCTCGACGGCGACCCGGACAAGCCGGTGCTGCTGCTGTCGAACTCCATCGCCACCGACCTGCACATGTGGGACGGCCAGGTGCCCGCGCTCACCGAGCACTTCCGGCTGCTGCGCTACGACGCGCGCGGCCACGGCGAGTCCGGCGTGCCGGACGGCCCCTACTCGCTCGACCGGCTCGGCCGCGACGTCGTGGAGCTGCTGGACGCGCTGGCCCTGCAGAAGGTGCACGTGCTCGGGCTGTCGCTGGGCGGGTTCGTCGCCCAGTGGCTCGCGATCCACGTGCCGGAGCGCGTCGACCGCCTGGTGCTCTCCAACACCGCCGCCTACCTCGGCCCGCCCCAGCAGTGGGACGGGCCGATCGCCGAGCTGCTGGCGGCCCCGGACATGCGCGCCACCGCGGAGACGTTCCTGGGCAACTGGTTCCCGGCCCGGATGCTGCAGGGGGACGACGAGGTCGTCGAGGGCTTCCGCCGCACCCTGCTCGCCACCCGCCGCGAGGGCGTGGCCGGCAGCTGGGCCGTGGTGCGCGACGCCGACCTGCGCCGCACCGCCACGCTCATCCGCAGCCCCACCCTCGTGATCGCGGGCGAGCACGACACCGTCACCTCCGCCGCCCACGGCGAGGAGCTGGCCGGCATCGTGCCCGGCGCGCGCCTCGCCGTGCTGCCCACCGTGCACATGGCGAACGTCGAACGTCAGGAGGAGTTCCTGGACGCGGTGCTGGGCTTCCTCATCGAGCGGCGGTGACGGACGCGCGCAGCACGTCGAGCGTGCGCGCCCGGTCCTCCGCGGAACCGAGCGGCAAGACGACGAGGTCGGTGACCCCGGCGTCGCGGAAACGGGTCACCGCCTCGGCGATGGCCTCCTCGTCGCCCGCGACCACCGTGTCGGCGGGACCCGAGAGCCCGGACCGCTCGAACGAGGCCCGGTAGGCAGGCATCTGGCCGACGGGGGCGAAATCGCGGGCGATCGCCTCGCGGGCGCCGTCGGGATCGGTGGTGAGCACGGTGGGGAGCCCGGCCACGACGCGGGCACCGTCCGCGGTGCGGGGCACGACCTGCTCGGTGATCATCTTCGGCGTCACCCACGTCGTGACGACCCCGTCGGCGAGCTCTCGCGCCAGGTCGAGCATCCGGGGGCCGAGCGCCGACATCAGCAGCGGGGGCGGTGGCGCGGTGACGTCCAGGCGCGTGTCGACCGTGAAGAACTCGCCCGCGTGCTGCACGTGCTCGCCGTGCAGCAGGGCGCGCAGCACGGTGAGGTACTCGCGCGTGTGGCGCAGCGGGGAGGTGTAGGGGAACCCGAGCTGGTCCTGCACGTACCACGCGTGGCTCGGCCCGATGCCCAGCACCAGCCCGCCGCTCCGCGCCGCCTGCAGGGTGAGCGCCTCCGTCGCGGTGGTCACCGGGTGGCGCGGGTAGGTCGCGACGATCGCCGTGCCGATCTCGGCAGGCCGCTCACCGAGGACGGCCAGGAGGGTGAGCGGGTCCCACCCGCCCGGGATCTGGTTCGTCCAGAAGCTGTCGAGCCCGCGCTGCGCGGCATCGGACGCCGCCGCGATCACCTCCGCGGGCGAGCCCGCACCGACGGAGCTGGTACCGATTCGCATGATCCCGATGTTGGTCCGGTCAACCGCCGCGCACCATGGTCAGTCGGGCCGCGCAGCGATAAGTTTCCGTGATCGTGGAGGGGACGTGGAGCTTCGTTCGCTGCAGTACTTCGTGACCGTCGCCGAGGAGCTGCACTTCGGACGCGCGGCCGAGCGGCTCAACATCGCGCAGCCCGCCGTCAGCCAGCAGGTCGCGCGGCTCGAGCGGGAGCTCGGTGTCCGCCTCCTCGACCGGTCGCCCCGGCGGGTCAGCCTCACACCCTCCGGCCTCCGCGTCCTGGACGCGGCCCGCGCGACCCTCGCCGCCGCGGCCCGGGTGCGGGTGGTGGCGGGCGAGCCCGCCGCGCGGGTGCGGATCGGGGTCGCCACCGGGCTCACCGCCCGGGTGGAACGCGGGGCGGCGTTCCTGCGCGGGGCGCAGCGGCGTACCGCACCCGTGCTCGTCGACCTGCCCACCCCGCAGCGGCTCGACGCGCTGCGGGACGGGGAGCTCGACGTCGCGCTCGTGCGCGGCCCCGTCACCGAGCCCGGCGTGCGCGTGGTCCGCGCGTGGTCGGAGCCGCTGTGCGCCGTGGTGTCCGACCACAACCCGATCTCCGGTCGCGCCACCGTGACGCCGTCGGACCTGGATCCCGACGCGCTGCGCCTGCCCTCGCGCGACATCGACCCGCCGCTGTACGACGCGATCACGTCCGCGCTCCCGCAACCCGGGCGCCCGGTCGGCTCCGTGCTCAACGTCCTGATCGAGGTCGGCGCGGACGACCGGGCCTGGACGGCGCTGCCGGCGGAACTGCTCGCCGGTCTCGGCTCACACCGCCTCCGCGCGATCCCGTTCGACCCCCCGCTGACCGTGGACGGCCACGTGGTGGCCTCGCTGAACACCCCGGACCTGTGCATCGGGACGTTCGTCTCGGCCTTCGCCGATCACGACTGAGCCGCGCCGGCGCGGGCCCGGCGCCGCAGCACCGCCACCGCGAGCGTGGCGCCCACCCCCGGGATCACGCTGAGCAGCGCGGGGCGGCTCAGCAGGCCCGCGCGCACCGCCGTGCCGACGACCGCCGCGAGGTAGGCGCAGCCGTGCAGCGGGCCGAGGATCGTGGGGACCACGGCGACGTGCACGGTGGCGAGGTTGGCCAGGAGCACCACCAGCGTGCCGAACTCGATGCCGGCGAGCACGGCCAGGAGACGGGTGCTCATGCCTCACACCCCCGTCGTGGAACCGGGCCGCACGATCATCAGCACGGTCACCGCGGCCCAGAGCAGGTTGAACACCCCGGTCACCATCGCGAGCCGGCCGATCTCCCGGCGCGCGGTGTCGGACCCTGCGGCTATGCCTGCCAGCAGGCTCTGCTGCTGGGGGAGCACGACGAGCGCGAGCACCAGCGCCGCCACGAACGTGAGGCCCATGGACACGATCACCCAGGTCTGGGAGAGGACGTCCATGGAGGCCGCGGTCATCATCCCGAGCACGGGGACCGCGATTCCGACCGCCGCGTAGACCCGCGAGATGCGGGCGAGGACGGCCAGCCGCGGGCCGGCGTCGGCGCTGCGGCCCTCGAGCGCGCGGCGCGCCTCGGCGGGGAACAGGCTGGCGGCGACGCAGATCGGCCCGACGGCGACGATCGCCGCCAGGACGTGCAGGGAGAGGAGAACCGCGTTCATACTTTAAGCCTAGCTGAAAGTGCGATGCTGGGCCGCGACGGGAAGGAGCCCTCACGTGACCGAGCACGGCCCACCGGTGACCAGCTCGCTGGCCCTGCTGCTGGTGGGCGCGGGCCGGGTGGTGCAGCGGCGCGTCGAGGCCGCACTGGCGCCGCACGGGCTCACGCTGCGGCACCTCGGAGCGCTCGGCCACCTGTCCCGCCGGCCGGACACGTCCTACAGCGACCTCGCGCGCCGGGCGGGTGTGACGGCGCAGAGCATGCACGCCACCGTGCGGCAACTGCAGGAGCTCGGCGCCGTCGCCACGGCGGAGACCGGGCAGGGGCGGCGGGCGCGCCTCGACGTCACCGACCGGGGCCGGGAGCTGCTCGCCGAGGTCGGGGCGACGCTCCGCGAGCTCGACGCCGAGCTGTTCCGGGACCTGCCGGAGGGGTACGCCGACCAGCTCACCCCGGTCCTCGCCGGCCTGTTCATCGGCGGGGCCGGCCGCGGGTCGGCGGGCTGACCCGGTCGTCGCCGTCAAGGGCGCGTCAAGATTCGCCTGCTGCCGGTGAGGAAGCCGTTCACACCGCCACGAACGGGTCACCGGCGGACGCACACTCGGCGTCTGCTCCGGCCGGACGGTCCGGCGGATGCGTGTTCGAGGAGAGCGTCGTGGCCGATGTGCTCTACGCGGTGCTGCTGATCGGCGGCTTCGTGCTGCTGGCCCTGTGCCTTCGAGGGCTGGAGCGCCTGTGACCGTCGTGGAAGTGGTGAGCAACGCCGTCGCGGGGATCGCCGCGCTGGCCCTGCTCGCGTACCTGGTCGTCGCACTGATCCGTCCGGAGAGGTTCTGATGAGCGACACAGCGGCCGGGCTGCTCCAGGTAGCGGCACTGCTCGCGCTGCTCGCCGTCGTCTACGTGCCGCTCGGCGACTACATGGCGCGGGTCTACTCGTCCGAGCGCCACTGGCGGGTGGAGAGCGTCGTCTACCGGCTGGTCCGGGTCGATGCGGCCACCGGGCAGCGCTGGCCCACCTACGCCGCCGGCGTGCTGGGATTCTCGTTCGTCTCGATCGTCCTGCTGTACCTGCTGCAGCGGCTGCAGCCGCTCCTCCCGCTCGGCTTCGGCCGCGGTGTCGACGGTGACACCGTGCCGCCCGCGATGGCCTTCAACACGGCGGTCTCGTTCGTCACCAACACGAACTGGCAGTCCTACGTACCGGAGACGGTGCTCGGGCACACCGTGCAGATGGCCGGTCTGACCGTGCAGAACGTCGTGTCCGCCGCGGTCGGCATGGCGGTGGCGATGGCGCTGGTGCGCGGGTTCGTGCGCTCGGGCACCGACCGGATCGGGAACTTCTGGGTCGACCTCACCCGGGGGGTCGTGCGCATCCTGCTGCCACTGGCCTTCGTCGCGGCGATCGTGCTGGTCGCGATGGGTGTGACGATGTCGCTGACGTCGGGTGTGGGCGTCACCGGTGTCGACGGCACCACGCACACCCTCCCGCTGGCCCCGACCGCCTCCCAGGAGGCCGTCAAGGAGCTCGGCACCAACGGCGGCGGCATCTTCAACGCCAACTCCTCCCACCCGTTCGAGAACCCGAACGCCCTGTCCAACCTGTTCGAGATCTTCCTGCTGCTGGTGATCCCGGTCTGCCTCACCCGGACGTTCGGCACGATGGTCGGCAACCGGCGCCAGGGCGGCGTGCTCCTCGCGGTCATGGGCGTGCTCTGGGGCACGCTGCTCGCCGTCGCCTGGTTCGCCGAGACGCACCCGAACGGGCCCGCCGGCATCGCGGGCGGAGCCATGGAGGGCAAGGAGACCCGCTTCGGGATCCCGGCCTCCGTCCTGTTCGGCGTCTCCACGACCGGCACGTCCACCGGCGCGGTCAACTCGATGCACGACAGCTACACCGGCGGTGCGGGGGGCGTGACGATCCTGAACATGCTGCTCGGCGAGATCGCGCCGGGCGGGGTCGGGGCGGGCCTCTACGGCATCCTGATCATCGCGGTCATCGCGATGTTCCTGGCCGGCCTCATGGTCGGGCGCACCCCCGAGTACCTGGGCAAGAAGCTCGGCCGGGTGCAGGTCACGGCCGCCGCCGTCTACACGCTGACGATGCCCGCGCTCGTCCTGCTCGGGGCGGGCCTGGCGATCGCGCTGCCCGGCACGCTCGACGCGCTGAACAACTCCGGGTCGCACGGCTTCTCCGAGGTCCTCTACGCCTACGCGAGCGCGTCGAACAACAACGGCAGCGCGTTCGCCGGCATCACGGTCACCAGCGACTTCTTCCAGGCGACCCTCGGGATGGCGATGCTGCTGGGCCGGTTCCTGCCGATCCTCGCGGTGCTCGCGCTGGCGGGCTCGCTCGCCCGCCAGAAGCGCGTCGAACCGACCGCGGGCACCCTGCCCACCGACCAGCCGCTCTTCGGTGCGGTGCTCACGGGCACGGTCGTCCTCGTCGCCGCACTCACCTTCTTCCCGGCGCTCGCGCTAGGTCCGCTCGCGGAGGCACTCGCATGACCACCCCCACCGACGTCCGGACCGCTCCGGCCGAACCGCAGGTCGCCCCCGCGGTACCCGTACGGGCCGGCGCGTTCCACCCCCGCCAGGTCCGGGAGGCCTTTCCGGACGCGCTGCGCAAGCTCCACCCGCGCGCGCAGCTGCGCAACCCCGTCATGTTCGTGGTCTGGGTGGGCTCGGTGTTGGTCACCCTCGACGCGATCGTGTCGCCGTCCGTGTTCGGCTGGCTGATCACGGTCTGGCTGTGGTTCACGGTGCTCTTCGCGAACCTCGCCGAGGCCGTCGCGGAGGGACGCGGCAAGGCGCAGGCCGAGAGCCTGCGGCGGACCAAGCGGGAGATGGTGGCGCGCCGGCTCACACCCGACGGCGGCGAGGAGCGGGTCGGCGGCAACGAGCTGCGGATCGGCGACCGCGTCGTCGTCGAGGCCGGCGAGGTGATCCCCGGGGACGGAGAGGTCGTCGAGGGCATCGCCACCGTCGACGAGTCGGCCGTCACAGGGGAGTCGGCGCCGGTGGTCCGGGAGGCGGGTGGCGACCGCTCGGCCGCGACCGGCGGCACCACCGTGCTCTCCGACCGGATCGTCGTGCAGATCACGACGAGGCCGGGTGAGTCGTTCGTCGACCGCATGATCGCGCTCGTCGAGGGTGCCGCGCGGAGGAAGACGCCGAACGAGATCGCCCTGACGATCCTGCTGTCCGCCCTCACGATCATCTTCCTGCTCGCGGTCGTCGCGCTGCAGCCGATGAGCGCCTACGCGGGTGGCGCGCAGCCGGTGATCGTGCTGGTCGCGCTGCTGGTCTGCCTCATCCCGACGACGATCGGCGCGCTGCTGTCGGCGATCGGGATCGCGGGGATGGACCGGCTCGTGCAGCGCAACGTGCTCGCCACCTCGGGGCGCGCGGTCGAGGCCGCGGGCGACATCGACACGCTCCTGCTCGACAAGACCGGCACGATCACCTTCGGCAACCGGAGGGCGACCGAGCTGATCGCCGTCGGGGACAGCACCCCCGCCCAGCTCGCCGTGGCGGCCCGGCTGTCCAGCCTGGCCGACCAGACCCCGGAGGGGCACAGCATCGTCGACCTCTGCGCCGCCGAGCACGGGCTGCCCGCGGACGCGTCCGCCGGCGAGGCGGTCGCGCAGTTCGTCCCGTTCACCGCGCAGACCCGGATGTCCGGCCTCGACCTGCCCGATCGGGTGATCCGCAAGGGTGCGGCCGCGGCCGTCCTCGCCTGGGCCGGTGTCGCGTCCCGCGAGGTGGACGCGCTGGTCGAGCAGATCTCCAACGAGGGCGGCACCCCGCTCGTCGTCGCCGAGGCGCGCGGGGTCGACGGGGCGGGTGCCCGCGTCCTGGGCGTCATCCGCCTCTCCGACGTGGTCAAGCCGGGGATCGCGGCCCGGTTCGCCGAGCTGCGCGCCATGGGCATCCGGACCGTGATGGTCACCGGCGACAACCCGCGCACCGCCCGTGCGATCGCCGCTGAGGCCGGCGTCGACGACCACATCGCCGAGGCCACGCCCGAGGACAAGATGGCCTACATCCGCAGGGAGCAGGAGGGCGGGCGGCTGGTCGCCATGACCGGCGACGGCACGAACGACGCGCCCGCGCTGGCGCAGGCCGACGTCGGCGTCGCGATGAACTCGGGCACGGCCGCGGCCAAGGAGGCCGGCAACATGGTCGACCTCGACTCCGACCCGACCAAGCTCATCGAGATCGTCGAGATCGGCAAGCAGTTGCTGATCACCCGCGGTGCGCTCACCACGTTCTCCGTCGCGAACGACCTCGCGAAGTACTTCGCGATCCTGCCCGCGATGTTCGCCGCGCTGTACCCGTCGCTCGGCCTGCTCGACATCATGGGGCTCGCGTCGCCCGAGTCGGCGATCCTGTCCGCGGTCGTGTTCAACGCGTTGATCATCGTCGCGCTGATCCCGCTGGCCCTGCGCGGGGTGCGCTACCGGCCCGCGTCCGCGTCGCAGCTGCTGCGGCGCAACCTCCTGATCTACGGTCTCGGCGGCGTCGTGACGCCGTTCGTCGGGATCTTCCTCATCGATCTGCTCGTCCGACTCGTCCCGGGGATCTGATCCGACATGCTCACCAACCTCACCCGGCAGACGGCGGCCGGGCTGCGCCTGCTGCTCGTGTTCACGGTGTTGTGCGGCATCTGCTACCCCCTCCTCGTGTGGGGCGTGGCCCGGATCCCGGGCCTCGCCGGCAACGCAGGGGGATCGGTGCTCACCGTCGACGGCGCGCCGGTCGGCTCGTCGCTCATCGGGGTGGACCCCGTCCCCGCCGACCCGGCGTCCGACCCGTACTTCCACACCCGGCCCGCGGCGTCCGCCGAGGACGTCCTCGGCCCCGCCGACACCACCACCTCCGGCGGCTCCAACCTCGGCGGCTTCGACGAGGGCCTGGCCGAGTCGATCGAGCAGCGCCGGGCGCTCATCGCGGCCCGCGAACGGGTGGCACCGGCGGACGTTCCCCCCGATGCGGTGACGGCCTCGGCGTCCGGGCTCGACCCACACATCAGCCCCGAGTACGCCGCGCTGCAGGTCGAACGCGTCGCGCGCACCACCGGGCTGCCGGCGGCCCGGGTGCGGGCGCTCGTCGCGGACGCCACGACCGGGCGCATGCTCGGGTTCCTCGGCGAGCCCACGGTGAACGTCACAGTGCTCAACCTCGCGCTCGCCGAGGCACGATAGACACGTGCGTTCCTCGCACGAGGAGGTCGGGATGCGGGGCGAGCTGCGGATCCACCTCGGGGCCGCGCCCGGGGTGGGGAAGACCTACGCCATGCTCGGCGAGGCGCGCTGTCGCCGGGAGCGGGGCACCGACGTCGTCGTCGGGATCGTCGAGACCCACGGCCGGGTGAAGACCGCGGAGCTGCTCGACGGGCTGGAGGTGCTCCCGCGGCGGCAGGTACGGCACGGCGGCGCGGTGTTCGAGGAACTCGACCTCGACGCCGTGCTCGCCCGCAGGCCCGAGGTCGTGCTGATCGACGAGCTCGCCCACACCAACGCCTCCGGCTCGCGGCACGCGAAGCGGTGGGAGGACGTCGAACGGGTCCTCGAGGCCGGCATCGACGTGCTGAGCACCGTCAACGTGCAGCACCTCGAGTCGCTCAACGACGTCGTCGAGAAGATCACCGGCGTGCGCCAGCGCGAGACCGTGCCGGACGAGTTCGTGCGCCGCGCCGAGCAGATCGAGCTCGTCGACATCACGCCGGAGGCGCTGCGGCGCCGGATGGCGCACGGCAACATCTACCGGGCCGAGAAGGTCGACGCGGCACTGGCCAACTACTTCCAGGTCGGCAACCTGATCGCGCTGCGGGAGCTAGCGTTGCTGTGGGTCGCCGACGAGGTCGACGTCGCGCTGCGGCGCTACCGCGCCGACAAGCACGTGCGCGAGGTGTGGGAGACGCGGGAGCGGGTGGTCGTCGCGCTCACCGGCGGGCCGGAGAGCGAGACCGTGCTGCGCCGGGCCTCCCGGATCGCGAAGCGGGCCGGGCAGGCCGACCTGCTCGCCGTGCACGTCCTGCGCGGCGACGGGCTGACCGCGGCGCCGGTGGCCGCCACCGCCGCCCTGCGCCGCCTCGCCGACGACGTCGGTGCCTCGTTCCACACCGTGGTCGGCGACGGCGGGGCGGACGGGGTCACCGAGGCGCTGCTCGAGTTCGCGCGCGGGGTGAACGCCACCCAGCTCGTGCTCGGCACCTCCCGCCGGTCCCGCGTGGCGCGGCTGTTCGACCCCGGGATCGGCGCCCGCGTGGTGCAGGACTCCGGCTCCATCGACGTCCACATGGTCACCCACGGCGCGGCGGGCTCGGCCGTGCGGCTCCCCAGACTGAGGCGGAAGGTCTCGCGCCGGCGCGACATCGCCGGCTGGGTCCTCGCCGTCCTCCTGCCCGTGGGGGCGACGACCATCGGATGGACGCTGCACGCGGTGGTCGGGCTGTCCACCGACGTGGTGCTGTTCTTCCTGGCCATCGTCGTCGTCGCGCTGGTCGGCGGGCTCGGCCCGGCGCTGCTGGCCGCCGTGCTCGGCGGGACGCTGCTCAACTTCTTCCTCACGCCACCGCTGTACTCGTTCACGATCGGGGAGACCGAGAACCTCATCACGGTCATCGCGATGCTCGTGGTGGCCGTGCTGGTCGCCCTCGTCGTCGACCGGGCCGCCCGCCGCGGGGAACAGGCCGTGCGCAGCCACGCCGAGGCCACCCTGCTCGCGTCGTTCTCCCGCACCGTCCTCACCCGCTCCGACCCGCTGCCCCGGCTGCTGGACGAGGTGCGCGAGGCGTTCGGGTTGCGCTGCGTCGTGCTGCTCGAACGCCGCTCCGACGACGCGGGCTGGTCCCGCATCGCCGCTGCCGGGCCCCCGGAGTGCAGCCGCCCGGAGAACGCCGATGTCGACATCCTCGTCGAGGACGGCCTGCACCTCGTCGGCACCGGCCGTTCGCTGCCCGCGCACGACCGTCGCCTGCTGGAGACGGTGGGCGGCCAGGCCCTGCTCGCGCTCCGCGGCCAGCGCGCGAACGACGAGGCGCTGCGCGCCCGCCGCCGGGCCGAGGCGAACGAGACCCGAAGCGGGCTCCTCGCCGCCGTCGGCCACGACCTGCGCACCCCGCTCACCTCCATCAAAGCCTCGGTGGGCAGCCTGCGCGATCCGCTGCTGCCGCTGTCGGAGCAGGACCGCGACGAGCTGCTCGCCACCGCCGAGGAGTCGGCGGACCGGCTCGCGGCCCTCGTCGACAACCTCCTGGACTCCTCCCGCCTCGCCGCGGGCGGGTTGAGCCCGCTGCTGGGCCCCGTCGGGTACGACGAGGTCACCCTGCGTGCGATCACCGGCGTGCCCGGGGCCCGGGACGTCACGCTCGACATCGCCGAGGACGTGCCCGACGTGCTCGCCGACGGTGGACTGCTCGAACGCGTGATCGCCAACCTCGTCGACAACGCCCTGCGCCACGGCGCCGGGTCCCCGGTCGTGTTGCGCGCCAGCGCCCACGCCGACCGCGTCGAGCTGAGGGTCGTCGACTCCGGGCCGGGCGTTCCGAAGCGGTCACGGGATCGCCTGTTCACGCCGTTCCAGCGCTTCGGCGACCGCGATTCCACCGCGGGCATCGGCCTCGGCCTGTCCGTGGCCAAGGGCCTCACCGAGGCGATGGGTGGTGAGCTGACCGCGGAGGACACCCCCGGCGGCGGGCTCACCACCGTCATCTCCCTCCCGGCGGCCGCCGCGCGGGCCGCCGAGGCGACCCGATGACCGGCGCCCCGGGCGACGGCGAACCACGGACGAAGGTCCTCGTCGTCGACGACGACCCGCAGATCCTGCGCGCGCTGCGGATCAACCTGTCCGCGCACGGCTACCAGGTCACCGTGGCCGCGAACGGGGCGGCTGCGCTCCGCGCCGCCGGGGCGACCCGACCGGACGTCGTGGTGCTCGACCTGGGCCTGCCCGACCTCGACGGGCTCGACGTCCTCGCCGGCCTGCGCGGGTGGAGCCCGGTCCCCGTCGTCGTCCTGTCCGCGCGGACGGACTCGATGGAGAAGGTGGCCGCGCTCGACGCGGGTGCCGACGACTACGTCACGAAGCCCTTCGGCCTGGCCGAGTTCCTCGCCCGGCTCCGGGCCGCGGTCCGGCGGGCCGCCACCGAGGCCGGTGACGGGCAGGCGGTCGTCCGGTTCGGCGCCATCACGGTCGACCTGCTGGCGAAGCGCGTCACCCGCTCGGGCACCGAGGTCCACCTGACGCCCACCGAGTGGGGCATCCTCGTGATGCTGGTCCGCCACCGGGGCAAGCTCGTGACGCAGCGCGACCTGCTGCGCCACGTCTGGGGCCCCCACTACGACGACCGCACCAACTACCTGCGCGTCTACCTCGGCCAGCTGCGTCGCAAGCTCGAGGACGATCCGTCCCATCCCCGGTACCTGATCACGGAGCCGGGGATGGGGTACCGGCTCGAGGCGTGACGTCCGTGCAAGGGTGGTGCCGTGATCATCGATCCGCGGCGGCGGTTGCAGTCCCGCTACGTCCCGGCCGGCGACGGCGTGCGGCTCGCGGTGGACGTCTGGCTGCCGGTGGAGCGGATCGCCGCGGGTGAGGCGGTGGGCGCGGTCGTGCGGACCACGCGCTACCACCGCGCCGGCGTCGACGGCGGTGATGGTGACGACCCCAACCGGGCGGAGGCCGAGCTGTGGTTGGCGGCGGGGATCGCGTTCGTCGTGGCGGACGCCCGCGGCACCGGCGCGTCGTTCGGCGCGCGGTCCGCCGAGCTCGGTGAGCGCGAGATCGCCGACTACGGGGAGCTGATCGACTGGGTGGCGGCGTGGCCGTGGTCGAACGGGCGCGTCGGCGCCTACGGCACGTCGTACGAGGGGCAGGCCGCGGAGCTGGTGGCGCGGTTGGGCAACCCGCACCTGGTGGCGGTCGCGGCGCTGTTCAGCCCGCACGACCCGTACCGCGAGCTGTTCCACCCGGGCGGGGTCGCCACCGCGGGCCGGTTCGCGGGGTGGATGCGGGAGTGCCGGCGCAAGGACGGCGTACCCGCGGAGGAGGTGCCGCTCCCGCCGGTCAAGCCCGTCGACGGCCCGGACGGCCGGGCGCTGCTGGCCGAGGCGGTGGCCGAGCACCAGGCGAACACCGACGTGCACGCGCTGATGTACCGGGTGCCGTTCCGCGACGACCGGGTGGACGGCCTGGACTGGGCGAGCACCACGCCGGCCGCCGCCTCCGAGGCGATCGCCGCGACGGGCGTCCCCTTCCTGGTGCGGGTGGGCTGGGTCGATGGTGCCTTCGTCGCGGGTGCCCTCACACGCTTCGCCGGCCTGCCCAACCACCAGACCGTCGAGATCGGGCCGTGGGGCCACGGTGGCCGCACCCGCGCCGACCCCCTGCGGCCCACCGGTCCCATCGACGCCGACGGGCAGGACCGGCGCCTGGTCGAGTTCTTCACGCGCCACCTCGCCGGGGACGCCGCGCCGCCCCCGGCCGGACGCGGCAGCCTGTCGTTCAGCACGCTCGGCACCGACCGGTGGCACACCGTGCAGTCCTGGCCGCCGGGGGACCTCGACCTCGGCGTGCGCCGGCTGTACCCGGGCGCGGACGGCGAGCTGGCCGACGTCGCGGGGCCTGCCACCCCCGTCCGGTACGCCGTGGATCCCACCTCGTCGACCGGCCCCACCAACCGCTGGCTCGCGGGCGAGATCGGTCAGGGCGCGGCCTACCCGGACCGGCGCAACGCCGACGCGACGTTGCTGACGTTCACCTCGGCCCCGCTCGGCGCCGACTTCCACGTCCTCGGCTTCCCGGTCGCGACGCTGCAGCTGGCGACGACCGGCAGCGACGGCGTGGTGTACGTCTACCTGGAGCTCGTCGATCCAGACGGCGCGGTGACCTACCTGACCGAGGGCTGTCTGCGATTCCTCCACCGCGCGACGACCGGCCCGCCCGACCCCACGAACCTCGGCGTGCCGCGCACCTTCGCCCGCGCCGACCGCCTCCCGGTCGAACCCGGCGAGACCCTCGACCTGACCGTCGCGCTCCTCCCCGTGTCCGCGCTGCTCCGGGCTGGTCACCGGCTGCGCGTCGCGATCGCGGGCAACGACGCCTCGTGCTTCACCCACTACGGCCCGCCCGGCGAGACCTTCACCCTGACCCTCGGCGGATCCACGCACCTGGACCTCCCCGTCGTCACGCCGCCAACGGCCTGATCCGCTTCGGGAGCAGGGCGTCGAGGATCGGGTCGGGGTCGAGGCGGTCGCCGTACCAGTCCGGGGTCAACGTCCGGTGGTCGATCCGGGCGTGCCGTTCGGCGAGGTCCTCGAGGTTCCCGCTGAGTGGGGGTGCGACATCCGGGATCGGTGATCCGTCGGGGCGGGCGAATTCCCACTTCCCCGCTCGCCGTTTCACGTGGTAGTCGTGGTCGTGGATCACTGTGTGGTGATGACTGCAGAGCAGCACGAGATTGTCGATGTCCGTCGGTCCGCCCCGCGCCCACCACCACACGTGGTGTGCGTGCAGATGTCGGGTGTGCACGCATCCCGGGAACTGACATCTCGCGGCGTCCCGCACGGTCAATGCGGCGATCTGTGCGGGTGTGGCCAGTCGTCGGGTGCGGCTGAGGTACATGCGGTTGCCGGTGCGGTCGTTCAGCAGAACCTGAACCCGGGCATCGCACGCCAACCGCTCGGCCGTCGTCCGGGGGATGGGACCACAGGACAGTCGCGCAGGCACCCGGCAGCGACGGGCTCATCGCGAACCGGCGTGCCCCCGAGTGCGGGGACGGCCGTCCACGCCACCCCGGGGTTCGGTGGTGAACCCGACCCGACCAACATGCTCACGTAGGAGCAGCTCGCGGCCGGGGTGACTGCACGGCAGGCCAGGACGGGGCCCGGGGCGGCCTTCGTGGCGGAATGACCCGGCTCGCCAACCGCAAGATCAGCTCTCGGGAGTGGGTTCCGATGCTCCTATGGACGTCAAGCAGCTGGTTCAAGATCTTTTCGGGTGTGGGTGAGGGCGGCGTAGACCTCGCGGGCGAGGTAGCGCTTGAGGCAGCGGATGATCTCTTTCTTGCTCAGAC
>NZ_JBHSKO010000042.1:0-42333 GCF_042657305.1 Pseudonocardia zijingensis | reverse complement strand
GGCGGCGGTTGAGCTCCAGCTCGCGCTGCAGAACGGCGCGGCGCAGGTCCGGGTTGCCGAAGTCGAGGAACGGGGTGCGCACCGGCTTCTTCAGCTTGTAGGCCCGCTCGCCGAGCAGGAGCACCACGCCGATGTGGGTCTCGTGCACCTCGGCGGCCTGCACGCCGGCCGCCTCGGTCGCGGGGACCGTCACCCCACGGTCCCGTACGCGGGCCGGGCCCGGCGGCCCTCGACACCGCCGTCGTCGAACCGGAACTCCAGAGCGGACACGACGTCGACGACGCCGTCGAGGCGGTGGACGAGTCGCTCCGCGATCTCGGCGGTGCTGCGCTGCTCGACGGTGCCGGTCATCGTGACGATGCCGTCGGTGACCGAGACCTCCACCTCGGTCGGGTCGACCCACAGCACCTGCCGGAACACCTGCTGCACGACGGCGTCGCGGATCTCGTCGTCGGACCGCACGAACACCCGCACGAGGTCGGCGCGGCTGACCACGCCGACGAGCTTCCCGTCGTCGTCGACCACGGGCAGGCGCTTGACCCCGTGCTCGATCATGCGGCGGGCCGCCTCGGTGATGCGCGCGGACGGTGAGACGGTGACGGGGGAGGGGGTCATCACCTGCCCCACGGTGTCGCCCCCGGCGCGCCGGATCTCCTCCCGGACCCGGCGGCGCTGCCACCAGTGCCGCCGACCGGGCAGGGGCCGGGCCTGCTTCGACAGCAGGTCGCGTTCCGAGACCACCCCGACGACCCGGTCGTCCGGGTCGAGCACGGGCAGGGCGCTCAGACGGTGCTCGATCAGCACCCTGGCCAGTTCCTTGAGCGGCATCGCGGGACGGGCCGTCAGCACGCGGCGGGTCATCACGTCCGCGACGGTCGATGTCTTCATGAGCAGGAGCGTCCGTGGGCCGCCGCGTTGCGGGCCAGGGCCGTCCGTCCGGGTTCCGGGGGACCCCGGTCCTGTGCCCGGTCAGCGGGTCTTCCGCCCCTGGTGCAGCCACGTCGGGTTCGCGGATCCAGGTCACATTCCCGGCCGTGCCGAGCATGCAGAATCCAGGAACCGTCGTCGATCGGGGCACGTGGACGTGCCGGGAGTCGGAGGCATCGTCGCCCATGAGGATCGGTCTGCACGTCTCGGACTTCAGCCGGCCGGGCGGTGCGTCCGCGCTCGGAGCGGACCTGAGGAGGGTCGCGACCGCCGCGGAGGACGCCGGGTTCGCGCGGCTCTCCGTGGCGGATCACCTGTGGCAGATCCCCGCCAACGGTTCGGCCGAGAGCGAGATGCTCGAGGCGTACACGACGCTTGGCTACCTCGCGGCGTGCACGTCGCGGATCGACCTCCTGACGTGGGTCACCGCGGTGGTGTTCCGCGAGCCGGCGCTGCTGGCGAAGTGCGTCACCACGGTGGACGTGCTCAGCGGCGGGCGCGCCTGGTTGGGCATCGGCGCGGCCTGGTACGAGGAGGAGGCTCGCGGGCTCGGTCTGCCGTTCCCGTCGACGGCCGAGCGGTTCGAGCGGCTCGAGGAGACCGTGCAGATCTGCCTGCAGATGTGGGCGGACGAGGACGGGCCGTACGACGGCGAGCACTACCGGCTCGAGCGAACCCTCAACGTCCCGCAGCCGCTGCGGCGGCCGCACCCCCCGATCATGATCGGGGGAGGCGGCGAGCGGAAGACGTTGCGACTGGTCGCGCGGTACGCGCAGGCCTGCAACCTGTTCGCGGCGCCCGAGCTCGAGCGCAAGCTGGACGTGCTCCGCGAGCACTGCGCCGCGGTCGGGCGCGACTACGACGACATCGAGAAGACCGTGGTGCTCCCGATGGACCCCGGCCCGGACGGCGAGAACGTCGAGGCGCTCCTCGGTGAACTGGAACGGCTGGCGCGGCTCGGGGTCACGCACGCGCACAGCCGGGTGCCGCACGCGATGGACATCACCCCCCTGGAGATCGTCGGTGAACGGATCATCCCGGTGGCGGCGCGGTGGTGAACGCGTGCACCTGGGTCACAGACTCGGCGACGGGTCGGCGGCAGCATGGTCGCAGCGCAGATCGTCCCAGTTCAGCAGGGAGGGCATCGGTGTGGATGCAGCAGAGCCCGCACGCACAACGGGGGTCGAGACGCCGGACGGGGTCCGGCTGCACGTGACCGACACCGGGGAGGGCAGCCCGGTGCTGTTCCTCCACGAGTACGCGGGCGACCACCGCAGCTGGGCCAGGCAGGTCGCCGACCTCGGCTCGGACCACCGCTGCGTCGCCTACGCTGCGCGCGGCTACCTGCCATCGGACGTGCCGGCCGAGCCGTCCGGCTACTCGTGGCAGTGTGCGGTGGCCGACGCCGTCGCGGTGCTCGACGCGCTCGGCATCGGGAGCGCGCACATCGTGGGCCTCTCGATGGGCGGGTACACGGCCCTGCAGCTGGGGCTGCTCCACCCGGACCGGGTCCGATCGATCACGGCGGTGAGCGTGGGGTCCGGCTCGGACCCGGCGACGCGTCCGGCCTACCTGGCCGAGACGCGGGAGGTCGCCGGCCGGCTCCGCGCCCGCGGAGCGGCTTTCGTCGGGAGCCGGATGGCCGAGGGGCCCAGCCGCATCCAGCTGAGGGCGCGCGACGAGCGGGTGTGGCAGGAGATGATCGACCAATTCGCCGAGCACTCCGTCGAGGGTCTCGTGCACACGATCCTCGAGGTGCAGGGGCGGCGCCCCGCGCTGCACGACCTGACGGATGAACTCGGCGCGCTGCCGGTCCCCCTGCTGGTCGTGGTCGGGGACGAGGACGAGGCCTGCCTGTCCACCGGGCTGCTGCTCAAGCGAACGGTCCCGGCCTGCGGGCTGCAGGTGCTCCCGAACACGGGCCACGTGCCGAACCTGGAGGACCCGGGGCGGTTCAACGACCTCGTCCGCCGGTTCGTGCGGTGCGTCCAGGCGGGCTCCTGGCCGGAGCGGGATCCCCGGTCGCGGGCCGTCTTGCAGTTCGACCTCGATCGGACCGAGTCTGTTGCCGGGTAGCGGCCTCGCCGGGAGGGCAACGGTGCTCAGGAATGGGGTGGGACGTGACGAGGCGAGGCGCGGGTTGAACGTGCACGGCCGCGGCGCCGGTCCGTCGGCTGCGGCACTGGCGGCGTGGTCGAAGAGCTTCCTCAGCGGCCAGAGCCGGGAGATCCGGGACGCGCTCCTGGCCGACAGCCGGATCGTGCACTACCCCGCCGGCGTGTGCATCTGCCGGGCCGAGGAGGGGGAGTACCTGGTCGCGCTGATCCACAGCGGCCGGATCCGGGCACAGATCACGTCGTGGGACGGGCGTGAGGTCACCACGCGGTACATGACCGTCGGGCAGATCACCGCGGTTCCGGCCATGCTCACGCATGGTGCGCCCGCGTCGCTGCACGCCGTCACCGCGTGCGAGGTCTCCCTGCTGAACCCCACCACGTTCCGGCGCCTCATGCGGACCCACGCCGAACTCACCTACCGGGTGGCCGTGTACCTCGCGGAGTCCACGTACGAAACCGTGGCGTACTTCGAGGACAACCTGTTCGGGTCCGTCCAGCAGCGGGTGAGCAGGCACCTGCTCGAGATGGCCACCCCCACGGTCAAAGGGCTGCTCGTGCAAACCGACCAGGCGGAGCTCGCGAGCGCGATCGGTTCGGTGCGGGAGGTGGTCGCCCGTGCCCTCAAGAAGCTGAGCGACACCGGCGCGATCCGCCGCTCCCGCCGCCAGATCTGGATCGAGGACCCTGGCCTGCTGCGGTCGTTCGCGTCGACGCCGCTGGGTGGCTGGCCGGACCCGCGACGGGGACCGGGGGACACGTGAGCGAGCTTGCGAGCTCACCATTGGGCACAGCAGCGCAGCGAACGGGGCCGACGAGCGCCAGCGAGGAGGCCATGTGAGCACCCATCCCGTCGACGCGGAGCTGGCCTCCTCTGCCGCCGCCCTCCCGCGCGTGGACCGCACGGACGTGGCCGAGGCCCGCCGGATCGCGGCGAGCCGGGTGCCGCCCCGGCCTGCCGGGGACACCGGGGTGACCGTCGAGCACCACACCTGCAGGGGTGCGGATGACCACGCCGTCCCGCTGCGCGTGTACCGACCGGATCGGCGGACGGCCGGCGGTGTCGTGTTCCACGTCCACGGCGGCGGCTTCATCCTGGGAGATCTCGAGACGAGCCACCTCCGGAACCTGGAGATCGCCCGCGAGGTGGGGGCCACCGTGGTCTCCGTGGGCTACCGGCTGGCGCCGGAGTGGCCGTTCCCCGTGCCGCTCGAGGACGTCTACGGCGGGCTCGTCTGGATCCACGAGCACGCGCGCGAGCTGGGGATCGACCCTTCGCTCGTCGTCCTGCACGGGGTGAGCGCGGGTGGGGCGTTGGCGACCGCCAGTGTGCTGCTGGCCCGGGACCGGAACGGGCCGCCGGTCCGCTTCCTGTTCCTCGCCTCGCCGGTGCTGGATGATCGGCTCACCACCGAGAGCGGCATGCGGTTCACCGACACCCCCGCACTGACCCGGCGGGACGTGGAGGTCTGCTGGTCGGCGTACCTCGGTCTCGTCGAGCGGGGAGCCGACGACGTGTCGGCGTACGCCGCTCCCGCCCGGTCGACGGACCTGGCCGGGCTCCCGCCCGCGTACATCTCGGTGGCGGAGTTCGACCCCCTGCGCGACGAGGCGATCGATTTCGCGCGTTCGCTGCTGGCCGCCGGGGTCGGGGTCGAGGTGCACCTGTTCCCGGGCACGTACCACGGGTCGTCGGCGGTGCGGGGGGCCGCGGTGAGCGAACGCCAACTGGCCGAGGAGATCGCCGTCCTGAGGGGTGTCGTGCGGTCGCCGGAAGGAGAGCGATCGGATGCCTGACGAACGGTACTTCCTCAGCGGGGTCCGAGTGCTGGACATCACCGGGGCACTGGCCGGCCCCTACTGCACCACGATCCTGTCCGACCTCGGCGCGGAGGTCGTCAAGGTGGAGCCGGTGGACGGCGACCCGCTCCGGCGCCGGCTGGTGGGGGAGGAGCAGGCGCCGCTGCCGTTCGACCTGATCCACCGCAACAAGCGCAGCATCGCCGTCGACATCAAGTCCGATCGCGGCCGGGACGTCGTCAAGGCGTTGGCCGTGCGATCGGACGTCCTGGTCGAGAACTTCCGGGTGGGCGCGCTCGCCCGGCAGGGCCTGTCCTACGACGACCTCAAGGCCGACTGCCCGGACCTGGTGTACTGCTCGATCTCCGGTTTCGGGCAGTTCGGGCCGATGCGGGACGCGAAGGGCATCGACCTGGTCGCGCAGGCGTACGGCGGCCTGCTGAGCGTGACGGGGACCCCGAGCGGGGACCTGGCGAAGGCCGGCTATCCCATCGGGGACCTCGGCACCGGGATGTGGGGTGCGATCGGGGTGCTCGCAGCGCTCGGCCGGGCCCGGGCCGGGTACGGCGGGGCCCACGTCGACGTCTCCCTCGCGGACACGATCGCCGGGTGGTCGCTGTGGGAGGTCGCGGACTACGTGGGAACGGGCACAGCGCCCGGCCCGCTCGGCACGGCCCACCGCCTCACCGCCCCTTACGAGGCCTTCACCTGTGGTGACGACGCCGTGCTCGTCATCGGGGCCACCGAGCGCTCGTGGAAGGACCTGTGCGCCGTGCTCGGGATCGACCTCGCCGGCGACGACCGGTTCGAGGACGAGTACGCGCGCTTCGTGCACCGCGAGGAACTCGCCGCGCTCCTGCAGGCCCGGTTCGCCACCGCCCCGCGCGACACCTGGATCGAGCGGCTCCGCGCGGCCGGTGTGCCCTGCGGCCCGGTCAACGACGTCCCGCAGATGCTGGACGACCCCCAGTACGCGGCGCGCGGCATGTTCCCCGGCGACACCGACCGGTTCGGGCACCGCCGCATCGTGAACACGCCCCTCGTCGCGGACGGCGCCCCGCGGGCCCGGCGGAGGGCGCCCGCCATCGGGGAGGACACGCTCGCGCTCCTCGAGGAGATCGGGTTCGACGGGCCGGAGATCGACGCCCTGCGCCGGGACCGCGTGGTGGGCGGCGCACCGGGATGAGCGACCTGCTCCGGTGTGAGGTCGAGAACCGGGTCGCCTGGCTGACGATCGACCGGCCCGCGAAGCGCAACGCCCTGACCTCGCCGATGTGGGCGGCCCTCCTGCGGCACCTCGAGGCGATCGACGCGGTGCCCGACCTGGCCGCGGTCGTGCTGCGCGGCACCCGGGGCAGTTTCTGCGCCGGTGCGGACCTCGACGAGCTGCGCGATCCGGGCCGCGTCGAGGGGCTTCGCGACCTGGGCGAGCGGGCCGTCGGGCGGCTGCGTGACCTGACCAGGCCGACGTTCGCGGCGATCGACGGCGCGTGCTTCGGCGCGGGCTGCAGCCTCGCGCTCGCCTGTGATGTCCGGATCTGCTCGCCCACCTCCCGGTTCGGCATCCCCGCGCTCCGCAACGGGCTCGGCTACGAGGACGCCTCGGTGCGGCGGCTCGTGCAGGTCGTCGGGCCGGGCCCGGCCGGGCTCCTGCTCTACGGCGGCGAGCGGTGGACCGCGGAAGAGGCTGTCGCTCACCGCCTGGTCGACCGGTGCAGCGCGGACCCGTTCGCGGCGGTCGAGCGGGTGCTGGCCGGCTTGCGGGGCGCGCCGGGACCGGCCATCGCGGCGACGGTCGCCTCCCTCCGAACCGCCGGCCGATGACAGCGAAGGACGACACATGGACCTGCAGTTGAGTGGCGCGCGGGCGATCGTGACCGGGGGGTCGCGCGGCATCGGGCTCGCCGTTGCCCGGGGGCTCGTCGCGGAAGGGGCCCGGGTGACGCTCGTCGCGCGGGACGAGCAGCGCCTCGACACCGCCGCGGACGCGCTCCGGCTCGCGACGCCGGACGCGGACGTGCGCGCCGTCCCGGCGGACACCACCGACGACGCCTCGGTGCGTGCCATGGTCGACGGGGTCGCCGCCGCTTGGGGTGGCGTCGACGTCCTGGTGAACGCCGCCGCCGAGCCCGCCACCGGGGCCGCCCCGGCGCTGGCCGACCTCACCGACGCAGAGGTGGCGGCGGACTTCGACACCAAGGTCCTCGGCTACCTGCGGTGCGCTCGCGCGGTCGCACCGCACATGACGACGCAAGGCGCGGGACGGATCGTCAACATCTCGGGGCTGAACGCCCGGCGCACCGGATCCGTCTCCGGGACGATCCGCAACGTCGCCGTCGCGGCCCTCACCGCCAACCTCGCGGACGAGCTCGGTGCCGGTGGCGTGGGGGTCTGCGCCGTGCACCCCGGTCCGGTCGAGACCGAACGCACGCCCGCACTCGTCGCCGCTCGCGCGGCGGCCACCGGGCTCACCGAGGAAGAGGTCCGGGGCCGGCTCGGCGCGACGACCAGCCTGCGCCGGCTCGTCGCGGTGGAGGAGGTCGCGGACGTCGTCGTCTTCCTCTGCTCACCCCGCGCGGCCGCGGTGACCGGCGATGCGGTGAGCGTCGCCGCCGGGAACCGGGGATCGGTGCACTACTGAAGGGATCACGATGGATTTCACCGGCAAGGTCGCGCTGGTCACCGGCGGCGGCAGCGGCATCGGGCGCGCGGCGTGCGTGGCGTTCGCCGGGTACGGGGCTGCCGTCGTCGCGGTCGACCGGGACGCGGCGGCGGCGGAGGAGACGGCCGAGACCATCCGGCGCGCGGGCGGCACAGCGCTGGCGGTGAGCGCGGACGTCACCAGATCCGCGGACGTCCAGGCGTACGTACGCCGGACCGTCGAGGAGTTCGGCCGGATCGACTGCTTCTTCAACAACGCCGGCATCGGCGGCACTGTCGCGCCCACCGCCGAGTACGACGAGGCCGACTTCGACACGGTCATGGCGGTCAACGTGAAGGGCGCGTTCCTCGGCCTGCGCCACGTGCTGCCGCAGATGATCGAGCAGGGCGCGGGGGCGGTGGTGAACACCGCGTCGGTCGCGGGCATCCTCGCCACCCCTGCGGCGCCCGCCTACGTCGCGTCGAAGCACGCCGTGATCGGCTTGACCAAGGCGGCCGCGGGCGAGGTCGCGCCCCAGGGCGTCCGGGTCAACGCGGTGTGCCCCGGCCCGGTCGACACGGTGGCGATGCGCAGGCTCGAGGAGCAGATCGCGCCCGAGGACCCCGACGGGCTCACCGCCCGCAACCGGGCCGCCCAGCCCACCGGCCGCTACTCCACCCCGGAGGAGGTCGCCAACGTCGTGCTGTTCCTCTGCTCCGATCTCGCCTCCAACACCACGGGTGCCCAGTACGTGGTCGACGGCGGCCGCAGCGCCACCGGCACCGCCGCCCCGCGCGCGGCGAGCTGAGGTCGTCCGACCCAGGTCACAGTCACGGCCGCGCGGCGGAGCCAGACTTCTGGCATCGGACGCGACGGGGCCCCAGCGGAGGCCTCGACCCCGGCACCAGCAACTCGTGGAGGCCCTGTGCAGACGCTGGACCTTGTGGACGCCGGCAGCGGCGTGGAGTTCGGAGGTGGAGTCCACCTCGACACCCGGGTCGCCGGGAGCGGTGACCGTGTCGCCCTCGTCCTGCCCGGCGCCGAGCGGTCCGTGGAGGACATCGCATTCCTCGATGCGCTCGCGGAGGAGTTCTCCGTCGTCGCGCCCAGCCACCCCGGGTTCGGCCGGTCGCCGCGCCCGGACTGGTGCACGTCCGTCGACGACCTGGCCTACATCTACCTCGAGTGGCTCGACCGGTCCGCGCTGACCGACGTCACGCTCGTCGGCCTGCAGTTCGGCGGCTGGGTCGCCATGGAAATGGCGGTGCGCAGCTGTGCGCGGATCTCCCGTCTCGTGCTCGTCGACTCATTGGGCGTCAAGCTCGGCGGGCCGCTCGACCGGGACGTGGTCGACCTCTTCGCGACCCCCCACGTGGAGCTGGACCGTCGCCTCTACGCGGACGCGAACCGCGGGCTGGGCGAACTCGGACGGGCGCCCGAGCAGGACGTCCTCGAGGTGGTCCGCAACGAGGAGGCCCTCGTGACGTACGGGTGGGAGCCCTACCTGCACAACCCGCGGCTCCTGCACTGGACGTGGCGCATCGGCGTGCCGACGACGGTGATCTGGGGGGACCGCGACGGCATCGTGCAGCCCGATCACGGGCGTGGCCTCGCCGAACGGATCCCGGGTGCACGGTTCGAGCTGGTCCGCGACGCCGGCCACCGCCCGCAGGTCGAGTGCCCGGAGGACGTCGCCCGGCTGATCGCGAAGTTCGCCGCCTGACCCTCCGCCGACACGAAAGGGAGTGCGCGGTGCAGTACTGGCAGTTCAGCGAAACGGCCTATCCGGACCTGCCCGATCCCGACAGCTACCACTCGATCCGGGTGACCTTGCCCAACGGTGTCATCGACCCGGAGCGAGCCGCAGCGCTGTGGGACCGCTACATCCGGGAGTGGCAGGTCGCGGACGAATGCGGCCTGAACGTGATGGTCAACGAGCACCACTCGACGGCGACGTGCATGAACGCCGTCGCGCCCGTGGTGGCGGGGGTGCTGGCGAGGGTGACGTCCCGAGCGCGGATCCTGGTCCTGGGCAACCCGGTCGCGAACCGGCCGGATCCGGTGCGCATCGCCGAGGAGATGGCGCTGGTCGACGTGCTCAGCCACGGCCGGCTCGAGGTCGGCTTCGTGCGCGGGGTGCCCTACGAGATCGCGGCGACCAACACGAAGCCGTTCCGGATGAGCGAGCGCATGTGGGAGGCGATCGAGCTCATCACCCGGGCCTGGACCACCCACGACGGCCCGTTCAGCTGGGAGGGCGAGTTCTTCCACCACCGCCAGGTGAACATCTGGCCGCGCCCCTACCAGCAGCCCACCCCGCCGGTGTGGGTCACCGCCGTCAACCCGGGCAGCGCCGCCCGGGTCGCCGACCACGACTACCGGCTCGGCACCTTCCTGGCGGGGTTCGAGGGCACCCGGGCGGTCTTCCAGGCCTACCGCGACCGGTGCGCCGAGACCGGCAAGCCCGCACCGGGGGACGAGCGGTTCGGCTACGCAGCTCTGGTCTACACCGGGCGGACCGACGAGGAAGGCCTCGACGGTGCCCGCCAGCTGCTCTGGTACCTGCACTCCAACAAGGTCGCCACCGAGTTCCTCTACCCGCCCGGCTACACGCCCTACCCGGTGCGCGCGGCCGGCCTGCGGGCCCACGCCGAGGTGCACGACCCGGCACTCCTGCGGGGCCAGGGCGGCACGGCCACGAAGGACTTGGCGTCGATGTCGCTGGAGGAACTCATCGAGCAGGGCATCGTCTTCGCCGGCAGTCCGAGCACTGTGGCCGGCCAGATCGAACGCTTCCACGAGCACGTCGGCGGCTTCGGCAACCTGCTGATCATGGGGCAGGCCGGGCACATGAGCCACGAGGACGCCGTCCGCGGGATCCGCCGCTTCGCCGAGGACGTCGTTCCCCGGCTCGACCGCGTGACCGACGGGGTCACGGTCTGACCCCACGATCGGAGGACGATGATGTCTCGATCCGCTCCCTCGGTTGCGGCCGCGCGCGGGGAGGGTGCCTCGGCCCCCGCCTCGCTCGCCCGCCGGTCCGTCGTCGCCGCCGGCGCCGGCAACGCCCTCGAGTTCTACGACTTCGCCATCTTCGCGTCGCTGACCCCGGTCATCTCGCAGCTGTTCTTCCCCTCCGGTGACCCGTTGGCCGCGATCCTGTCCACGCTTGCCCTGTTCGCCGTCGGTTTCGTCATGCGCCCGGTGGGGGCCATCGTGTTCGGGCGGCTCGCCGACCGGCACGGGCGCAGGATCCCCCTCGCGGTCGCCGTCCTGATCATGGGCGTCAGCACGGTGCTCATCGGCGTGATGCCGACCTACGCCGAGGCCGGTGTCGTCGCGCCCCTGCTGCTGTGCGTCGCTCGCCTGCTGCAGGGGTTGTCCGTGGGCGGGGAGTTCGGCACGTCGGCGAGCTTCCTCGTCGAGCACGCGCCTCCACACCGGCGCGGGCTCTACGGTTCCTACGCGTTCTTCTCCTCCACCGCGGGCAGCGTCATCGGCGCGTTCGTGGTCCTGGTCCTCACGATCTCGATGTCCACGGAGGCACTGCACGGCTGGGGCTGGCGGGTCCCCTTCCTGCTCGGCTTCCCGCTGCTGGTCATCGGGCTATACCTTCGCTACCGCATCGCGGAGTCGCCGGAGTTCGAGCAGGTCAAGGCGGAGAACGCGCGGTCGGCGAGCCCGTTGCGCACCTTGTTCGCCGAGCACGGGCGAGCTTTCCTGACCGTCATCGGGATCTGCGTCGGGTTCAACATCGCGGCCTCCACGGTGCAGGCCTTCGTGCTCACCTACATCCGGTCCGTGATCGGGCTGTCCGCCGTGGAGGCGTTGACCACCGTGGTCATCGCCACGACGGTCGGGGTCGCCATGGTGCCGGTGTTCGGGCACCTCTCCGACCGGTACGGCCGCAAGCCGGTCCTCGTCCTCGCCTGCGTGCTGACGGTCCTCCTGGCCTATCCCAGCCTGCTGGTCATCGGACTCCAGGGCTTCGGTCCGGCGCTGCTCGGACAGCTCATCCTCTGGGTCCCGGTCGCCGCGTTCGGCGGCGCCATCCCGGCGCTGTTCGCCGAGCTGTTCCCGACGCAGGTCCGGGCCTCGGGCTTCGGGATCGGCTACGGCTTCGGTTCCGCGATCTTCGCCGGCAGCGCCCCGTTCGTCGCGACGCTGCTGATCGATCTGACGGGCTACACGCTCGCGCCCGCCTGGTACATGACCGCGGCCGGGCTCGTGACGCTGACCGTCGTCGTCTTCTCCGCCTCGGTGGCCCGCCGACCGGCCGCCGCCACCTGACGTGCGACATCGCTGGGAAGGAGTGCGCATGAGCTCGTCCACGGGGCGACTGACCGGGAAGGCGGCGCTGGTCACCGGCGCGGGTTCCGGGATCGGGGCCGCCACGGCGGAGCTCTTCGCCAGGGAAGGCGCCCGGGTCGTCGCCGCCGACGTCGACCCGGCCAGCGCGACGGCCACCGCAGAACGCATCCGCGACGACGGCGGGATCGCCGAGCCGTTCGCCGCGGACGTCGCGCAGGAGACCTCGGTCGCCGAGCTCGTCGAGTTCACCGTCCGGACGTTCGGGCGGCTCGACGTCCTGCAGAACTACGCCTCCAACCGGAGCGTGGTCGCCGCGGACGTCGCCGTCGCCGACAGCGATCCGGAGGTGTGGGCCCGCCAGCTGGGTGTGGACCTGATGGGCTGCGTCCTGACCGCGAAGCACGCGTTGCCGCACATGCTGCGGACAGGCGGCGGCAGCATCACCAACGCGTCCTCGCTGGTCGGCTGGCTGTCGCTGGACGCGCGCCCCGCGTACGCCACGGCGAAGGCCGGTGTGATCGGGCTGTCGAAGGCCATCGCCGTCGAGTACGGCAAGCGGGGGGTCCGCTGCAACGTCGTGGCGCCCGGACCCATCGTGTCGCCCGGCACCGAGGGCATGTACACGCCGGGGCAGACCGAGGTGCTCGTGGACCACGTGGCCGCACCCCGGCTCGGGCGCCCGGACGACGTCGCGCTGGCGGCGCTGTTCCTCGCCTCCCCGGAGGCGGCGTTCATCAACGGCCATGTGCTCGTGATCGATGGCGGGATGTCCGCGTACGCGCCCATGGTGCCGTCGTTCCGGCGGCTCGCCGGCGAAACCGAGTGAGGGGGAGCACGCCGTGCGGGTGGTGGTGACGGGTGGGCTCGGGATGAACGGCTCCTGGGTGGTGCGGAACCTCCTCGACCGGGGACACGAGGTCGCGGTCTTCGAGAACCGCGAGGACCTCTCCCTCGTCGAGGACGTGGCGGACCGGATCGAGCTGGTCGTCGGTGACATCTGCGACGCCGACCAGCTCACGGCGGCGGTGTCGGCCCTCCGGCCGGAGTGCGTCGTCCACGTCGCGGCATTCGTCGACTGCGAACGCGATCCGCACACGGCGATCGCGGTGAACGTCGGCGGCACCGCCCACGTCTGCGCGGCGGCAGCCGCGGCGGGCGCCCGGCGGGTGGTCTACACGAGCTCGAAGGCGGTCTACGGCCCGACCACGGGCAAGCGCGGCTTCCCCGCCTACGAGCCGATCGGGGAGGACGACGACCGGCGGCCCCGGGGGATGTACGACATCACCAAGACCGCGGCCGAGGACGTGCTGAACTGGTACGGCCGCACCACCGACCTGGAATGCGTGAGCTTGCGGTTCTCCACGATCTACGGTCCGGGGAAGCTGCAGCGCCACGGGGGGCTCGCCGGTTTCGGCCAGCAGATCTCGACCTACAGCTCGATGATCGAGCTGCCCGCGTCCGGCCGACCGTTCGTGCTCGACCACGGCGGGGAGGAGCGGGACGACCTCATCTACGTCCTCGACGTCGCCGACGCCGTGGGACTCGTCGTGTCCGCCGCGGCACCGCTGCGGCACCGTGCCTACAACGTGTCCAGCGGCCGGGCGACCTCGCTCGGCGAGTTCGCCGGCGCCATCCGGCGCGTCATTCCGGACGCGGTGCTCGACGTCGGGCCGGGCCTGAACCCCATGGACGCGAAGGAGAGCGCCTACATGGTCCTCGACGGCACCCGCATGGAGGAGGAGTTCGGTTGGCGGCCCAGCTACGACCCGGAACGCGCGATCCGGCACTACCACGAGCACGTGAAGGCAGGTCGCTCATGAGGGCGGCGATCTACCGTCGCCCGGGCCCCGCGGCCGAGGTGCTCGAGGTCGTCGAGGTGGAGCGGCCGGAGCCCGGCCCCGGCCAGGTGCGGGTCCGCGTGACCACCTCGGGGATCAACCCCACCGACTGGAAGACCCGCGCTGGGCTCACCCGCAGGCGCCCGGACGGGTTCCAGGTGCCGCACCACGACGGCGCCGGCGTCGTCGACGCGGTGGGCGAGGGCGTCGCCGGGCTCGCCGTCGGCCAACGGGTGTGGCTGTACCTCGCCGGTCATCGCAACCGCTACGGAACCGCCGCCGAGTACGCGGTGGTGCCCGCCGTCCGGGCGGTGCCGTTGCCGGACACCGCCTCCGACGACCTCGGCGCCTGTCTCGGTGTGCCCGCCCTCACCGCCGCGCACTGCCTGGGCGGCCGGCCGGAGGCGCTGAAGGGCCGGACCGTCCTCGTCGCCGGGGGAGCAGGGGCGGTGGGGCACTTCGCGATCCAGCTCGCCAAGCACTCCGGGGCGCAGGTGGTGGCCACGGTGAGCTCGGCCGAGAAGCAGGCCCTCGCCGAGGCGGCGGGAGCCGACCACGTCGTCCGCTACACCGAGCCGGGCGCCGCGCAACGGGTCCTGGACCTCGCGGGTCCGGTCGACCGGATCGTCGAGGTCGCGCCGGCCGCCAACCTGGAGCTCGACCTGGGGGTGATCGCGCCCCGCGGCACGCTCTCCACCTACGCGGCGGAGGAGACCCTGACCCTGCCCGGCGGGCCCTTGATGAGCGCGAACGTCACGCTCACGTTCGTGCTGCTCTACGGGCTGTCCGCCGAGCAGCTGGCCGACGCGATCCGCTGGACCTCGGACGCGCTCGCGGCCGGGGCCCTCACCGCCCTGCCGGTGGCGGCGTACCCCCTGGACGAGGTGGCCACCGCCCAGGACCGGGTGGAGCAGGGGTTCGTCGGGAAGGTCGTGCTGAGGATGGCTGCTCGATGAGCGAGACCTGGAGCAGCGAGCTCACGCCGCTGTCGTTCCTCCAGCGGTCGGGCGAGGTCTTCGCCGAGCACCCCGCCGTCGTGTACGGGGACGAGGTCAGGACCTACCGGGAGTTCGCCGCGCAGGTGCAGCAGCGGGCGCGGGCACTGCGCGCTGCCGGGGTCCGCCCCGGGGACCGGGTCGCCTACCTGATGCCGAACGTGCCGGAGATGCTGGCCGCCCACTTCGCCGTGCCGCTGGCGGGGGCGGTGCTGGTCGCGATCAACACCCGGCTCGCCCCGGAGGAGGTCCGCTACATCCTCGACCACTCCGGTGCGGGCGTGCTGGTGCTCGACGCCGCGTACGCCGGAACCGTCGCCCCGGTCGCCCGCTCGCTCACGACGGTCCGGACGATCGCGGTCGCGGTCGACCCGCTCGGACCGGCCCCGGCCGTCGAGGTCCCGGGCGCGGTCTCGTTCGACGACCTGCTCGCCGGCGCGGTGCGGGAGCCTGCGGAGCCGGCCTGGGCGGTCGACGACGAGTGGGCGCCGATCTCGATCAACTACACCTCCGGCACCACCGGGCGGCCCAAGGGAGTGGTCTACACCCACCGCGGCGCCTACCTGAACTCCTTCGGCGAGATCGTCCACTCCGCGCACGACGCCGGCAGCGTCTACCTGTGGACGCTGCCGATGTTCCACTGCAACGGCTGGTGCACCACGTGGGCGTTGGCCGCGGTGGGTGGAACGCACGTCTGCCTGCGTGAGGTGCGCGGGGACCGGGTGTGGGAGCTCATCGACCGCCACCGGGTCACCCACCTCAACGGGGCGCCCACGGTCCTCACCACGATCATGCGGGCCGACCGGGCGCATCCCCTCGACCGCCCGCTCGTCGTCACCACGGCGGGCGCGCCGCCGAGCCCGACGACCATCCTGCAGATGGAGCAGCTGGGCTTCCGGATCGTGCACGTCTACGGCCTCACCGAGACCTACGGCCCGTACACGGTCAACCAGCACCAGGTGGCGTGGGACCGCCTCGGTGCCGAGGAGCGCGCCGCGCTGCAGGCCCGGCAGGGGGTCGGGATGCTGCAGGCGGAACGGGTCCGCGTCGTCGACGAGGACATGAACGACGTCCCGGCCGACGGCACCACGGTGGGCGAGATCGTGATGCGGGGCAACAACGTCATGCAGGGCTACTTCCGCGACCCGGAGGGCACCGCCACGGCGTTCGCGGGCGGCTGGTTCCACTCGGGCGATCTCGGCGTCATGCACCCCGACGGCTACGTCGAGCTGCGCGACCGGGCGAAGGACGTGATCATCTCCGGTGGCGAGAACATCTCGACGATCGAGATCGAGCACGCCGTCGCGTCCCACCCGGACGTCCTCGAGGTGGCCGTGATCGGGGTCCCGGACCCGACGTGGGGGGAGCGCCCCAAGGCGTTCGTCGTGGTGGAGCCCGGGACGGCCCCGGCGGAGGAGGAGTTGCTCGAGCACGTGCGGTCCCGCATCGCCCGCTACAAGGCGCCCCGCGAGGTCGAGTTCGTCACGGCGCTGCCCAAGACCTCCACCGGCAAGGTGCAGAAGTACGAGCTGCGGGAGAAGGAGTGGTCCGGCGAGGCCACGCGCATCCGCGGATGACCACGGAAGGGAGACGGGGATGAGCGGGAGCCTGCACGGACGTGTTGCTGTGATCACCGGATCGAGCCGCGGGCTCGGCCGGGAGTTCGCGCTACGCCTGGCGGACGAGGGTGCGGCCGTGGTCGTGTCCGGCAAGAGCGAGACCGACTCCGAGCGCCTGCCCGGGACGATCCACAGCGTCGCCGAGGAGATCATCGCCCGCGGCGGCCGTGCCGTGCCGGTGCGCGCCGACGTGCGGCAGGAAGCCGACGTGGAGCGCCTGGTCGACCGGACGGTGACCGAGTTCGGCCGGCTGGACATCCTCGTCAACAACGCCGGCGCGCTCTGGTGGGAGCGGGTGATCGACACACCCCCGAAACGCGTCACCCTCATGTACGAGGTCAACCTCCGTGCGTCCTACCTGAGTACCTACTACGCGCTCCCGCACATGATCGCCGGCGGCTGGGGACACATCGTGATGAACAGCCCGCCGATCACCAGCGAGCCCACCCCGGGCTACGCGATGTACCACTGCACCAAGATGGGGATGACCCGACTGGCGCTCGGGGTCGCCGCGGAGCATCGCGCCGACAACGTCGCCGCGAACAGCCTCTGGCCTGCCACCCCGATCGACTCGGCCGCCACCCGGAACTGGCCGGCGGAGAAGATGGGCCGCCCGGAACAGTGGCGCACACCTCGGATCATGTGCGACGCGCTCATGGAGATCCTCCACTCGGAGCCGGCGACGTGCACGGGGCGTCAGTTCATCGACGAGGGGCTCCTGGCCGAACGGGGTTGGACGCCCGAGCAGCTCGAGGGCTACTGGTCGGCGGGCAAGCGGCCCGATGATCCGAAGTGGATCGACGAGCGGGCGTACGCCACGCCCTGATCCGTCTCCGTCTCCGTCATCCGGCCTTCCGGGCCGGCGCCGCGGCTGCGCCGAGGTCCGTGAGGATCCGCTCGACCGCCGCCGCCGCGGCGCCGAGGTCCGCCTCCGGATCGTGCAGCGCGCACGCGCGGGCTCGACCCGGCGGGCGGAGGTAGAGCACGATCCCGCGGCCGTCGGCCGCGAACCGGGCCATCGCCTCGTCGAGCTGCCGGCGGCAGCCGCACCCGCTCGAGCGCAGCACATCGCCACTGAGGCACTCGACGTGCACGTGGACCGGCACGGCGGGATCGACGGGCCCCGCCACCAGCGCGAGGTGTTCCGCCCCGTCCCACCCGCCCGCATAGCCGATGGCGGTGAAGGGGCCGTGCTCGGTGGGCAGGCGCGTCTCCACGACCCGACGGACCTGGGCCCGCGTCCGGCGCCGGTAGGCGACGAGATCGGCGATGGAGATCATCACCAGGTCGTGTTCCTCGGCGAAGCGGGCGAGCTCGGAGCCGCCGGCCATCTCGCCCGGCCGGTCCTGCGACACGATCTCACAGAGGGCGCCGGCCGCCGGGAGACCGGCGAGCCGGGCCAGGTCGACCGCCGCCTCCGTGTGCCCGCGGCGGGACAGCACCCCGCCCGGCCGGGCGCGCAGCGGCACGACGTGCCCGGGTCGGGTGAAGTCGGCTGCGGTCGAGGCGGGGGCGCCGAGGGCGGCGATCGTGGCGGCCCGCGCCGCGGCCGAAATCCCGGTGCCGGTCCCGCGGAGGTCGACCGTGACCTGGTAGGCGGTCCGGTAGCGGTCCTGGTTGTCGTGGTGCATGGCCGTCAGCCCGAGCCGGTCGCACGTCTCGCCGGGCAGTGCGACGCAGACGAAGCCCGACGTGTGTCGCACGGTGAACGCGAGGAGTGCAGGAGAGGCGGCGGTCGCGGCGAAGATCAGGTCGCCCTCGTTCTCCCGATCGGCGTCGTCCACGACGACGACAGGCCGGCCGGCGCGGATGGCGTCGACAGCATCACGGACCCGCGCCTCGGCGGGAGCGGCAGTCGCGACCGGCACGATCCCCGTCATCAGACCCCCACTCCCCGACGAGCGACGGCGCCCGCCCGGCAGCGACCGTAAGCCGGGGCGGGGTCCGAGAGCTGTGACCGCGGTCGTCCGGTTGCCGGTCCAGCCGACGACGCTGCACATCGGCGCGGTCAGGACCTCTGAGCCAGGGCGGGATCGGACCGCATGACGCGGTGCAGCAGCGTCGACAGCTGCCGGAGCTCGTCGTCGCTCAGCACCGCGAGCGGTGTCTTCTCCAGCGCCGTGCGGACCAGCTCGTCGCGGACCCGGCGGCCCTCGGCCGTGAGGACGAGGAGCCGGGAGCGGCGGTTGTCCGGGTCGACGATCCGCTCGACCAGGCCCCGATCGGCGAGCTGGTTGGTGATGAAGGTCAGGTTGGAGGCGTTGCAGTAGAGGCGCTCGGCCATCACCTTCATCGACGGCGGCGGCTCGTCGGGGTCGATCACCCACAGCGCCTGGAACGTCGCCGGGGTGAGGCGGTGCCCGGCCAGCGCCTGCCCGATGAGGTCGTTGGTCCGCATCCAGATGTCGTGGGTCGCGGCGACGACGGCGGTGAGCTCGGGAGCGGCCACCACGCCATCCTAGCCTTGCTTCAAGTCTTGAAGTATTCTGCGTTACTTCAAGCCTTGAAGCAAGAGGAGGAGTTCATGGTCGCCCACTTCCGCGGCACCACCGCGCTCGTCACCGGCGCGTCGAAGGGGCTGGGCCGGGCGTACGCGCTCGAGCTGGCCCGCCGCGGCGCGCAGGTCATCGTCGTAGCCCGCTCGGAGGACGCCCTGCGGCGAGTGGCCGACGAGATCGGACCCGATGCCCCGCCCGCCGTGGTGATGGGCGCCGACCTCGCCGCGCCGGACGGCCCGGAGCGCCTCGTGCGCGAGATCCGGTCTCGCGGTCTGGCGGTCGACCTCCTGGTGAACAACGCCGGGGCGGGCAGCGCGGGCCCGTTCCTGACCCGCCCGCTCGAACCGCAGCTCACGTCGGTGACCCTGAACGTCACCGGCCTGCTCGCGCTGAGCCACGCGTTCGCGGAGGAGATGGTGGCGCGGGGCCGCGGGGGCATCATCAACGTCGCGTCCGGAGCGGCCTTCCAGCCCATGCCCTACCAGGCCGTCTACGCCGCCACGAAGGCGTCGGTCCTGTCCTTCACCGAGGCGCTCGCCGAGGAACTGCGCGGCACCGGCGTGCACGTCATGGCTGCGCACCCGGGTCCGGTGGCGACCGGGTTCTTCGACGGGACCTCGGCCACGGTCCATCCGGCCGCCGACGCGCCCGAGGCCGTCGCATCCCGGTCGCTCGACGACTACGCGCGGAGGCGCGCGGCCTCCTACCCGGGCCGATTCACCTACCGGGTGGTGACCTGGCCTGCGCGCCTGTTGCCGCGCGCGGCGGTCGCCCGCCTGACCGGTGCCCTCAACCGCCGGCTGGGCCTGCACGAGGTCGTCGACATCGGCTGAGGGCGAGGGCCGTCACGACCCGGAGAAGCTCAGCCCGCGGCGCCCCGGGCCGCTCGACCGCGCCCGGGGGGTCCGGCGAAGGCCTGCGCCAGGTCGAGCCAGCGGTCGGCGTCGGCTCCCACCGCCCGCAGCGCCAGGTCGTCGCGGTGCCGGCGCTGGGCGACGCGCAGGCAGAAGTCGAGGGCCGGTCCGGTGACCCGCTGGGCGGCGTCCTCCGGCCCCCAGGTCCAGGTCTCCTCGTCGGGGCCGGTCAGCTCGATCCGGAATTCCGCGGTCGGGGGAGTCAGGCCGTGCCGGCGGAAGGCGAAGTCGCGGGTGCGCACACCCAGGTGCGCGACGGCCCGCAGCCGGGGCGTTACCGGGGTGGGTCGCCCGAGGGTGTCGCGGACGTCGACGCCGTGCGCCCAGGTCTCCATCAGACGCGCGGTGGCCATGGTCGCCGCACCCATGGGCGGGCCGTACCAGGGGATGGAGGCTCCCTTCGGGAGCGCGGCGAGCGCGGTGGCGAGCAGCGTCCGGCTCGTCCGCCACCGTGCGAGCAGGTCCGCCGGTGCGGCCGCGGCACCGGCTGCGGCGGTTGCGTCCACGTCGGTGTCGGAGCTCGATCCGAGGTCCCCGGCGGCGCGGAAGCCATCCGGGTCGGCCACCGCGCGCAGCGCGATCTCGTCGGTCCAGGCGAGGTGGGCGATCTGGTGCGCCACCGTCCAGCCGGGCGCGGGGGTGGGCGTCGCCCACGGCTCGGGCGGCAACCCGGCGACGAGGTCGTCCAGGTGGCGGCTCTCCAGGTCGAGGTCGGCGAGCAGCCCCTCGAGGAGCGTCGGCATCAGGGGACCGCCGGGCGGCGCAGGTCGGGGTCTGCAGCGGCCATCCGGCGCAGCTCGGCTCGTTGGATCTTGGTGGAGGCGGTCATCGGCAGTTCGTCGACCGTACGCCAGGCCCGGGGCACCTTGAACGGGGAGAGCCGGTCCCGGCAATGGCGCTCCAGCTCGGCCGGATCGATGCGGGCACCGGGTTCGGGCACGACGAAGGCGACGACCAGTTCACCCCAGCGGTCGTCGGGCGCGCCCACGACCGCGGCGCGCACCACCGACGGGTGGCCGGCGACCACCTCCTCGACCTCCTCGGGCGAGACGTTCTCCCCACCGGTCTTGATCATGTCCTTCAGCCGGCCGACGATCCGGCAGGCGCCCGTGGCGTCCATGACCGCGAGGTCGCCGGTGTGCAGCCAGCCCTCCGGGTCGATCGCGGCCGCGGTGGCCGCGGGGTCCTGGTGGTAGCCCCGGGTCAGTCGCTCCCCGCGCACCCAGAGCTCCCCGGTCTCGCCGGGCACCGCGGGGTCCCCCTCCGGGGTGGCGATGCGGACGTCGGTGCCGGCGAGCGGCCGGCCGACCGTCGTCCGGCGCACCGGATCGGGGTCCGTAGGCGCGGACAGGAGGGCCGAGCCGCAGGTCTCGGTCATGCCGAAGGTGGTGATCAGCGGCGCACCGAAGGTCGACTCCACCCGGTCGACGAAGCCGGGCCGCACGGTCTGCCCGCCGGTGAACACGACCTGAAGGCTGCGCAGGTCCGTGTCACCGATCTCCGGCCGCGCCATGAGCAGGTCGAGCAGGGTCGGGGCGGCGGAGAGCAGGGTGGCCCTCCGCTCGGGGACGAGGGCCAGCACGCGGCCGGGCTCGAACGGCACCACCACGTGCTCGCAGCGCTGCCAGAGCCCACCCATGACCCCCAGGACGTTGCCCGCCGTGTGGAACAGCGGCATGGGGTTGATCCACACCCCGCCCTCGGCCAGGCCGATGCGCGCGCGGAAGGCGTGCGCCGTGGCCACCATGCCGGCGTGCGTGATCTCCACGCCCTTGGCCCGGCCGGTCGTGCCCGAGGTGAACTGGATCTGCGCGAGGCTCTGCGGTGACACGGTCGGGAGGGCGGTGGCCCGGTCGTGCAGCAGCGCCCGCCACTCACCGGTGCAGCGGTGGACCGCACGCAGCCCCGGCAGGCGCGCGGCCGTCTGCTCCGCCAGGTCGGCCGCCGGGTTGCCGCCGGCGTCCTCGGCCGCGTACACGGCGGCAGCGCCGGAGAGCCGCAGCGCGTGTTCCAGCTCCGGCCCGCGGGACCGCGGGTTCACCGGCACCAGGACCATGCCCGCCAGGGCCACCCCGAACTGCAGCAGCACCGCCTCCGGGCCGTTGGCCAGGCAGGTGGCGATCCGGGTGCCCGGCTCGTGGCGGGCCAGCAGCCCGGCCGCCACCCGCTCGGCGTCCGCGAGCAGGCCGGCGGCGGTCCAGGCCCGCTCCTCCCGCGGGGTCACGGTCCGCAGCAGCGGGTCGGCCGGGCCGAGCCGCGCGGCCCGGGCGAGGACGTCACCGATCACGCGTTCGGCGAGCTCGGGCGCCGGTGGGGCGAGCAGCTCGCAGCGCTCCAGGGGGCCGCCCACCGCTCAGCCCACCGGGAAGCTCTGCGCGCTCGGACCCTCGACCGTGCCCAGCACCTCGAGCCCACCCTCGGCCTGCGCGGAGGCGCGGGAGACGTAGACCGTGCGGGTCGGCGGCTGCGCGGGGTCGGTGAAGTCCATCGGCGTGGCGAACAGGCCCCGGGTCTCCAGGTCGGCCGTCTCGCGCATGGCGCTGACCACGCCCTCCGGGGTCAGGTCGCCTGCCTCGCACGCGCCGCGGAGCGCGGCGCTGAGCAGCTCGGCCTGCGCGTAGGCCAGCGGCACCTCCCAGCCGGTCTCGCCGTCCGGGGCCGCGGCCTCGTAGAGCTCCCGGGCGGCCTGGACGCCGGGCTGGTCGAGGCTGTACGGCGCGATGCTGGTGACCGTGTAGAAGTTCTGCTCCAGGGCCGGCCCGGCCGGCGTCTGCAGCAGTGAGGGGCCGAACGTGGGGGTGTTGCCCAGGATCGGCACGTTCAGACCCTGCGCGGAGAGCACGCCCGCGAGGGAGGCGAGCTGGGCGGGAGCGGCGCCGAGGATCACCGCGGACACACCGGCCTGCTGGAGGGCGGAGGCCTGGGCGGTCAGGTCGGTGTCGCGCGGCGTGATCTCCTGCGGCACGACCTCCAGCCCGCGCTGCTCCGCGGCGTACTGCGCCCCGGCGAGCGAGTCGTTGCCGAAGTCGCCGACGAAGTAGACGACACCGACCTTGGCGCCGGGGGCCAGACCCAGCTCGTCGACGAGGTAGTCGATCGCGTTCGCGCTCTCGATGCCGTAGGTCGTTCCGGGGATCTGCGCGTTCTCGTACTGCAGGGCGACGCCGGCCCAGCCGTGCCCGCCCAGGTAGAGCCCGTCGGCCTCGGCCAGCGGCAGCACGGCAGCCGACGTCGGCCCGCCCAGCACCTGCTGCAGGGCGACGACGTTCGAGGCCATGCTGCGGTAGAGCGCCACGGCCTTCTGCGGGTCGTAGCCGTGGTCCTGCACGTCGACCTCGACGTTCCGGTCGCAGATCCCGCCGTTCGCGTTGACCTGGTCGTAGTAGGCCCGGGTCTCGGCGACCTGCACCGCGGCGCCGGCCGCGAACGGCCCGGAGAGGTCGGTGAGCATGCCGACGGTGATGGTGTCGGCGGTGACGCCGGTGCCGGTCCGCACGCCGTCCGCACCGCCCTGGGCGGCGCCGGCGTTGGGGTCCTCCGTGGAACAGGCGGCGAGGACGGCGGCGCAGCCGGCGAGGGCCAGCGCGGCGCGGATCCGGTGCTTCATGACGAGGTCTCCTTCGACCTGGTGGTGAGCTCGGCGTGCGGTGGTGCGGGCGAGGGGTCGCCCGGGGCGGGCCCGTGGCGGGTGCGCCGGTCGCGGAGCCGCCGGACCGCGCCGGCCAGGCCGCCCCGGAGGAAGAGCAGGACGGCGACGATGGCCGCGCCGTACAGCAGCCGGGCGAGCGTGGCCGCGTCCAGCCCTTCGGCCCCCGGCGGCGCGAGGAACGGCAGGTCGGAGCTGTACTGGGTGAGCACCAGCGGCAGGATGACGACGAAGGCGGCGCCCGCGGCGGCCCCGGCGATCGAGCCGAGCCCGCCCAGCACGATCATGACCAGGAAGTCGATCGACAGCTGCAGCCCGAACAGGTCCGGTGCGATCCGGCCGTAGGCCAGGGCCATGAGCGCGCCGGCGACACCCGCGTAGGCCGAGGAGATGACGAAGGCGGTGGCCTTGGCGCGCGCCACGTGGATGCCCGTCGATGCGGCCGCGGTCTCGCTGTCCCGCACGTTGGCCAGCGCCCGGCCGGTACGGCCGGCCGTGATGTTGCGACCGATCCACGCGGCGAGCAGCGCGATGCCGAGGAACAGGTACCAGAGCCGGTGCAGGCCCTCGAACTGCACGCCGGCGACGGCGAGGTAGTCCGGGTCGTTGTTGCTGAAGCTGAAGCCCGGCACCGAGAACGGCTCCACGGAGCGGCCGTTGAAGCCGCCGGTCACACCCTCCACGTTGACCATCAGGTGGCGGGCGATGAAGACGAGTCCGATGGTGGCCAGGCCCAGGTAGATCCCCCGCAGGCGACCCGAGATGGGGCTGAACAGCGCCCCGGCCACCGCGGCCACCACACCCGCGAGGACGAGGGCGACCACCGGGGGCAGGCCGGCCCCGGCGACGCGGCCGTCGACCTCGCCGACCGCCCAGGCGTAGGTGTAGGCGCCGAGCGCGGCGAAGGAGGCGTGGCCGAGCGAGAGCTGCCCGGCCACCCCGACCAGCAGGGTCAGCCCGATCCCCCCGACCACCGCCGCCATGGTGAACAGGCCGGTCTGCAGCCAGAAATCGTCGAGCACGAACGGCAGGGCCGCCACGAGCAGCACGGCCAGGACCACGGGGAGCCGGCGGCGGACCTCAGACACGGACGGCCTCCGCGCGGCCGAAGAGCCCGGAGGGCCGCACGAGCAGCACGAGGATCATCACGACGTAGGGGACGATCTCGCCGAGGCCGCGGCCGAGGAAGTGCAGCTGGGCTTCGTAGCCGACCGCAAGCGCGGTGACCTCCCCGATGACCAGGCCGCCGACGATCGCGCCGACCACGGAGTCGAAGCCGCCGAGGACCCATGCCGGGATCGCGGCGAACGCGCTGATCGCCAGCGTGGGGGCCACACCCGGAGCCGGGAAGGAGGCCAGGAAGATGCCGGCGATCGCGGCGAGCGCCCCGGCCAGCGCCCATCCCGCGGCGCCGGTGCGTGACAGGCGGATGCCCATCAGGGAGGCGGTGTCGCCGTCGGCGGCCGCGGCGCGCATCGCCACCCCGGTGCCGGTGCGCGCGAAGAGGAACCAGAGCAACCCGAAGGCGAGCACGGCCACACCTGCGGCGACGACGCGGCTGGTGGGGAGGGTGACGCCGCCGAGGGAGACGACATCGGCTCCCCACGGGGCGCCGATCGGCAGCACCACGTCGCCGATGCGCCGGGTCAGCTCGGTGAGCAGCAGGATGTCGACGCCCAGCATGAGGATGGCGGCGGTGCCGGGGTTGGCGTCGGCGAGATTGCGCACCAGGACCGCGTTGATCAGCACGCCCAGCAGCGCCGCACCGGCGATCCCCACGACGGCGGCGGCCCAGAAGCCGAGCGGGCCGTGCAGGACGGCCACCAGGTAGGCGCCGGTCAGCAGGACCGATCCGTGGGCGAAGTTCAGCACGCCGGTGGAGGTGAAGACGATGACGAAGCCGACCGCGATCAGCCCCAGGACGAACCCGTAGGACAGGCCGTTGGCCAGCTGGGTGATGAAGTAGCTCATGCCGCCGCCGTCCCCAGGTAGGCGCGCAGCACCTCGGGGTCCCGCTGGACCTCCTGCGGCGTGCCTTCGGCGATGCGCTTGCCGAAGTCGAGGACGGTGATCCGCTCGGCCAGCTCCATCACGAACGGCATGTCGTGCTCGACGAGCAGGATCGACAGCCCCAGCTCCCGCTGGACGGCTCGGATGGTGTCGGCCATGACCACCGACTCGCCGTGCGTCATCCCGGCCACCGGCTCGTCCAGCAGCAGGAGGGTGGGTTCGGACGCCAGCGCCCGGCCCAGCTCGACCCGTTTGCGGTCGCCGTAGGACAGCGTGTGCACGGCCCGGTCGAGCACGGGGGCGATGCCGAGCAGGTCGGCGATGCGGCGCACCGCCGCGCGTTCGGCGCGCTCCTCCCGGCGCGCCCGGGGGAGCCGCAACGCCTCGGCGGAGGTGCGGGAACGCATCACGCGGTGCCGACCGACGAGGAGGTTGTCCGCCACGGTCGCCTCGAGCGACAGCGAGATGTTCTGGAAGGTGCGGGCGACGCCGAGGTCGGCGATGCGGTGCGCCGGCAGCGCGGTGACCGCCGCGTCGCCGTAGTGCACCGCGCCGCTGGTCGCGCGGTAGGCGCCGCTGAGGACGTTGATGCAGGTCGACTTCCCCGCACCGTTGGGTCCGATGAGGGCGTGGACGGTCCCGGCTGCGACGGTGAACGACACCCCGGAGAGCGCGGTGATGCCGCCGAAACGCACCGTGAGGTCCTCGACGCGCAGCTCGCGAGCCTGCGCCGGCGTCGATCGCTGCAGGTGCGCCGCAGCGGCAGCCGGTGCGTCCTGGGCCACGCGCCCGGAGTCGGGGGCCGCGACTCCCAGGTAGCGGTCGCGGATGTCGTCGGTGGCGGCGAGCTCGGCCGAGCTGCCCTCGGTGGAGACGACCCCGACCTCGAGCACGTAGGCCCGGTCGGCGACCCGCAGGCCCATCGTGGCGTTCTGCTCGATGAGCAGCACCGAGGTGCCCTGGGCGTGGATCTGCTCGATGATGTCGCCGATCTGCTCCACCAGCTGCGGGGCCAGGCCCAGGGAGGGCTCGTCGAGCAGCAGCAGCGTGGGGGAGGTCATCAGCGCCCGGCCCATCGCCAGCATCTGCTGCTGCCCGCCCGACAGCAGGCCACCGCGCTGGTGGCGACGCTCGGCGAGGATCGGGAAGAGCTCGAAGACCCGTTCGGCGGCCGCCCGGCGGGAGCGGGCGTCGCGCACCGTGTAGCCGCCCGCGCGCAGGTTCTCCTCCACGGTGAGGTCGCGGAAGATGCGACGGCCCTCCGGCACCTGCACGAGCCCCGCGCGCACCGCCGCGGAGGGGTCGTGCCCGGCGAGGTCCCGGCCGTCGAAGCGCACGCGCCCCGCGGTGACCCGCCCGCCGACGCTCCCCAACGACTGCGAGATCGCCCGCAGCAGCGTGGTCTTGCCGGCGCCGTTGCTGCCCAGGACGGCGACCACCGATCCGGCCTCGACGGTCAGGGACACCCCGCGCAGCGCGCGCACGGCGCCGCCGTACTCGACTGCGAGGTCCTCGACGGACAGGAGTGGATCGGGCACGGCGACCTTCCGTCCGGGCTTCTGCGCTGAACGAGCGGACGAGCGGAGGGAGCACCTCCGTGCTCGGGGGCCCGAGCGACCCAGACGCTAGAAGTGACGCTGACGTACGTCAAGATTGTGTCTAACGTCAGCGCGTGGAAGGCTCGCCGCAGCAACGGTCGAGGAGGGGGAGGTTCGGCGGGTGGCTGACGCCGCGGACACCCGACCCCGCGCGGAGCGGGCCGGGCACCCGGGCGGGCACCGCCCCCAGGCCCTGCTGTTCAGCTTCTTCGGCGGCGTCGTGCTGGACCGGGACGTCCCGCCGATCCCGTCCGCGGTCTTCGTCCGCCTGCTCGGCGGCCTGGGCGTCGCCGAGGCCGCGGCGCGCGCGACCTTGTCGCGGATGGTGCGCCGCGGCCTGCTGGAGCGCACCCAGGTCGGCCGCGTGGCCCACTACGGGCTCACCCCCCGGGCCGAGGAGGTGGTTCGCCGGGCGCGCCGGCGCGTGGCGGCCGCGGCGCCGTTCGAGCACCCGGACGGGGAGTGGACGCTGCTCTGCTACTCCATGCCGGAGAGCAGGCGCGACCTGCGCCACCGCGTGCGCGCGACGCTGACGTGGGCGGGTTTCGGCGGGCTCCGCGACGGGGTCTGGATCGCCCCGGGCACCGTCGACGTGGCGGCGGTCCTCGCCGACGCGGGGCTCGACGAGGTCGCCGAGCTGGCGGAGTGGTTCGCGGCCTCGCCCATGTCGGCCGTGCGGGTGGCTCACTTCATCCGGCGCGCGTGGCCGGTCGACGAGATCCGCGAACGGCACGAGGAGTTCATCCGGGCCTGGTCGGCCGGGCCCGGGCCGGGCGACCCGCTGGGCCAGATCACGCTGCTGGGCGCGGACTGGCTGCGGGTCCTGCGCAGCGACCCGGGCCTGCCCGCAGAGCACCTGGCCGCGGACTGGCCCGCCGCGCGCAGCGCCGCGGTGTACCAGCGGTGCTACCGCCGCCTGCGGGCCGCGGCCGCGCGGGCGATCGATCTCGAACTCGGGCGCCCCTGCCCGGTGCCCCGAGGTTCAGGAAAGCCACATTCAAGCCCTCTCCGGCCCTGAATGTGGCTTTCCTGAACTTCCCGGTGGGTCAGCGGTTCAGCCCGAGGATCTCCCGGGCCTCGTCCGGCGTGGCCGGGCGCCGGCCGTAGATCTCGGCGATCCGCACCAGCTCCGCGACGAGCTCGTGGTTGCGCCCCGCGACCGAGCCGTCGGCGCGGTAGAGGCCGTCCTCGAACCCGACCCGTGCGGTGGCGCACCCCATCGCGATGCCGAGCGTGGCCCACCGGAAGTTGTCGCGGCCCGCCCCCAGCACGCCCCAGACGGCGTTGGGGAAGCGGCTGAGCGCGAGGTTGCGCATGAAGACGAGCGTCTCGGGGTCGGCGTCGACGTCGCCGAGCCCGCCGCCGAGCAGGAGCCACACGTGCTTCGCGTCGCGGTCGAAGAGGCCTTCGTCCGCGTAGCGGGCCAGCCGGGCGATGACGTGCATGTCGACGACCTCGTACTCCAGGGTCGACCGCTTGTCGTAGATCGCCTTGATGGTCTTCTTGAGGTACTCCGGCGAGTTGACGTACGGGGTCTCGGTCGGGTAGCCGCCTTCGGGGTGCCAGAAGTCGGTCGTGCCGGCGGCGACGCCGTAGAGGTCCGGGGTGGGGTCGAGGTCGATCAGCGCGAGGCGCTCCTCGTCGGAGGGCCAGACCAGCTGCCCGGTCGCCGGGTCGCGCCGGACGCCGATGCCGTTCGTGGTCTGCAGGAGGACGTCGGTGCGTGCGCGGATGCGCGTGATGATGTCGCGGAAGACGGCGACGTCACCGGTGTTGGCGCCGTTCTCGTCGCGGGCGTGGACGTGGACGACCGCCGCGCCCGCCTCGCGGCACAGCCGCGCGTCCTCCGCGATCTCCTCGGGGTCGACGGGCACGAAGGCGCCGTCGCGGCTGCGCTGCATCCCGCCGTTGACCGCGGCGACGATCACGAGCGGCTGGCCGGGGCTGGTCGACATGGGGTCCTCCGGTGGGTCTCTGGCCTCGGTCGGAACGCTAGGAGCCCGCCGGTGTCCTGGGATCGCGCGGATGACGCCCACCGCCCGGCGGCGGCTCCGGACGGGGCGCGACAAATGTCTCGGTGCGCGTCGTGCAGACCTCCCGTGCCGCCCGGTCATCCGAGCCTGTCGGCGCATGACCCGGCGTACATAGGTTCTGCCTCGCACCGCCCGGATCACGCACGGCAGAGAGGCCACCGCGATGTCCGCACCCGCCGACCGTCCTCCCACCCAGCTGCGCCGCGCCGTCACGTCGAGCTACCTGGGCAGCGTGATCGAGTACTACGACTTCCTGCTCTACGCGACTGCGTCCGCGGTCGTGTTCAACACCGTGTTCTTCCCGAGCGTCGACCCGGCCGCCGGGGTGGTCGCCAGCTTCGGCACGCTCGTGGCCGGCTACGCGGCGAAGCCCGTCGGCGCGGCGTTGTTCGGCCACTTCGGCGACCGCATCGGCCGCAAGCGCACGCTGGTCGTGTCGATGACGGTGATGGGCACGGTCAGCGTGCTGATCGGCCTGCTGCCCGGCTACGCGACGATCGGGGTGTGGGCACCGGTCCTGCTCGTGCTGCTGCGCATCCTGCAGGGGATCGCGCTGGGCGGGGAGTGGGGTGGCTCGGTGCTGATCTCCACCGAGCACGCCACCTCGCGCCGCGGCCTCTGGGCGAGCTTCACGCTCTCGGGCGCTCCGAGCGGCACCGTGCTCTCCACGCTCGCGCTGACGGTCGTCGCAGCCGCCGTCGGCAACGACGCGCTGGTCGCCTGGGGCTGGCGGATCCCGTTCCTGCTCAGCGCGGTGCTGCTCGCCGTGGGGCTGTTCGTGCGGGCCAAGGTCGAGGAGACCCCCGCCTTCCGCCAGGAGCGGGAGAAGGCACGGGTGCCGCTCGTCGAGGTGCTGCGCGCGCACCCGCGCGCCCTGCTGATCTCGGTCGGCATGGGCGCCGGCGCCTTCGTCGCGCAAGGCACCCTGACCGTCTTCGTCATCACCTACGCCGTGGCCGCGGGGTTCACCCGGTCGGCCGTGCTGAACGCGCTGACGATCTCGTCGGTGGTGGCCGCGGTCGGGGTGGTGGTGTTCGCCGCGCTGTCCGACCGGATCGGCAGGCGCCCGGTGGTGGTGGCCGGCGCGGTGGGGATGGCCGGGTGGGCGTTCGCGATCTTCCCGCTCATCGACTCCGGCTCGTTCGCGCTGTTGTTGCTGGCCGTCGTGGTCGGCCAGGGTGTCGTCCACACCGCGATGTTCGGCCCCATGGCCGCGCTCTACGCCGAACTGTTCCCCGCGCGCGTCCGCTACACCGGCGCGTCGCTGGGGCTCGGCCTGGCCGGCATCGCCTCCGGGCTCGCGCCGCTGGTCTTCGCGGCACTCGGCGCGAAGCCGGGCGACAGCCTCGTCGTGCCGGTGGTGTTGACGGTGTGCTGCCTGCTCACCGTGGTGTGCGTGCGGCTGGTCCCGGAGACGGGCTCGGCGCCGGTCGCCGGCGCCGAGCGCGTCGGGGAACCCGCCTGAGTACGGAGGCCGGGTTCGTGTCCCAGCGCTCAGTCGAGGCCGTGCACCACGGTCGGGACCGGCACCCGGACGCGAACCCGGAACCCCGTGGGCCCGTCGCCCGCCGCCGTCGTGCCGCCCCAGCGCTGCGCGCGTTCCCGCATCGACACCAGCCCGAACGCGCCGGGGCGGGGTGCCCGGCCCCCGGTGCCGACCCCGTCGTCGTCGACATCGACCGCCACGTGGGCCCGACCGGCGTCGTCCTGGACGCGCACCCGCACGACCGCCCGCGTCGCCGCGGCGTGCCGGAACACGTTGTGCAGGGCCTCCTGGACGATGCGGAACAGGTCCTCCTGCATCTCGGCCGGCAGCAGGTCGGGGTCGGGCAGGTCGGCGTCGACGTCGACCTCGAGACCCGCCGCGGCCGCGACCGACTCGGCGTGCCGTTCCACGGCCCCGGCCAGCCCGAGTTCGACGAGGTCGGCCGGGTGCAGCTGCAGGACCAGGCCGCGCAGATCGGCCAGTGCGTGCTCGGCGAGCCCGGCGAGCTCGTCGGCGACGGCGCGGACCAGCTGCGGGTCGCCGGCCGTGTCGACCTGCTCGCTCAGCGCCGAGGCCTGCAACCGCATCGAGAAGACGTGTTGCACCGCGGAGTCGTGCAGGTCGCGGGCGATGCGGGCGCGCTCGGAGGCGGCCGCGTCGCGCCGCGAGCGGGCCAGCAGGTCCGCGGAGTCGACGGCCATGGCCGCGAGGTCCGCCATGGCGTCGAGGAACTCGACGGCCTCCGCGTCCGGGACCGCACCGGGCGCGTAGTAGGCGTTGAGCACGCCGAGCACGCGCTTGCGCACCGTCAGCGGTACGGCCACGAGGCTGTCCCAGTCCGACCCGCCCATCGCCTCGTGCAGCGGCTCCCAGGCGGGGTCGGCCATCAGGGTGCGCTTGCGGTGCGCCGCGACGACCGGGCGCGCGGTGCGGAACGCCTCGGCGAACATCGGCTGGGCGCCTCGCCTGCGGCACTGCTCCAACCGCTCCGGGAAGCCCTCGCCGTCGATGGACCCGGCATTGCCGACCACGCGCAGGGTGCCGCCCTCGACGAGCAGGATCTGCACGGCCGCGATGTTCTCGGCCTGCGCGGCCTCGCGGGCGACCTCGTCGAGCGTGACGCGCAGCGATCCGGCGTCGGCCACGCTGGAAGCGGCTCGCGCGATGGCGGCGAGCCTGCGCTGCCCGTGGCGAGCGGCGTCGCCCCGGTCCGGCTCGTCGAGGTCGGCCACCCGTCCCACCCGTTGTCGTCCGCGCCGGGACCCGGCGCCAGGCCGGCCAGTCTTACCGCGCGGGGTCGGCGTCGGCAAGGATCTGCGTCGGCCCGCCTTCCGTGCTCGGGCAGGAGTGCATGATGACCGACCAGACCGTCGCGAGGGAGCGGAACGCATCCATCCGGGTCCTGCTCGTCGACGACCATTCGGTGGTGCGCCGTGGCGTGCGCGCCTACCTCGTCGGCTACGACGACATCGAGGTCGCCGCTGAGGCGGAGAGCGGTCAGGAGGCGCTGGACAAGCTCGCCACGATGGCCGGGCACGGCGAGCTCCCCGACGTCGTGCTCATCGACCTGCTCATGCGGGGGCTCGACGGGGTCGCCGCCACCGCGCGCATCCTCGAGCGGCACCCGACGATCCGCGTGGTCGTGCTGACCAGCTTCGGCGAGCGCGAACGCGTCCACGCCGCGCTCGCGAGCGGTGCGACCGGGTTCCTGCTCAAGGACGCGAAGCCGACGGAGATCGTCGAGGCGATCCGCGCGGCCGCGCGCGGCGGTGTCTTCCTGGATCCGATGGTGGCCCGCAGGCTCACGCAGGAGGTCCTGTCGCCCGCGACCGGAATCGCCTCGCTGACCGACCGCGAACGCGCGGCGCTGGCGCTCGTGGCGAAGGGCCGGTCGAACCAGGAGATCGCCGACGAGCTGGTGATCTCCGAACGCACGGTCCGCACCCACGTCAGCAACGTGTTGCGCAAGCTCGGGCTGTCCTCGCGGACGCAGGCCGCGGTCGTGGCCGTCCGTGAGGGGTTGCTGCCCGCTGATCCTGATCGCCCCTGACACCAGCACGGAGGACACATGCGGTTCGCGGCCTGGACCGAGCACGACACCACCCGGGTGGGCCTGCTGGACGGTGAGACGCTGTACGCGCTGCCGCCGGGCACGGGCCTCGTCGACCTGCTCGCCGACGCGCCCACGTCACTGGAGGTCGCGGCGGCGCAGGCCCGCGCGGGCGGCGACACCAGGTCGCTGCCCGACGTCGCGCTCACCGCGCCGCTGCGCCCGCCTGCGGTGCGCGACTTCATCGCGTTCGAGCAGCACATCGAGGGGATGGCGCTGGGCCGCGGACCGGACGCGACCGGCGACCCGGGCCTCTACGAGATCCCGGTCTTCTACTTCTCCAACCCGAACGGCGTCGTCGGCCCGCACGACGACGTCCCCGTGCCGCCGGGCTGCGAGCTGTTCGACTTCGAGCTGGAGGTGGCCGCCGTCATCGGGCGCGCGGGTCGCGACCTGACCCCCGAACAGGCCCGCGAGCACATCGCCGGCTACCTCGTCTTCAACGACTGGAGCGCGCGCGACACGCAGCTCGCCGAGATGGCGCTCGGGTTCGGCCCGGTGAAGGGCAAGGACAGTGCAACGACGCTGGGCCCCTGGCTGGTCACCGCCGACGAGCTGGAGCCCCACCGCCGTGACGACCGGTTCGACCTGCGGATGACGGTGTCGGTCAACGACGTGGAGATCGGCTCGGACACCCTCGCGAACATGGCGTGGCGGTTCGAGGACCTGGTCGCCTACGCCTCCCGCGGCGCCTGGGTCCGCCCCGGCGACGTGCTCGGTTCGGGCACCTGCGGCAACGGCTGCCTCATGGAGCTGTGGAACCGCCGCGGCAGCCGGAACGACCCGCCGCCGCTGGCGATCGGCGACGTGGTCGAGATGGCCGTGCAGGGCATCGGCACCATCCGCAACCGGGTCGTGGCCGGCGCCGACCTCCGGCCGATCCCCCCGGCGCGCCGAGCGAGCGACGTGCGGGCGGGCTCGTCCGCGGGCTAGGTTCGGTTCCGGCGGCCCTCGCGAGGAGGTCATCCCATGACCGGTCGGATCGTCGTCGGCATCGACGGCTCGGAGCCCAGCGGCAACGCGCTCGAGTGGGCGGTGGCCCGGGCGCGCCTCGGCGGTGAGCAGCTCGAGCTCGTCAACACCTACAGCGTCACAGCCGGTGTCGACTTCTACGGCTACCAGGCCGCCGTGGCGAGCCAGCCCGTGGAGTGGTTCATCGAGTTCTCCCGCCAGCTGCTCGACGCCGCGGCGGCCCGCGTCCACGAGCTGGCGCCCGACCTGACCTGCACCACCACCTCGCAGGCGGGCCACCCCGCGTCGGTGCTGGCGGCGGCGTCCGAGGGTGCCGACGCCCTCGTCGTCGGCCGCCGCGGCCTGGGAAGTGCAGCGAGCGTGCTGCTCGGCTCGGTGAGCAACCAGCTGACGGTCCACGCGAGGTGCCCGCTGGTCGTCGTCGGACCCGGCGAGCTCCCGACGACGGGCCCGATAGTCGTGGGCGTCGACGGGTCGGAGTTCGGCACGAAGGCGCTGCGCTACGCGCTCGGCGAGGCCGCGTTGCGGGGGACGTCGGTGCGGGCCGTCGCCGCCTACGACGTGCCCTACCAGGTGCTGCGGGTGGTGGCCGACCCGGAGCTCCTGGTGCGGATGCGGGCGGACGTCGAGGCGGAAGCGGCCGGCACCCTCACCCGGGCGCTCGACGAGGCGCGGGAGCCGGGCGGTCCGCCGGTGAGCGTGGAGCAGGTCGTGGTGGAGGGCCCAGCCGCCGACGCGATCCTCGACCGGTCCGACGACGCCCAGCTGATCGTGGTCGGCACCCACGGCAAGGGCATGGTGCGCCGGATCCTGCTCGGATCGGTGAGCCGGCAGGTCCTGGGCGATGCCGATCGGCCGGTCGCCGTCGTCGATTCGGTCGAGCGCGCCGGCGACCACGGCCGGTCGCCGTGAGCGGGTGGATCGTCGTCGGGATCGACGGCTCACCGCGAGCGCTCGAGGCCGTGCGGTGGGCCGCGGCCGAAGCGGCCCGTCGGGGCGTGGGACTGCGCCTGGTCGCCGCGGTGAACACCTCCGACCGCCCCGTGCTCGGCTTCCCGATCGAACCGTTGCTCGAGCCGGCGAAGGAGGACGTCGCCCGCGCCGCGGCCGAGGTCGCAGCCGCGGTACCGGTCGACCGGAAGGTCGAGGCGGGCCACCCCGTCGCCGTGCTCGCCGCCGAGTCGCGGCACGCGGACCTGCTGGTGGTCGGGGGGAGCGGGTACGGGCGGATCACCGGGGTGCTCGCCGGTTCGGTGACGGTGGGGGTGTCGACTCAGGCGGCGTGCCCCGTCGTCGTGGTGCGGGGTGCGGAGCACGACCGCGCCGCCCCGGTCGTCCTCGGGGTGGACGCGACGCCCGTGGGGGAGGCCGCGATCGCCTTCGCGTTCGACGCCGCGGCGGCGCGGGGCGTGCCCCTCATCGCCGTGCACACGTGGGGTGCCCCGCCCGGCGACATGCGTACCGCACCGCAGTGGGAGGATCTCGCCGAACGGGCGGAGCGCGATCTGGCGGACCGCCTCGCCGGGTGGACCGGGCGTCATCCCGGGGTGGACGTGCAGCGGATCGTGGGCCGCGACCACCCCGCGGACCGGTTGCTCGAGTTGTCGCAGCAGGCCCAGCTCGTGGTGGTCGGGTCGCGCGGGCACGGACAGCTCGTCGGGTTGTTCCTGGACTCGGTCAGCCACGCCATGGTGCACCGGGCCGCCTGCCCGATGGCCGTCGTGCGGCCGCAGGAGGTGTGACCGGCGTTCGCATGTGGACGACCTGCGGATCCGTGTGATCGAATGCCGTGTCGATCATGGGTTTCGAGGCGCGGTCGCCGGTGCGGTGGCCCGGGGTGGGTGGGCATGAACAAGCGTGTGCGGAGACTGGTGTCTGCGGCCGTCGGTGTGCTGCTGTCGGCGAGTGCCCTGAGCGTGGCCGCGCCCGCGGCCGAGGCGGCCACGAACCCGGTGCGGTCCTTCCGCATCACCTACGGCAACACCTACACCACCGGCACGGTGACCTTCTACAACCAGAGCGTCCTGGTCCAGGGTGAGCACAAGTCGGTGTCTCCGACCGACTGCCGCTTCACCCGCGCCAAGACGTGGGACTACATCGAACTGCACCAGACCAGGTGGACGGAGAACGTCTGCGACCGCTCGGCGAAGTACTCGATGACCCTCAAAGCGACCAACAAGGGCGGCGCCGCGTGGGTGGAGGTGCAACTCGTCGTGGGGGAGCCGGGCTACGGGGGCCGGGTCCTTGCGGAGACGAACGTGTACCGGAACTGAGCCGGCAGGCCCGGCACCGGCGCCGCGCGCCGGGTTCCGCGGAACCCCGCCGAGCAGTACACCCGTAGCGGACGAGCCACTCCCGTGCAAGCGGGTGTCACAGCGGTGCAAGCCCGTGCGAGCAACGTCCCGGTGTCTCAACCGAACCGGACCGTGAGGGGTGCGCCGTGACGTACGCGTTGAAGCTCAGCGAAGCCGAACGAACCCGCTACCGGATGATGGCCGAGCTGGCGAGGTCGGACGAAGCCGAGATCTGGGCCGCCGCGGGGATCCGTGCCGGCGCCGCCGTGGCGGACGTCGGGTGCGGACCCGGTGCGGTGCTGCGGCTGCTGGCCCACGAGGTCGGGGCGGCGGGCCGCGCGGACGGGGTGGACCAGGCGCCCGACGTGGTCGCTGTCGCCGCTGCGGAGGTCGCGGATCTCCCGCAGGCCCGCGTCGCCCGCGGGGACGCGGCCGCGACCGGCCTGCCCCTCGGGGAGTACGACGTGGCGATGTGCCGCCACGTGCTCTCCCACAACGGTGGCAGGGAGGCCGCGATCGTGGCGCATCTGCGTGACCTGGCCGGGCCCGGAGGCATCGTCTACCTGGTCGATGTCGACTTCACCGCGTTGTGGATCAACCCGCCGGATCCCGACCTGGTCGAGCTGGACGCTCGCTACCGCGCCTACCACGACGAGCTGGGCAACGACGTCACCGTCGGCCGCTCGCTCGGCGCGTTGCTCGAAGGCGCCGGGCTGGTCGTGGAGCAGTTCCGCTTCGGAGGTTCGGTGCCGCGGGTCCCTGCCGGTTGGCGCGGCCCGGCGTGGGCGGCGCGCGAGGCGTTGCAGGCCGCCGGCCAGGCGTCGGCCGAGGACCTGGAGCGGTGGTCAGCCGCCTTCACCCGGCTCGACGCCCGCGCCGATCGTCCGTGGGTCAGCATCCCCCTCTGCGTGGCGGTCGGGCGAGTGCCGCACCGCGGCGACCGTTGACGTTCCGCGGAACGCTCGTGCCGTCACATCCACTCGAAGAAGTACACGTTGTCGTTGTCCAGCACCGCTCCGGCGTTGCGGGTCCGGCTCAGGTCGACGTCCTCGAACGTTCCGCCCAGCCCGCCGCTGAGCTGCACCTCCGTGACGGCCCCCTCGGCGGTGTCGACGACCCACAGCGATTTGCCCGTCACGAACGCCCTCCGGCCGTCGGCGGAGATCGCGAGGTCGGTGAGTGGGAGTTCCCCCGGCTCGCCGAGCCGTGCCAACGGGGCGACCCGGACCGTGGGGAGATCCACCGTGAGGACGTCGGTCGACGTCGCGATGAGCGCGCGCGAGCCGTCCGGCACGACCTCCACGACGCCGACGGCCGTCCCGCCCAGCGCGGTGCTGGTCACGCGGCCTGCGTCGACGTCGATGATCTCGAGCCCCGTGTCCGTGGCGACGAGGATCTGCTTCCCGTCCGGGGTGAAGGCGATGTCGGAGATGGGGCCGTTGTAGCTCGGGACGCCGCCTGCCGGTTGCCCGGTGATCGTGATGGGGCGGGCCGAGGAGGTCTCGACGTCGACGATCGTCACGGTGTCGCCGCGGGCGAGCGCCGCGCGGGTGCCGTCCGGGGCGCTCGCCAGGGCTTCGGGGTGAGTGAGGCTCTGGAAGGGCACGATGGGGGCGCCGCCGGTCGGGATCAGGTGGGTGAGTGATCTGGTGTGCGGATCCACGACCGCGACGTGGACCTGGTTCTCGGAGAGGGTCGTCGCCGCGAGGAAGATCCGGCGGCCGTCCGGGGCGATGGCGAGCGAGTTCTCCATCGACGCCAGTCCTTCGAGGAACATCGGGGTCGATCGCTCCACCCCGACGGCCGACCGCATCTCGAGGCAGGTCCCGCGCACCCCTGGTGGACTGCACCCGTTCGTCGTCGAGAGGCCGGCGGGGAAGGTGAGGTGGACGTACTCGCCGGACGGGTCGAACACGTGATCTCCCCAGTGCTCCCACAACGGCTGGGTCGTGATCACGCGCACCTGGGGCGGCGGCAGGGTTTCAGCGGATGCGGAGGGCGGGGGCGGTGGCGGCGGTGGTGCAGGTGGCGCCGGCTCGGAGAGCACCGCGGGCAGGGTGAATGCCACTGCCGCGACGGTCGCCACGGCGACGGCGCCGATCAGCCAGTTGCGGCGCCGCGGGTAACGGGTCGGCGTGGCGGGCTGCGCGGGAGGTTGCGGCAGCGCGACGACCGGTCCGGGGTGTGGCGGCTCGAGGAGCCGGCCGACCTCGGACGCGGAGGGCCGGTCCTGCGGCCGGGTGGCGAGGCAGGCCGCGATGGGGGCGCGCAACGGATCGGGCAGCGCGCTCAGGTCAGGCTCGCGGGACGGGCTGCGTCCCGTTGTGGCGAAGTACAGCACCGACCCCAACGAGAAGACGTCCGCGGCGGTGGTGATCTCCTGCCCGGCGAGCTGCTCCGGTGGTGTGAACGCCGGATTCTCGAGCGCCGCCGGTGAGAAGCCGCAATCGACCAGCCGGGGGTGGGTGGCGTCGAGGAGCACGTTCGACGGCTTCAGGTTCCGGTGCACCACCCCGGCCGCGTGCACGGACTCCACGCCGCGGGCCAGGACGTGGCCGAACGCCCGGACGCCGTCGACACCGAACGGGCCGCCCGCGCGGACCGCGGTGTCCAACGACGGCCCGGGGACGAATCGGGTGGCCACCCAGGGTGGCTCGGCGTTCGGGTCGGCGTCGACGACCTCTGCCACCCACGGCCCGCCGACCCGCCGGCTGAGGTCGATCTCGCGCCGGAACCGCGCCCGGAACTGCGGGTCACGGGCGAGGCCGGGGTGTACGACCTTGACCGCCACCTGTACGCCGTCGGGCGCGACGCCGAGGTACACCGTCCCGGTTGCGCCTGCTCCCAGCCGTCCATGCAGTTGATAGCGCCCGGCCTGCTCCGGCCCGCCGGCCTCGATCGGCTCCACGCATCCCCCCGATGCCCTCGCCGCACCTTCGTCGGTGATGATCGTGGCACAGGCACGGGGATCTCCCTCATCTTCCGTGCAACGGTTCGCAGCGTTTGCGGATAGCATCTTGTCTTCGCAGCAATCCCTGCATTACCGTGCCGCCGTGTCGGTCGAGCGGTGGGTGCAGGGTCTGGAGGCGCGGGGGACGACACCCGCGGGTCGGCAGCTCCTCCGGACGTTGCTGTCGCAGCCTGACAGGGCGTCGTATTCGAGTGCTGCGCAGGTCGCGGAGATGGCGGGTATCGACGCGTCGAACGTCACGCGGATCGCTCAAGGCCTGGGGTTCTCGGGGTGGCCGGGGCTGCAGGACGAGTTGCGAGCCCAGTACCTGCGCAGCTTGACCCTGGTGGAGATCGCGGACCGGCATTCCGGGGAGGCGGCGTCCGGGCCGGTCCAGCGATCCATCGAAGCCGATCGCCGGGCGCTCGCCCTGCTCGACGTGGACGCCGAGATCTGCGCGACGATCGCGGCCCGTCTCGCGGCGGCGCCGACGCGTCTCGCGCTGGGTGGTGGCAGTTTCGGTGCGGTGGCGCACATCTTCGCGAGCAACTGCTCGCTGGCGGGATATCCGTGCGCGCACCTGACCGAGGCCGGTGGCGTGGCGAACGCGGTCGCGCGTCTCGGTGGCGACGACGTCGTCCTGATCTTCGACTTCTGGTGGCTCTACGAGGGGATGAAGCGGGCGGCGGCTGCGGCGCGGAAGAGGGGCGCCACCGTTGTGGTCGTATCCGATCACCCGAACACCGGGCTGACCCGCTCCGCGACCCACGTTCTGACGGTGCCGTCCGAAGGCGGCGCCTACTTCCCCACGATGGTGCCGGCGATCGTCGTGGCCAACGCGATCTGCACGGAACTCGCGCTCGTCGATCCGGAACGCACCAAGAAGGCGATCCGGCGTTCGGAGCAGATCTGGACGGAGATGGAGGTCATGGGGTAAGGCACCCGGTTGATATGCAAGACCTGTCCATCTCTTCGAAGGTGACGGATGCACCCCCAGTCCCTGTACGGAATGACGTGGCCGGACGTGCGGTCGGCGTTGGATGCCGGCAAGCGCTCGGCGCTGATCGCCGTCGGCGCGATCGAGCAGCACGGACCGCACCTGCCCCTCGCCACGGACACGCTCGTCGCGGCCGAGACGGCACGGCGCGTCGCCGAGCGGATGCCGCACGTCCTGCTCGGCCCGACGCTCCCGGTGGGGGTGTCCACCCACCACATGGCGTTCCCCGGAACGCTGTCGGTCTCGGAACGCGCGTTCCAGGAGCAGGTGGCGGCGTGCGTGTCGAGCCTCGGCGCCCACGGGGTCGAGAAGGTCTTCGTGCTGTCCGGTCACGGCGGCAATTACGGCCCACTCGCCCGGCTCGCAGAGGAGGGTGACGGCCGGATCGGCGCCACGGAGTTCGTCCCGTTCTCCGACCTCGCCGCTTTCATGGACGTGTTCCACTCCGTCTCCGCCCAGGACGGCATCTCGGTGGAGGCCAGCGGCGCACACGCGGGGGAGTGGGAGACGTCGATCATGCTCGCGGTCCACCCCGAGCTGGTGCGCATGGACGATGCCGAGGCCGGTTTCGTGGGCGCGTTCGACGACGTCACTGCGGAACGGCTGTTCCGGGAAGGCACCGCGAGCCTGGCCGCGAACGGCGTCCTCGGCGACCCGCATTCCGCGAGTTCCGAGCGCGGCGAACGGCATCTGAACGCTTGGGTCGACACCTTGGTGGACTACTTCACGACGCGAAGTTGAGGTTCGTGATGGGGTCCGTCCCCAGATGTGCAGTACCTCGAGAATGGATCCCCGTCATGACCGCTCCCACCGCAACGGCCACGCCGGCGCAGCTGCGCGCCGCGCGCAAGGCCGTGATCTCCAGCTCCATCGGCGCCACGCTGGAATGGTTCGACATCATCGTGTACGCCACCTTCGCGACCACGATCGCGGCGGTGTTCTACCCGGATTCGGATCCGCTGTTCGCCCTGATCCTCACGTTCGCGACCTTCACCACCACCTACCTCATCCGCCCGCTGGGCGGGCTCGTCCTGGGCGCGTACGCCGACCGGCACGGCCGGCGCAACGCGCTCACGTTGACGCTGCTGCTGATGATGGTCGGCACCTTCCTCATGGCGGTCGCACCACCGGTCCCGATCTGGGGCGTGGTCGTGATCCTCCTGTCCCGCCTCATCCAGGGCTTCTCCGCGGGCGGTGAGTTCGGCACCGCCACCACGTTCCTCGTCGAGACCGCGCCGCACCGCAAGAACTTCTACGGCTCCTGGCAGATCGCCAGCCAGAGCGCCGCCCTCCTGCTCGCCTCGGCGTTCGGCTTCACCCTGACCACGAGCCTGAGCGAGGAGGCCCTGCAGTCGTGGGGCTGGCGGCTGCCGTTCATCATCGGTCTGCTCGTCGGCCCGGTCGGCCTCTGGATCCGCGCCCGCATGAGCGAGACCGAGGAATTCCTCGCCCGCAACCAGGACGATCCGTCCCCGGTGCGGACGATGGTGACCCGCCACTACGGCCGGGTGCTCGCGGGTGCCGCGTGCATCGGCGTGGCCACGCTGTCGGTCTACATGATCCTCTACATGCCCACCTTCGCCGTGAAGAACCTGGGCATCTCGCCCCTCGCGGCGCTCCTCGGCGGCGTGGTGGCGGGCACCATCGGCCTGATCGGGTCGCCCCTGGTCGGGAACCTCGCCGACCGCGTCGGGCCGGCGAAGGTGATGACGGTGGCGGCCGTCGCGGCTTTCGTGCTCGCGTGGCCGCTCTTCCAGCTGGTGATCAACTTCCCCACGATGCCGGTGCTCGTCGGCGTGATCGCGGTGCTCGGCGTGATCATGACCTTCTACTTCGCCCCGCTCCCCGGGCTGATGAACTCGCTGTTCCCGGTCGAGGTGCGCGGGTCGGGCATGTCCGTGGCCTACAACCTCGGTGTCACGCTGCTGGGCAGCATCGCGCCGCTCGTCCTCACCTGGCTGCTCGGCCTCACCGGACAGCTCGCCGCCCCCAGCTACTACTACATCATCGTCTCGCTCATCTCCCTCACCGGCCTCTACGTCGTCCGCACGCGCTACGCGCAGCGCTAGAGGCGCCGCGGGCCTGGGGCCTCCGGTGGCGCCGCGCATCGTGCGGGGCATTCACGTGGGCAGGCAGGGCCTGCCCGGTGGGCGCGCGGCGCCACCTCCGGCCGGTGTCGCGGGCATGATCACGGGTTTGGCGCATTCCCGGGCGAAATCGACACGGGAATGCGCCAACTCCCTGATCATGGGCCAGATTTGCGCTCCGGGGGCGTCGATCAAGGGCAAATGGTCGCTAGTGATCTCCAAAGGAGGAATGATCATTGCTTTGGCGCAAAACCCGACGAGACACGTCGGAAAACGCGCCAAGCCGGCGATCATGGGCGTGTGATGGCGCCCTGGGCCGGACGTGCACCGGCTGCTCCTCGGACCTCGCGGCCTGAACTCACCCCGGGGCCTAGTAAGTGCCTGAGTGGTTGAAAACGAGGACATCCCCCTGTTGTGGTGCTCGGGCTTGGTGTCCCAACCACGACAGGAGGATGTCGGTGTCCAACCCTAGACGGCTCTCCCGCGGTGATAA
>NZ_JBHSKO010000041.1:0-52039 GCF_042657305.1 Pseudonocardia zijingensis | reverse complement strand
TGCCAGCTCAAACACTGGCGAGGACTGGCCACCCGCTATGACCGGCACGCCCGCAACTACCTCGGAGCGCTCCACCTCGCAGCCCTGCTCACCTGGCTTCCATGATCCACCAGACACTCCCTAGGCGCCGGCCTGGCCCACCGGCGTGGAGGCGCGGGCCGCGCCGCCGTTGAAGGGGACCACCCGGCCACCCTTGGCCGGACCGCGGATCACCAGCGCCGAGGCACGCTGCAACACGCTCAGGAACGTGGGGTCGTCGACCTCGTCACCGCCGCCGGTGACGGCCACGACCCGGGGCGCCACCGCGCTGAGCAGCAACCGCTCCACTCCGAGCCCACCAGCGCCGAGCACGAGCACGACGTCCGCGCTGTCGGCCGGGGGCACGTTCGACAGCAACGGCTCCACCGGGACGAACGCGGCGAACCCGAGCGGCGCGGCGGGCGTGGACTCCGCGAGCGCCGTCCAGGCCTCGGCCAGCCGCGGGGCTCCCTCGCCCAGCCGCTCCAGCAGCCCCACCCGCACCTGCTCGTCTTGGGCCTCCCGGCGGGCGGCGCCGAGCGCGTCGAGGGCCGCCGCGTAGCCGGCCCCGGAACGCTCCCGCAGCGCATCGATCGCCTGCTCGTGCTCCGGCGCCCGCACGGTGACCGGGCTCAGCTCGGCCAGCTCGTCGGCGAGCGCGTCGAGGCGACGGGCGGCGTCGACCCCCGACCCGTGCACCGCGAACTCCAGGATCCCCGCAGCCACCTGCTGCGTGGCCTCCACATCCGGGACGGCGAGCGGCGAGTCGGGGGCGAGGAACAGCACGTCATGACGGAGGGCGCCCACCGCACGGGCCGCTGTGGCCACCTTGGCCAGCCCGTCGTTGATCTCCACCAGCTCGTTCTCGTCGGCGGGCACGGGGACGCCCAGCTCGCCGCACGCGACGTCGACGCGCGCCTGGCGCTCGACGAGCTCCAGGTACTCGGTGATGCGCTCGATGTCCTCCTCGGTCTCCGGCTGCCGCTCGCCGATCCGGGCCACCTCGAGGACGGGCTGGACCTCGCGCTGTGCCGCCGACTTGAAGTAGGAGCGCGAGCGGCCACCCGCGGCGAGGAACTCGCCGTAGCGCGTGAGCACCCCAATGGCACCCGGCGGCGGCGCGGCCATGAAGGTCACCGGCGGCTCGGAGCGGGTGCGGTCGAGGACGGCGATGACCTCCGCGGTGTCCTCCAGGATCTGGTCGAACTCCGCCCGGTGCCGCTCGTAGATCAGCTCGGACAGCAGCTGCCACGCCCACTCGTGCTCCCCGCGCGGGGGCATGTCGGCCAGCGCGCTGTCGGCGCGCTCGGCCACCGAGGTGACGGCGGCGCGCCGCTCCTCGTCGAGGTCGGCGAGCAAGGTGGGCAACATCCAGGTGCCGTCGCCCGCGGCCTCGGAACCCGCGGCCAGCGCGCACAGCTGCGCGACCTCGACCTCGCCGGGGAGGGCCGACTCCGGCGGGAGGAGCTGCTCGCCCCGGGCCCGCCGCTCCGGTGTGGACGTGGCCAGCAGGCGCCTCAGCTCGCGCAGCTCGGCCGGTGCGAGCGCGGGCAGGTGGGGGAGCGCCTGGTCGGTGGCCTCGGCCGGCAGCGCGGAGCGCACCTCGGCGAGCTGCGCGGGCACCGCACCGGTGACGACGACGCGGCGGCCGTCGGCGAGCAGCGCGGCGACGGCGCGCGCGGTGGCGGCCGCGTCGAAGTCCTCGAGCACGACCAGCGTGTTGTCATGGACCGCCGAGACCACCGACGCCGTGTCCTCCACCGGTCTGCGAGGCGGCGGGAGCTCGGCGACGGAGGCGGCGAGCGCCTCCGCGAGCCTGCGGATCCCCGGTGGGGTGGCGCCCGTCGCGATCGCGTGGTGGATCTGCGTCTGGGCGTCGATCGTGGGCTGGTCCGTTCCCGCGGCCGCGAGACGATCGACGAAGACGGCGAGGTCGTCGTCCCCGCCGCTCTGATGCGTCGTTCCGGCATCGGACACGTGGTCACCTCCGCTGCCACCGCGCCGGCGGTGGTCACCCTCGTGGATCGTGGGCGCGACCCGAATGTTTCACTCGTGGGTCGCGGGACGACAGCGGTCAGCGGTCACGGAGCGCCGGAACGGCCACTCACCGCGGCGTCCGGCCACCCGATCGTGGTGCGGTGGGACGAACCGGTGGGTGACAGGCGTCGTAAACGGTTACGACGCGCGCGCAGTACGCCGACAGTCGACAAACGGTCGTTACGGAGCGGTGAACGGTCGATGACCGTCGGATGACGCATCCGGACGGTGGCGCGTGCGGAGATGGACCGCCGCGAGGCACACCACGGTGACCGGGATCCACGCGAACTGGGCCCAGTAGAAGAACGGCACGCCGAACAGCCGCGGCTCGACGGCGTTGAACCACGGCGTGCCGAGCGCGAGGAACGGCACCAGGAGGAGCAGGTGCGAGGCGCGCACCGGGTCATCGTACGAGCGCGGGCCCGCCGGGGAAGTTCAGGAAAGCCACATTCAGGGCCGCTGCGGCCCTGAATGTGGCTTTCCTGAACTACGGGTGGGTGGTGCGTCAGGCGCCGAGGCGGAGCTTGAGCGCCTCCAGCTCGTCGCGCATCGAGGTGGGCAGGCGGTCACCGACCTTCTCGAACCACTCCTCGATGAGCGGGATCTCGGCCTTCCACTCCTCGGGGTCGACCGCGAGGGCCGCCTCGATGTCCTCCGCGGGCGCGTCGAGGCCGTCGAGGTCGAGCGCGTCGGGCGTGGGCACGTAGCCGATGGCCGTCTCGGTGGCGGCCGCCTTGCCCTCGATCCGCTCGACCGCCCACTTCAGCACGCGGGAGTTCTCGCCGAACCCGGGCCACAGGAAGCGCCCGTCCTCGCCGCGGCGGAACCAGTTGACGTAGAAGATCCGCGGCAGCTTGCCGGCGTCGGCACCCTTGCCGACGTTCAGCCAGTGCTGGAAGTAGTCGCCGACGTTGTAGCCGAGGAACGGCAGCATCGCCATCGGGTCGCGCCGCACCTGGCCCTTGCCGCCCTTGGCCGCCGCCGTCATCTCGCTCGACATGGTGGCGCCCATGAACGTGCCGTGCTGCCAGTCGCGGGACTCGGTGACCAGCGGCACGGTGGTCTTGCGCCGGCCGCCGAACAGGATCGCCGAGATCGGCACGCCCTTCGGGTCGTTCCACTCAGGCGCGACCACGGGGCACTGCGAGATCGGCGTGGTGTAGCGGGAGTTCGGGTGCGCGGCGGGCTTGTCGGAGTCGGGGGTCCACTCCTCGCCGAGCCACGAGGTGAGGTGCTGCGGGTCGCCCTCGAGACCCTCCCACCACACGTCGCCGTCGTCGGTGAGTGCGACGTTCGTGAAGAGCGAGTTACCCTTCTCGATCGTTCGCATTGCATTCGGATTGGTCTTCCAGTTGGTGCCCGGTGCCACTCCGAAGAAGCCGAACTCGGGGTTCACCGCATAGAGTCGGCCGTCCTCACCGAAACGCATCCACGCGATGTCGTCGCCGATCGTCTCGGCCCGCCATCCCGGCACGGTGGGCAGCAGCATCGCGAGGTTGGTCTTGCCACACGCCGACGGGAACGCCGCCGCCACGTAGTAGGCCTTCTCCTCGGGGGAGATCAACTTCAGGATCAGCATGTGCTCGGCGAGCCAGCCCTCGTCGTGGGCGATGGCCGAGGCGATCCGCAGCGCGTAGCACTTCTTGCCCAGCAGGGCGTTGCCGCCGTACCCGGACCCGTAGCTCCAGATCTCCCGGGTCTCCGGGAAGTGGCTGATGTACTTCGTCTCGTTGCAGGGCCAGGGCACGTCCTTCTGGCCGGGCTCGAGCGGGGCGCCCACGGAGTGCAGGCCCTTGACGAACGAGTCGCCGCGGTCGGCGAACAGCGGCAACACCGACGCACCCATCCGGGTCATGATCTTCATGGAGACGACCACGTACTCGGAGTCGGTGATCTCGACGCCCAGCATCGGGATCTCCGCGTCGGTCGGCCCCATGCAGAAGGGGATGACGTACATCGTCCGGCCGCGCATGCAGCCGCGGTAGAGCTCCGTCATCGTGCTCTTCATCTCGGCCGGGGCGACCCAGTTGTTGGTGGGGCCCGCCCCGACCTCCTCCTCGGTGCAGATGAAGGTGCGCTCCTCCACCCGGGCGACGTCGTCCGGGTCGGAGGCGGCCCAGAACGAATTCGGTTTCTTCGCCTCGTCGAGCTTCACGAACGTGCCCGCCTCGACGAGCTGCCCCGTCAGGCGGTCCCACTCCTCGTCGGATCCGTCGCACCACACGACCCGGTCGGGCGTGGTCAGCTCCGCGACCTCCCGCACCCAGGAGAGCAGCTCAGCGTTCGCGGTGGGCGCCCCGTCGATCCCCGACACGGTCATCGCAGTCATATCGTCCTCGCTCCTCGCCGGCTTCCCGGACCTGGAAATGCTGCGCACACCCAACCCGTGATTCGGGCGGGTGTGCTCTGGAGAGATGGGACTCGACGGTACCTGCGGACTCCGGAACGACGCACGACGAGTGCCTGTCGGCTCACTCACAAGACCGATCAGGTAATCGATTCAGAAGAATCGAAAGCGCTTTCCTCGTGATTCCCGACGCACCGCTCCTCGACGGGTAGACGGGCCCCTGCGCGGGTACCCCGTGTGCAGTGAGTGCCCGCACCCGGCGATCACTCCGCGAACGTGGACGGCACCACGCAGGGCGCGTAGTGTTGAACATGTTCAAAACCTGGAGGGCCGATGGCCGAGATGACCCAGTACCTCGTCCTGCTCGCCGTGTCCGTCGCGCTGACGTTCCTCGTGGGCCGTCTCCTCGTTCGCGCCGGCGAGCCGTTCCTGCAGGAGGTGTTCCACGACGAGAAGGTCACCCGCTCGGTCAACCTCCTGCTCTCCGTGCTGTTCCACCTGGTCACGCTCGGGGTGCTGGCGATCATCTCGGTCACCGACGTCGACGGCGGCAATCCCGTGCAGACGTTCGTCCTCAAGCTCGGCGTGGTGCTGCTGACGCTCGGCATCGCGTACGGCATCTCGATGCTCGTGCTCATCCGGGTGCGTGAGCGCAGGCGGGCCGCCGAGATCTCCGAGCAGGTCCAGGAGCGGCTCGCCGACCGCGGCATCGGCCCCGCCCGCACCGGGGACGAGCCGGGACGGCAGTGACCACGGCTCGCGGCAGCACGCGGGACGCCATCGTCACCGCCGCCCTGGAGCTGTTCCGCGAGCACGGGTTCGAGGGCACCACGATGCGCGCGGTCGCCGAGCGCGCCGGTGTCTCGGTGGGCAACGCTTACTACTACTTCTCCTCCAAGGACGAGCTGGTCCAGGGCTTCTACGACCAGCTCGTCGCCGAGCACCGGGCCGCCGCGCTGCCGGAGCTGGCGGGCCGCTCCGACCTCGCGGAGCGGCTCCGGCTCACGCTGAACGCCTGGATCACCGTGGCGGAGCCCTACCGGGCGTTCGCGGGCCGGTTCTTCGCGGTGGCCGCGCAGCCCGGCAACCCGCTGTCACCCTTCAGCCCGCAGTCCGGGCCCGCCCGCGACGCCGCGGTGGACCTCTACCGCGATGTGCTGGAGGGCGCCCGGGTCGACGTCGACGCCGAGCTGGGGCGCGAGCTGCCCGAGCTGCTGTGGCTGCAACACCTGGGCGTCGTGCTGTTCTGGGTGCACGACACCTCCGCCGACGCCGCCCGCACCCGCCTGCTCGTCGACCGCACGGTCCCGATCGTGGCCCGGCTCGTCCGGCTCTCCCGGCTGCCGGTGCTGCGCCCGCTCGGCCGGCAGGTTGTCGACGTGGTCCGGCTGCTCCGCGGTACCTGACCCCGCAGCCTCAGCGGCTCCGGGACAGGCCGGTGAACACCGTCACGGCCACGAGGACGAGCACGGCGGTGCCGGCCACGGCGGTGATGCCCACCGCGCCGGTGAACGCCGACCGGGCCGAGGACAGCAGCTCGGCCGCCGGCGTACCGGTGAGCCGGTGCGCCAGGTCGACCGCACCGCCCAGCGTCTCGCGGGCCGCCGCCGCGTAGGTGGGCCCGACCGCGCTCGGCACCTCGACGGCCGCCCGGTACACCGCCGAGAGCACGCTGCCGAGCACCGCGGTGCCGAGCACGGCACCCACCTCGTACGCCGTCTCCGACACCGCCGACGCCGAACCGGCGCGGTCGGCGGGCGCCGCCGAGAGGATCGCCTCGTTCGTGACCGTCTCCGACAGGCCGATCCCCGCACCGACCAGCACGCTCGCCACCACCAGCACCGCGACGGCCGGGCCGGTCCACAGCAGCGCGCACATGACGTACCCGGCGGCCGCCAGCACCAGCCCCGTCGGCACCAGGACACGCAGCTGGTAGCGCCTCCCCAGCCGCGCTGCCGCCAGACCGGAGAGGATCGTCACGACGGACCCGGGCACCAGCACGATGCCCGCGTCCATCGGCGTCATCCCCTGCACGAGCACCAGGTACTGCGCGGAGAAGAACAGCAGGCCGGTGAAGGCGAACATCGTGGTGGCGTTCGCCAGCGCGGACAGCCGCAACACCGGCGAGGCGAACAGGCTGACGTCGAGCAGCGGCTCCTCCCCCGCGGCGCGGCGGGCCTGCGCCCTGCGCACGAAGAGCGCCCCGGAGGCCACCGCGACGAGGAGCGCGAGCGCGGCCGCGGCGGTGACGCCGTCGTGCGCGACGATCTTCACCGCGAGCACGGCCGGGGCCATCGCGAGCACGGACAGCACCACTCCGAGCGGGTCGAACCGGCCGGGGCGCGCCATGCGCGACTCCGGTAGCAGCGCGGGTGCGAGCACCAGCATCACGAGCATCACCGGCACGTTGACCAGGAACACCGAGCCCCACCAGAAGTGCTGCAGGAGCAACCCGCCCACGATCGGGCCGAGCGCAGAGCCCGCCGCGAACCCGGTGGCCCAGACCGCCACCGCGAACCGGCGCTGCGCACGGTCCCGGAACAGCGTGCGCAGCAGGGCCAGGGTGGCCGGCATCAGCATCGCGCCGAAGAACCCGAGCATCGCGCGGGCGGCCACGAGGTGTGTGGCGTCCGTGGAGAAGGCCGCGAGGAGCGAGACGACGCCGAAACCGGTCACGCCGACCAGCAGCGTGCGGCGCCTGCCGACCCGGTCGCCGAGCGTGCCCATCGTCACCAGCAGTGCGGCCAGCACGAGCGGGTAGACGTCCACCAGCCACAGCAGCTGCGTGGCCGACGGCGACAGCGCGGCGCTGATCGCCGGCAGGGCGAAGCCGAGCACGGTGTTGTCGATCGTCACGAGGAGCGTGGGGAGCAGCAGCACCGCCAGGGCGCACCACTCCCGGCGACCGGCGCGGACGGGGCGGGGCAGGGCGAGGGTCATCGGGCTTTCCAGGAGAGGGAACGGATTCATGACTGTACCGTCTAGACGGTTTGGAACGCCTGAACATTCCCATCCCCCCGGACGGCCTAGACTCGCCGCGTGCCGACCGTCCGCGACCGTGTGCTGGACGCGTACGAGACGCTGCTGATCGACCACGGCGGCGCGTCCGTCACCCTCGACGCGGTGGTGGCGGCGGCCGGGGTGTCGAAGGGCGGACTGCTCTACCACTTCGCCTCGAAGGAAGCCCTCGCCACCGGCCTGCTCGACCGGCTGCGCGAGCGCAGCGCCGCCGACGCCGAGGCCATCCGCAACGCACCCGACGGCGCCGTCGCCTACTACGTGCGCACCTCGGCACCCGGAGGCGCGTCACCCGGCGGCCTCACCCGCACCTACCTCGCCGTGCTCCGGCTGGCCGACAGCACCACCACCGGGCAGGCCGTCCGCGACGCACTGGCGAAGGTCGACGCCGACGGCTACGCCGCCCTGCTCGACGAGCTGGGCGACCCCGTGCTCGCCTGGCTCGCCCAACTCGTGGGCGACGGGCTCTACCTGCGCACGCTCACCGGCACCCCGATGCCCCCCGACATGACCGTCGACGACCTGCTGGACCGCATGCGCCAGTACGCCCCCCGCCGGCAGTAGCGCCCGGCCCGCGGCGCCCCGCCTCCGAACGCCAGCATGGTGGCTTTGCTGGCCGAATACGCCAGTAAAGCCACCTTGCTGGCATAGCGGGGGTGGGCACCGGCTCAGCGGCCCGCGATCATCGCCTCCCGGGCGATCACGGGGAGGGGGATCGGCAGGCGGTGGACGGTGACGTTCCAGTACCGGCTCTCCGGGTCGCCGGCCCGCCAGGCGTTGGCGAGCCGGGTGGTGGCGTCGGCGTCGGACCGGCGGCGCGGGCGGGGGCGCATGCCGCAGCGCCTGCGCACCTCCCGGTCGAGCGCCCGCCAGGCCTCATCGGCGGTGCTGTGCACACTGACGGTGGCGGGCTCATCGGCATCCCCGACGAGCAGGGTGTACGCGCTCACGACTTCGAACGACACTCCTCGCCCCTTCCCGGTCCTACGACCCGGCGACGACGGCGGCGCACTATCGGGGTAGTCAACGGCAAACCGGGGGGCCGAGGTGCCGATCGGGGCGGCGACGCGCCGACCGGTGCGGTGACCGGGGTCGAACGGCCGCATTCTCTGTGACCGGGAACACCTCCGATCGGATGATCAAACCGAGGGCCGTTCGCCGATTCGTTCCCCCACCCAGTTGATCGTGATGCCGCCGGGTGACCGGTCAGCGGCCCAGCGAGACCGACGACATGTTGAACTCCGGCACCCGCGCAGGCGGCATCGCCGTGCGCGTGAACCAGTCCTTCCACTCGCGCGGCAATGTGCGCCCGGTGGCGCCGACCTCGGTGGTGCGCCGCAGGACGTCGAGCGGCGAGTAGTTGAAGCGGAAGTTGTGGTCGACCTCGCCCACCACCTCGCCGCCCTCCACGAGGTAGACGCCGTCGCGGGTGAGCCCGGTGAGCAGGAGTGTGGTGGGGTCGACCTCGCGGATGTACCACAGGCACGTGAGCAGCAGGCCGCGTTCGGTGCGGCTCACGAGGTCGGTGATCGAGGCGTCGGACCCGCCGGTGAGCAGCAGGTTCTCGCCGGGGGGCGTGAACCGGGTGCCGAACTCGGCGGCCTCGGCACGGGAGTAGATGAGCTCACCGATCGCACCCACGGAGACCCATTCCGTGCGCCGGGTGGGCGCTCCGTTGTCGAAGACGGAGATCCCCTCGCCGGAGCGGGTGGCGGTGAGGAACGGCTCGTACTCCAGCCCCGGTGCGGTGGGGTCACTGGCGAGGGTGAGCGGCAGCGACGTGAGCTTCTCCCCGACCCGCGGCCCGTCCGGACCGGCCAGCGCGCTGCGGCCCTCCTGCGCGGCCCGCCCCTCCATGGACCAGACGAGGTACACCATCAGGTCGGCCACCGCCGACGGCGGCAGCAGCGTCTCGTACCGGCCCGCGGGCAGCGTGACGCGCCGGGTGCTCCAGGCGAGCCGCCGGTCGACCTCGGCGGCGAGGGCCGTGACGTCGACGTCGGTGAAGTCGGCCGTGGACGCCCCGGTCCACGCCGAGCCGGTGAGATCCGCGGTCTTGGCGTTCAGCTCGACGGACCCGGTGGGCTGCACCCAGCGCCTGCGGATGCCGGTGGAGGTGCCGAGCCACACCGTGGAGAGCTGGTGGGTGGCGAAGCCGTACTGCCGGTGCGGCCCGGCGAGCACCTCGGCGAGGCCCTCGGCGAACCCGCCGAACACCCCGATCGACGTCTCGGCGGCCGGCTCGTCCCACGCCGGGTCGGTGGTGTCCGGTTCGACCAGCGGTGCGGCGTCGTCGGCCGGTCCCGCGTCCCGCGCGGCGGCCTCCGCGGCCCGCACCAGGTCCTGGAGGCCGGACTCGTCGGTGACGGCGACGCTCGAGCTGACCACGCCCGCCGCGACACCGCCCTCCAGCGCGACGAACGCGATCACCGTGGTGCTCCGCGACGTGGTGTGCGCGTTCGTGGTCATCGTGGAGTTGGCCCACCGCAGCGCGACCTCGCTCGTCTCGCGCACGAGCACCGTGCAGCCGTGCAGGTGACGGCCCGCGGCGAGGGTGCGCTCGACGACCTCCTGGGCTCTCACCGGGCCTCCTCCAACGTGTTCAGCACGTTCACCCCGCGGAACCGGGCGGCCGGACTCCCGTGGCTCACCGAGGCGACCTGCCCCGGCTGTGCCTTCCCGCAGTTCATCGCCCCCTGCAACCGCCACGTGGACGGCCCACCGACGGCGTCCATCGACCGCCAGAAGTCGGTGGTGGTGGCCTGGTAGGCCACGTCGCGCAGCTGCCCTGCGAGCCGGCCGCCCTCGATGCGGTAGAAGCGCTGGCCGGTGAACTGGAAGTTGTAGCGCTGCATGTCGATCGACCACGACTTGTCGCCCACCACGTAGATGCCGCGGTCGACGCCGGCGATCAGCTCGTCGACCGTGGTGTCGCGCTCCGGATCGGGCTGCAGGGACACGTTCGCCATGCGCTGGATCGGCACGTGGTGGGGGGAGTCGGCGAACGCGCACCCGTTGCTGCGCTCGAGCCCGAGCCGCGGCGCGAAGGTGCGGTCGAGCTGGTAGCCGACGAGGATCCCGTCGCGGACGAGGTCCCACTCGGTGGTGGCCACGCCGTCGTCGTCGTAGCCGATGGTGGCGAGGCCGTGCGGCACCGTGCGGTCGCCGGTGACGTGCATGAGTTCCGACCCGTACCGCAGCGTGCCGAGCTGGTCGGGGGTGGCGAAGCTGGTGCCCGCGTACGCGGCCTCGTAGCCGATGGCCCGGTCGTACTCGGTGGCGTGGCCCACCGACTCGTGGATGGTGAGCCACAGGTTCGTGGGGTCGATCACGAGGTCGTAGCTGCCCGCCGCCACCGACGGGGCCTTCACCTTCTCGGCGAGCAGCTCGGGCACGCGGGCCAGCTCGTCGTCGAAGTCCCAGCCGGTGCCGGTGAGGTACTCCCAGCCGCGGCCTGCGGGGGCGGCCAGCGAGCTCATGGTCTCGAAGCCGCCCGCGGCGCGGTCGACGGCCGTGGCGGTGATGGACGGCCCGATCCGCACCCGCTGCTGGAGGGTGTCGGTGCCCGCGGTGTCGGCGTAGAACTTGTTCTCCAGCACCTGGGCGACGCCCGCGTGCACGTGGTCGACGCCGTCGGCCGCGAGCAGCCGCTGCGACCACTCGGCGAGCAGCGCCACCTTGTCGCGCACCGGCACCGTGAACGGGTCGACCTCGTAGGCCGACACCCACTCGGCACCGCGGTGCACCGGCTCGTCGGCCCGCACGACCCGCTCCACGGCCACCGGTGCGAGGGTGCGCGCCACGTCGACCGCCCGCTCGGCGGTGGCCGCGGCGCGTTCCGGGGTGAGCTCGACGTGGGAGGCGAAGCCCCACACCCCGTCGACGACGACGCGCACAGCGAGGCCGAGGGTGGTGGAGTCGCTGACTCCGGTGACGGAGCCGTCGCGCAGGTCGATCCCCTGCGAGCGGATCCGCTCGACGCGCACGTCGGCGTGCTGGGCGCCGAGCTCGCGCGCCCGGCCGAGCGCGGCATCGGCGAGCGCGGTGAGCGGGAGGGCCCGGAACTCCGGGTCGATGCGATCGGGGACCACCCGACCAACCTACTGATCGCCCGCGTCGTCCGGTGCGGTGAACCAGCCGTGGACGGCCTGCTCCCGCACCATCGCGTCCGGGCCGATGCGCAGCACCTGGTCGGCGACGCCGTCGGCGTCGACGTCGATGGCCACCACGAGGTCGATCCCGTCGACGCCGACCGCGGTGTCGGGGGCACCGTCGCCGTCGGTGTCGAACCCGCCGCCGACGTCGGGCACCCGGCGGGGGTCATCCACCGGTGGACCCCGCGGCGAGCGACGCCAGCTCGCGGTCGACGGCGGCGCGCCTGCGCAGCACGGCGGCGTCCAGCGCGGCGGATGTGGCGAGCTCGAGCTCGACGAGCCTGCGGTCGAGGTCGGACTCGATGGCCCGGGCGGCCGCAGCGATGATCTGCTCGACCCTGCGGTGCAGCCGTTCCCGCCGGAGGGCGGCGAACCGGGCCCGGGCGGCCGCGGCCAGCGCGGCGAGCGCCACGCCCGCGGTGAGCGGAGCGAGCACCGGGCCACCCGGAGCGGGCAGCCCGACGAGCGGCAGGGCGGCGAGCGGGAGCAACGCGAGGCGCCCGAGCGCGGCGCCCTCGACCAGCCCGGCCACGAGCGTGGGGCCCGGCGGGGCGGGCTCCGGTGGCGGCGGCCCGGGGGCGCGGGCCGCGGGCATGCGCGGCCAGCCGGGCTCGACGGGCAGCCCCCGCTCACCCGCGATCCGCCGCAGGGGTGGGCCGAGGTCGGCGGCCCACCGGGCGGCGACGGTGGCCGCGATCGCGCCGACCGCGGCCGTGACGCGCCCGGGCAGCGCCTCGCGCGCCGCGCGGTCGCCCCGCCGGACGTGCTCGGCGGCCTCCCGGCACAGCGCGGCGAGCAGCTCGGCCGCGTGGCCCGCGGCGGCCAGGCGGCTCAGGGCGAGGCAGCTGCGCAGCTCACCGCGATGGCCACCGGCGAGCCCCTCCCGCAGCTGGCGCAACTCCCGGCGACGCGCCAGGACGGCGTCGGCGTAACGGTCCGGCATGGCCGCAGGCTGCCAGCCGGCGCCGCCGGACGGGCCGGATCGCGCGGGATCGTGTGCGTGTGTGAACGGTCAGGGGCCGCAGTCGATGCGCACCCGGTGTTCGGTGAACCGGTCGATCCACCCCGACTTGATCGTGCGCAACGGGAACCTGTTCAGGCGGTAGACCACGGCGCGGCCCACGCGGTCGACGGTGACGAGCCGGGCCTGCTCCAGGATCTCCAGGTGCTTGACCGCGGCCTGCCTGGAGACGTTCAGGCCCGCGGTGAGCTGGGCCTGGCGCTGGCCGTCGTTGTCGAGCAACCGGTCGAGGAGCCGCCGGCGCGTCACGTCGCTGAGCGCGAAGAAGATCCGGCTCGCCTGTCCCGTTGTTCCCGGTTCGGTCTCGGTATCCACTCACACCCCTGCCTCGGAAACGTGCGGCAGAGGCTAGCGATTGTTCAACGATATGACAAGAGTTCAATTCTCCGTCGGCTCTGATTCGGCCTCGGCCACGAGGCGCGCGTACCGGGTGCCTGCCGCGAGCAGCACGAGCCCGGCGCCGAGGAACGCCGCCACGCGCGCGACGCCGTCCAGCGCCACCAGGTCGAACAGCACGAGCTTCGCGACCGCGGCTCCGACCAGCACCATCCCCGCGATCCGCGGCGCCGGCCTGCGGATCCCGCGGGCGAGCAGCACCAGCGCCACCGCCGTCCACGACACGGTGGCGAGCGCGTGGCCCGCGGTGAACCCCGTGCGGTCGTCGGACACGAGCAGGCCGAGCGTCACCAGGAGCGAGGTGACGCCGTAGCAGCCCGCGACGCCCAGCGGCACCCAGAGCGGGGCGGACGCGGCGCCCGAGCGCACGACCCCGGCCCGTACCCCCGCCACCAGCAGCGCCACCGCGACGGCCACCACGAGCGCCGACACCGCGGCCCCGGCGAGCAGCGGACCCGAACCCGGGCCCGCGTAGGAGATCGACGGGTACCGCACGAGGCCCTCGACCGGCGCGTCCCGCCCGATCGCCGTCAGCACCGCGACCAGGCCGTACGCCGCGGCGATCGCGAGCGGCAGGCGGGCCCGCAGCTGCGCGGCCAGCACCGCGGCGACCACCGCCTGGGCGAGCAGCACGGCGGTGGCGGTGGACCCGTCCAGCGCCGTGAGCGTGGCCTGGAACAGGGCCAGCGCGGCGGCGGCGACCGCCGCCACCCGCACCGGCGTGCGGGTGCCGGGTACCGCAGCGAACGCGGCCAGCGCCACCACGGCGACCGCGGCGACGGCGGCACCGCTCCACCCGCCCCACACGGCCCCCGCGACGAGCACCGGCACGGGCGTCACCGCCACGAGCACGCCGACCGGCCTCGCCCCGAGCACCCGCGCCGCGGGCAGCGCGGTCGAGAGCCCCGCGACGAGCGCGGCGATCGCGACGGCCACCGTGGACCCGCGGCCGGCCGGGTAGGCGAGGCCCGCGACGGCGGCGCCGTAGAGGACGGGCCCGATCGCCGCGACGACCGCGAGCACCGGCCAGGCCCGCCGGAGCACCACCGGCAGCGCCGCGACCTGCAGCGCCAGGACGAGCGCGACGAGCAGCCAGCCCCACGCGAGGACCGGAGCGAGCACCGCGGCGCCGACCACCACCCCGCAGCCGAGCAGCTGGGACCGCCACCGGTCGGCGAGCCCGAGCCCGCCCGCGGCAACCACCAGCGCGAGCAGCAGGGCAGGCAGCGGCGCCAGGAGGAAGTACAACGCGGTGGCAGCGGCGACCGCCAGGTAGAGCGCCGCGAACCCGGTGCCTGCCAGGGCGAGCGCCCCGATGCGGGCGTCCCGCTTGCGGTGCAGGCGCAGCGCGAGAGCGATCAGCGCGACGCCGAGCACCGCGCCGCTCACCACCCGCCCGAGCGGGCTGAACCAGTCCCGCGACGCCGCGAGGGCCAGCAGGAGGGCGACGCCCAGCAGCGTCACGCCGCCCCCGGTCCAGGCGAGCACGCGGGCACCCGAGAGCTGCGAGCGCGGCGCCCGCGGACCGCCCCCGTGGTCCGCGGGCACCTGTGCCGACCCACCCGTCCCCCTCGGGTCAGGCCATCCCTGGGTCACCGGCGACTGCGGTACCGGCGGCTGAGGCGCGGCGGGCGGGGCGGCCGCTCCGGGAAACCCCTCACTCCCCGGAACGCCCGCCCCCTCCACGGCCCGCAGCCGCATCAGCTCCGCGCCGAGCGCATCGAGCCGCCTGCCCATCAGGTGCAGCTCGGTGGCCAGCGCCGCGTACGGATCGGTGCCCATGTCGATGAGGATCGCCCCTCCGGAGGGCTCCCCGGTTCCGTAGCGCTACCTGCCGTAGATCACGAAACGGTCACGAACGCTGACGGGGCCCTCAGGTAGGACCAGGCAGTGTGGAAGGGGGAAAGCCCGGGGGCACCCACCCGAGTGACGAGGTCACAGCGGGTACGGGCCGCGCCGCACGGGGGCCGGCGCGGCCCACTCCTCCGAGCGATCCGAAGAAGTGGGCAACCATCCGCCGCTTCCGCGCGTCATCAAGTACGTGACCACGGTCCAGCGCACCGCGACGATCCACCGGGGGACAGCCCGTACGGGCGACGTGACCCCGGCACCCGCAACCCGTGCGGGACGGCTTCGTTGTGCCGTTGGAGCGGACCCGTCTGGAGGATGTGTGAGCGCCGTTTCATCCGCCCGTGCGGCCGCCGGCTTCGGCGGCGCGGCCCCGTCCGAGCTGCACGCCCAACGCACCAACCGCACGCCGAGGCCGCAGCCGCGGCGCAGCCGCACGCCGTTCCCGACGGTCTCGGTGATCGTTCCCACCCGCAACGAGGCGCGCAACCTCGAGATCGTGCTGCCCGCGATCGCCGCGGTGCGGCCCACCGTCCACGAGATCATCGTGGTCGACGGCGCCTCCACCGACGGCACCGTGGAGACGGCGAAGCGGGTGCTCCCGTGGGTCCGCGTGATCGAGCAGACGCGCAAGGGCAAGGGCAACGCCATGGCCTGCGGGTTCGCCGCGGCCACCGGCGACGTCATCGTCATGTTCGACGCCGACGGGTCGGCCGACCCCGCCGAGATCCCCGCGTTCGTCTCGGCGCTGGTGGCCGGGGCCGACTTCGCGAAGGGCAGCCGGTTCACCCCCGGCGGCGGCAGCGACGACATCACGCTGCTGCGCAAGTCCGGCAACGCCGGCCTCAACGGCGTCGCCAACGCGCTGTTCGGCACCAGCTACACCGACCTCTGCTACGGCTACAACGCGTTCTGGGCCGACCTGCTCCCGGTGCTCGACCTGCCGCCGATCGACGCGCCGGCACCCGCGGAGGGGATGCTCTGGGGCGACGGCTTCGAGATCGAGACCGTGCTGAACTGCCGGATCGCCGCGGCCGGCCTGAAGATCACCGAGGTGCCGTCGATCGAGCGCCAGCGGGTCTTCGGGGACACCAACCTGCGCACCTTCTCCGACGGCGCGCGGGTGCTGCGTACCCTTCTGGCCGAGCACCGGCGGGCCGACCGCCGCAAGTCCAGCCGCCGCTTCTGAGGAGCGGTCGCTCGGTAGGAGGAGACCGCACGTGGAGAGTCCGGCCGTCACGGCGACCGTCGTGGTCTGCGTCTACACCGACAAGCGGTGGGACGACATCGTCGCCGCCGTCGACTCGGTGGCCGCCCAGGACGTGACGGCGGCCGAGACGCTCGTGGTCGTCGACCACAACCCGCAGCTACTCGCCCGCGCGCAGGAGGCGTTCGGCGCGCGCGACGGCGTGCGGGTGCTGCCGAACGCGCACAAGCAGGGGCTGTCCGGGGCGCGCAACACGGCCGTTGCGGAGGCGGTGGGCGACGTCGTGGTGTTCCTCGACGACGACGCCGCGGCCCGGCCCGGCTGGCTCGCCGCGCTGCTCGCGCCCTACAGCGACCCGACGGTCAAGGCCGTCGGCGGGGTGGCGCACCCGCGCTGGCCGGTCAACCGGCCCCGGGTGCTGCCGGGTGCCGCGCCCTACGACCCGAACGCCACGGGCGAGCTGGACTGGATCGTCGGCTGCACCTACACCGGGCAGCCGCTGCGCCAGTCCGAGGTGCGCAACCTGATGGGCTGCAACATGTCGTTCCGGCGCGAGGTGTTCGAGCGCGTGGGCGGCTTCGCCGAGGACATCGGGCGCATCGGAAAGAACCCGCTGGGCTGCGAGGAGACCGAGCTCTGCATCCGCGCCCGGCAGGCCTACCAGCGGGCGGGCGAGAAGATCCGGATCGTGTTCGAGCCGGCCGCCGCCGTCGACCACCGGGTGAGCCCCGACCGCGTCGAGTGGGCCTACCTGCGCAGGCGCAGCTGGGCGGAGGGCCTGTCGAAGGCGGCCGTGTCCAAGCTCGTGGGCAGCGACGACGCCCTGTCCACCGAGCGCAGCTACGTCGCCAAGGTGCTCCCCACCGCGGTGCTGCGCGAGCTCAAGGAGGGCCGGGTGTCCTCCGCCGCGGCCGTCGTCACCGCGCTGGCGTGCACCACGGCAGGCTACGTGCGCGGCAAGCTCCCCGGCGCCACGTCCGGTGTGCGGCTGCCCGCCGCGCAGGCGCCCACGGCCCGCCCGACCGATGGGGGCTGAGGCCCCGCACCCGCCGATCCCCAGCTTCGTCCACCAGCGCACCCGCCTCACCGAGGGCCAGCAGCACGCGTGGGACCGCTGGTGGCCGGAGCGCGGCCGCGACGTCGCAGACCTGCTGAGCGGTGCCGAACCGTACGACCCGCAGGCCTGGTTCGGGCGCACGGCGCCGCTGGTGCTGGAGATCGGGTCGGGGATGGGGGAGTCGACGGCCGCGCTCGCAGCGGCCGCGCCCGACGTCGACCACATCGCCGTGGAGGTGTACGAACCGGGGCTCGCCCAGCTGCTCATGCGGCTCGCCGACCTCGATCTGCACAACGTGGCCCTGCTGCGCGGGGACGCCGTGGCGCTGCTGCGGGAACGGGTGCCGCCCGCGTCGCTCGCCGGTATCCGGATCTTCTTCCCGGATCCGTGGCCCAAGCGGCGCCACCACAAGCGGCGGCTCGTCCAGCCCGGTTTCGTCGCGCTCGCGGCGTCGCGGCTGGAACCGGGCGGTCTCCTGCACCTCGCCACCGACTGGGACCACTACGCGCAGCAGATGCGCGCCGTGTGCGACGCCGAGCCCACGCTCGAGAACACCGCGGCCGGCGAGCCCGGCGGCTGGGCCCCGCGCCCCGGGTGGCGGCCGGTCACCAAGTTCGAGCAACGGGCGCTGCGCGAAGGGCGCACGGTGCGTGACCTCCTGTACCGCCGGCGTCACGCGGACGCACCTCGCGCACACGCACCGTGACCGAGTAGGAAGGTCCACGGCCCCGATCGGGGACCGCTCCCCGGTAGTGAGGAAGGGTCGCGGGTGACGCTCTCCGCACCGAATGCAGCAATTCCCGGCACCGTCGACCCGGAGCAGGCGCAGGAGTTCCTCACCCGGTTCCACATCGAGACGGACGCGCCCACCCCGCTCGCCCGGCGGATCTGGCAGATCCGCGACGAGATCGACGCCACCGGCACCTACACCCACACGACCGAGGAGCTGGCGTTCGGGGCGCGGCTCGCGTGGCGCAACGCCGCCCGCTGCATCGGGCGGCTGTACTGGAGGAGCCTGCACGTCCGCGACCGGCGGGAGGAGGCGACGCCGGCCGGGATCGCCACCGAGTGCGTCCAGCACCTGCGGGAAGCCACCCGGAGCGGGCGCATCCGCTCCACGATCACGGTGTTCGCGCCCGACCGCCCCGGCGCCCCCGGCCCGCGGATCCACAACGACCAGCTCATCCGCTACGCCGCGCACCGCACCGCATCCGGCGGCCTGCGCGGCGACGGCAAGTACGCCGCGCTCACCGAACGGGCCATCGCGCTCGGCTGGCAGCCGCCGGACCCGCCGGGCCGGTTCGACGTGCTGCCGCTGATCATCTCGGCGGGCGAGGGCGAACCGGAGATCTTCGAGCTGCCCCGCGACGCCGTGCTGGAGGTGCCGCTCTCGCACCCCGAGTACGAGTGGTTCGCCGAGCTGCGGCTGCGGTGGCACGCCGTGCCGGCGATCAGCAACATGCCGCTGGAGGTCGGCGGCATCACCTACCCGGCCGCCCCGTTCAACGGCTGGTACCTCGGCACCGAGATCGGTGCCCGCAACCTCGTCGACGCCGACCGCTACGACCTCCTCCCGGTGCTGGCCGAGCGGCTCGGGCTCGACACCAGCTCCGAGCGCACGCTCTGGCGCGACCGCGCGCTCGTCGAGATGGTGCGCGCCGTGCACCACTCGTTCGACGTCGCCGGGGTGACGATGGCCGACCACCACAGCGAATCCCGCCGCTTCCTCACCCACGTCGAGCGGGAGGAGCAGGCGGGCAGGCGCAGCCCGGCCGACTGGAGCTGGATCGTGCCCCCGGTCTCCGGCGGCCTCACGCCCGTCTACCACCGCGACTTCGACGAGCCCGACCCCGCCACGCGGCCGGCATTCCTCCTCCCGGAGCCACGCCCCGCCACGTGATCGGCCCGAACCGCACACCACGGCTGAGGCGAGCACGATGGTGTACCGCTCACACTGTTCCGTCGAACATCAGCAGCACCTCAGCGCCGCGTCGACCACGCAGGCGTACTGCTCGACGAGCGAACCCCGTCTGCGAGCGCGACCAGCTGCCTTCATCAGCAGCACCTGGCGGTCGCGTTCACCGCGCTGGTGTGCTGCTCGACGACTCGCCGGCTCAGCCCGGCGGCGCGAGGCCCGGGACCTGGCGAGTCCGGCCGCGGAACTCGGCCACCACGTCGTCGCCCGCCCGCACCGTGACGTCGTAGAGGCCCGACCGGCCGGATCGTGCCCGCTCCACCGCCTCGGCGACGAGCTCGGCACCGAGGCGGACGGGCCGCAGGAACGTGATGTCCGCGCCCGCGGCCACCGCCGAGGTGCCGTAGCTGTTGCTGGCGTAGGCGAGCGCGGCGTCGGCGAGGAAGAACAGGTACCCGCCGTGGCAGATCCCGTGCCCGTTGACGTGGCGTTCCTCGACGGTCAGCGCCACCCGGGCCCGCCCGGGCGCCACGTCGAGCAGGCGCACCCCCACCCCGCGGCCGGCGGCGTCGGCGCGCTCCATCGCCGCTGCGGCCGAGCGGGCGACCTCGAGCTCATCGCTCACGGCGGATCCACGTCTCGTGCAGGTGCCGCGACCGCAGTCCGTGCGGCGCCTCGGCGTGGCGCTCGAGCAGCACGGTGCTGCGCCGGCCAGTGCGGCCCGCCGGGCCCTCCTGCCACTCCTCGTACGTGGCGACGACCCCGGCCGCGTCCTCGTGGACGATCGCGACGTCGTCGATGCGGATCCGCAGGCCGGGGGTGGCACCGTGCGCGCGCTCGAACCCGGGCAGCAGCTCGTCGGCGGACAGCAGCGCGCCGTCCGGCGTGACCATCGTGAAGCCGGGCGAGTGGGCGTCGGCGAACGCGGCGAACGACTCGGGGGTGCGCGGGGCGCGACCGGACAGCCAGTCCTCGATCACCCGGTGCAGACCGTCGATCTGGGCGGCGCACCGCTCCCGCAGCTCGTCCATCACGCCGGATGCTAGCCGGATAGGGTCGACCGATGATCCCGACCGGGACGGTGCCACCCGCACCGCGCGCGCTCCTCGTGTGGGACGCGCCGAACATGGACATGAGCCTCGGCTCGCTGCTCGGGGCTCGCCCCACCGCGGCGTTCCGGCCGCGGTTCGACGCCGTCGGCCGTTGGTTGCTCGAACTCGCCGGTCCGGACGCGGTGGCCGAGGCCACCGTGTTCACGAACGTGGCCCCGGGGAGCACCGAGGTGGTCCGGCCGTGGGTGGAGGCGCTGCGCAACGTGGGCTTCGCGGTGTTCGCGAAACCGAAGCTCACCGAGGACTCCGACGTGGACGACGACATGCTCGCCCACATCCGGCTGCGCGCGTCGGAGGGCGGCCTGCGCCGGCTGGTGGTGGCCTCCGGCGACGGGAGGGCGTTCCGGGAGCCGCTGGAGGAGCTCGAGGCCGCGGGCACGGCCGTCACGGTCATCGGGTTCCGGGAGCACGCGAGCTTCGCGCTGAACTCCGAGGTGATCGAGTTCGTGGACCTCGAGGACATCGACGGCGTGTTCCGGGAACCGCTCCCGCGCATCACCCTCGACTCGTTGCCGGAGACCGGGGCGTGGCTGCCGCCGTTCCGTTCGCTGCGCTCGCTGCTGGAGCCCCGGCGATGACCGCGCTCCGGCTCACCGCACCGGTCGTGCTGACGTGCGACCCGGGGTGCTCGGTGCTGCGCGACGCGGTCGTGGACATCGATGCGGACGGCCGGATCACGCACGTGGGGCCGCGGGCGGGCGCGCCCGACGTCGCGGCGCCGGTGCGGGCGCTGCGGGGTGCGTTGCTGCCCGGGCTCGTGAACACCCACGCGCACACGCCGATGATCGCGCTGCGCGGCATGGGCGGCGACCTGCCGCTGATGCGCTGGCTGCAGGACGTGATGTGGCCCGCGGAGGGGCGGCTCACCGCGTCCGACGTGCGCACCGCGATGACCTCGGGGTGCATCGAGCTGCTGCGCACCGGCTGCACCACGAGCGTGGAGATGTACTTCTTCACCGACGCCGTGATCGACGCGGTGTCGGCCGTGGGGTCACGGGTCGTGCTGACGCCGGGCATCATCGCCGCACCCGGCTGGGACCGCCTCGGCTCCTGGGAGCAGATGCGCGACGACGTCTCCGCCCGGATCGACGCCGTCGGCGTGCGCTCGGGGCCGCGGGATCGGATCGAGCTCGGCTACGGCCCGCACGCGGCGTACACGCTGCCGCCGCAGGCGCTCGCGTCCGTGGCCGAGCACGCCCGCGAGCGGAACGCGTTGATGCACGTCCACGTGGCCGAGACCGCCGAGGAGGACCGCGCGCTGCGCGAATCGCACGGGTCGGTGCCCGCGCTGCTCGAGGAGCTGGGCGCGCTCGGCGGGCGGGTCCTCGCCGCGCACGGCGTGCACCTGTCGGACGAGGACATCGCGCTGCTCGCGTCCCGCGGCGCGGCGGTGGCCCACTGCCCGGGCTCGAACGCGAAGCTCGCGGCGGGGATCGCGCGCGTCACGGCGCTGCGCCGCGCCGGCGTGCGCGTCGGTCTCGGGACCGACGGCCCCGCGTCGGGCGACGACCTCGATCTGTGGGCCGAGGCCCGCCTCGCCGGCCTCCTCGCCCGCGTCGGCAGCGGCGATGCCGCCGCGCTCACCGCGGCCGAGCTGCTGCTGATGGCCACGCGCGACGGCGCCGCCGCCATCGGCCGCGACGACCTGGGTGCGATCGAGGCCGGACGCCTCGCCGATCTCGTGCACGTCGACCTGGACGACCCGGCCTTCGTCGCACCCGAGGACGACGCGCCGCTGCTGTCGAACCTCGTGTGGGCGGGCGGGTCGCGCCTCGTGCGGGACGTCTGGGTGGCCGGGGAGCAGGTGCTCGCCGACGGCGAGCCGACCAAGGTCGACCGGGCGGCGGCCACCGTCGCGCTCCGCGAGGTGGCCGCCGGCCTGCGGGCCTGAATGCGGCTTTCGCCCTCCGGCACGCGGGGTTCGCCGCGTGCCGCGGGGGACTCGCGCGTCAGTGGCGGCGCGGTGTCACCAGCGGGTGCGACCGGTCTCCCGTCCGCGGTGGTGGCGACCGGTCTCGGGCAGCTCGCGGCGGCGGCGCGGGGTCGTCGGGGTGGCGAGGGCCTGCACGGGGATCGGGGCGGTCAGGGGGTCGCGGCGGAACTCGTCGACGGGGTCCTGGGTGGGGTCCTGGGCGCGGGTGGACGCGGCGGGCTCGTGCTGGCGGCTGCGCCAGCCGCCGCGGGTGAGCGCGTGGAAGATCGGCGTCAGCGCGGCGTCCTCGCTGTACGCGTGCCGGCCACCCGCGGGGCCCCAGTCCTCGTCCACCTCGGGATAGCGGGTCGCCGCCAGCCAGTCGAGGTCCGTCACCAACTCGGACACGCGTCACCTCCGTGATCGTCGCTGCGCCGCCTGCACTAGTTGCGACCCCTTGTCGGCTGGGCCGTTCGGCGCACCTGCCACCCACAACGGGGACACCCGGGCGGGGAAACGGTCCGGGCGGGACCGTTACAACCCCTCGGGTCGATTCCGCTCGTTCGGGTGGATTCGAACGTTGCGGCGACTCTGCTGAGTATCAGGACGGCGGCCCGGCAGGACACGCGGGAAGGTCCCCCGGCCGAAGGAACGAGACCACCCGGCGGGGTGGGCAGCCGGGCAGGCGGAACTGGGCCGTTCGGGCGGCATGCACGCGGCTGCGCGCTGCGGGCCGTGAGCGACCATTCCCCCTTCGGAGCAACGCAGCCCCGGTCGGCGGTCAATCACACGGGTGTGGTTCATCGGGCGGTGACCGCAAAGCTGCGGAATCGCAGCCCGGCGACGGAGCGTGTCGGCTTGCGCTCGGCCCGGTTCAGGCAGCTCAGGGTCAGGCAGCGGTGTCGAGCTCGTCGACGGTGTCGAGGTCCAGCGGGAGCAGCGCCGCGCGCACGTTCTCCTCGAGGTGCTCCACGCCGCTCGTGCCCGGGATCGGCAGCATCACCGAGGAGCGCTGCAGCAGCCACGCCAGCGCGACCTGAGCCGGGGTGGCGTCGAGCCGGCGCGCGGCCCCGTCGAGCGCGCCACCGGGCTGCGCGAGCTCCCCGGACGCGATCGGCGCCCACGGGATGAAGCCGATGCCCTGCTCGGTGCAGTAGCGCAGCACGTCGTCGCTGCTGCGGTCGGCGATGTTGTAGCGGTTCTGCACCGTGGCCACCTCGACGACGCGGCGGGCCGCCTCGATCTGGTCGACCCCCACCTCGGACAGCCCGACGGCCGCCACCTTGCCCTCCGCCTGCAGCTCGGCCAGCACGCCGTACTGCTCGTCGGCGGGCACCTGCGGGTCGACGCGGTGCAGCTGGAAGAGGTCGATCCGCTCCACGCCGAGCTTGCGCAGGCTGTGGTCGCACTGCTGGCGCAGGTACTCCGGCCTGCCGTAGGCGTGCCACTCGCCGGGCCCCGTGCGCAGCAGGCCCGCCTTCGTGGCGATCGTCAGCCCGTCGTAGGGGTGCAGCGCCTCCCTGAGGAGCTCCTCGGCCACGTCCGGCCCGTAGGAGTCGGCGGTGTCGAACAGGTCGACACCCAGGTCGGCCGCCCGCCTCAGCACCGCCACGGCGGACGCGCGGTCGGCGGGCGGGCCCCAGACGCCGGGACCGGTGAGGCGCATGGAGCCGAACCCGAGTCGGTGGACGTCGCGGCCCTGCTCGCCGCCCAGCCTGAAGCGGCCGGATGCGGCGGCGGGCCGGCTGTCGGAGAGGGTGCTCACCCCACCCACCATGACACCGGCTCCGGACGCGACGCCGCAGAACGTGACAGGCGCCTCGCCCAGCGTCATGGCTGCCACTCGGGGGTGGCGTCCCGGGATCCGGATGCGTCCGATTGCCGGTCCGGGACCGGCGCACTACCGTTCCGACGTGGCCAAGATCGTGCCGTTGCCGCAGGCCGTGTCGGAGCTGGTGCACGACGGGGACACCGTGGCGCTCGAAGGGTTCACGCACCTCATCCCGTTCGCCGCGGGCCACGAGATCATCCGGCAGCAGCGCAGGCGGCTCACGCTCGTGCGGATGACCCCCGACCTGATCTACGACCAGATGATCGGTGCCGGCTGCGCGTCCCGCCTCGTGTTCTCGTGGGGCGGCAACCCCGGCGTCGGCTCGCTGCACCGGATGCGCGACGCGCTCGCCACCGGCTGGCCCGCCCCGCTCGAGATCGAGGAGCACAGCCACGCCGGGATGGCGAACCGGTACGTGGCGGGCGCCTCCGGGCTGCCGTTCGCGGTGCTCCGCGGGTACCGGGGCACCGACCTGCCCGCCCACACCGACACGATCTCCACGGTCGAGTGCCCGTTCACGGGGGAGCGGCTTGCGGCGGTGGCCGCGCTCAACCCCGACGTCACGATCGTGCACGCGCAGCGGGCCGACCGGGAAGGCAACGTCCAGCTGTGGGGCATCACCGGCGTGCAGAAGGAGGCCGTGCTCGCCGCCGACCGGGCGCTGGCCACCGTCGAGGAGGTCGTCGACGAGCTGACACCGGTGCCGGGGGCGGTGGTGCTGCCCGGCTGGGTGCTCGACGCCGTCTCGGTCGCCCCGGGCGGCGCGGCCCCGTCCTACGCCCACGGCTACTACGACCGCGACAACGCCGCGTACCGCGCGTGGGACGCCATCAGCCGCGACCGGGAGGCGTTCACCCGCTGGTTGCGCACCATCGAGGAGGCGGCGGCATGAGCGCGCAACCCGTGGCCGGCACTCAGCCGGCTCCCACCTGGACCGCCGACGAGATGATGAGCATCGCGGCAGCCCGCGCGCTGCGCGACGGCCAGGCCTGCTTCGTCGGGATCGGGCTGCCGTCCACCGCGGCCAACCTCGCCCGCAGGCTGCACGCCCCGCGGCTGGTGCTGATCTACGAGTCGGGCACCCTCGGCACGCGGCCCGACGAGCTGCCGCTCTCCATCGGCGACGGCATCCTCGCCGACTCCGCGCTGACCGTCGTCAGCGTGCCGGAGATCTTCAACTACTGGCTGCAGCCCGGCCGCATCGACGTCGGTTTCCTGTCCGGCGCCCAGATCGACCGCCTCGGCAACATCAACACCACCGTGATCGGCGAGTACGACGAGCCGGCCGTGCGCCTCCCCGGCTCGGGCGGGGCCCCCGAGATCGCGGCGTCCTGCCGCGAGGTGATCGTCGTGATGCGCCACCGGCTGCGCGCGTTCGTCGAGCAGGTCGACTTCGTGACGTCCGTCGGGTACGGCAGCGGCCCCCGCCACCGCGAGCAGCTGGGGCTGCGCGGGGGCGGGCCGGTCCGCGTCATCACCGACCTCGGCGTGCTCGAGCCCGACCCGGACACGGCCGAGCTCGTGCTCACCGCCCTGCACCAGGGCGTCACCGTGGAACAGGCGCGCGCCGAGACCGGGTGGCCGCTGCAGGTGGCCACCGACCTCGTCTTCACCGCGCCCCCGAGCACCACCGAGCTGGAGACGCTGCGTGGGATGCGCACCGTCGGAGAGAAGGAGAACCCCAGGTGAGCGCCGTCGCACTGCACCACGTCGACGAGGGCCCGCGCGACGCGCCCGTGATCGTGCTGTCCGGCTCCCTCGGCTCGACGCTGGAGATGTGGCGTCCCCAGGTCGCGGCGCTCACCGAGCGGTTCCGCGTGATCCGGGTGGACCACCGCGGGCACGGCGGCTCCCCGGTGCCGCCCGGCCCCTACACGATGGCCGACCTGGCGGGCGACGCGCTCGCCCTGCTCGACGACCTCGGCCTCGACCGCGTGGCGTGGTGCGGGTTGTCGATGGGCGGGATGGTCGGGATGTACCTGGGTTCCGAGGCGCCCGACCGGATCACGAGCCTCACGCTGTGCTGCACCTCCGCGAACTTCCCCGACACCACGGTGTGGAAGGAGCGCATCGCGGCCGTGGCGTCCGGGGGCACCGCACCGCTCGCCGAGGGGATCGTGTCGCGCTGGTTCACCCCGGAGTGGGCCGCCGCGCACCCCGACGTGGTCGCGGAGGCTGCGAAGTGGGTGGCCGGCACCCCGGACGAGGGGTACCTCGCGTGCTGCCAGGCGCTCGAGGTGTGGGACCACCGCGAACGGCTGGGCGCGATCACCGCGCCCACGCTCGTGATCGCGGGCGCCACCGACCCGTCCACGCCGGTGGAGCCGCACGCCCGCACGATCGTCGAAGGGGTGCCGGGCGCCCGGCTGGAGGTGCTCGACGCCGCCCACCTGGCCACGATCGAGGCCGCGGACGAGGCCACGCGGCTGATCCTGGAGCACGCCGCCGCGCACGCGGTCTGACGGTCAGCCGCTTGCACCCGCGGCGAAGGCCGTGAGCAGCTCGGCGGTCCGCGCCGGTTCCTCGAGCGGCGGCGAGTGCCCCACACCCGGCAGCATCTCGATGCGGGCTCCGGGCACCACCCGGTAGTCGGCGGCGGACGAGGACCTCCACCTGCGGTCCTCGGCACCGAAGATCACCAGCAGCGGGGTGGCGAGGCCGGCCAGCCGCTCGGGCAGCGGGCGCTCGCGCAGGTACTCCCGCGCCGCCCGGCTCGTCGCGGTGAACGCCGGGTAGGTCATCCCCAGCACGTCGTCGACCACCGCCTGCGGGATGTCGACGTCCCGGGTGACGGCGCCCGCCGCAGCCCTCCGCACCAGGGAGTCGGTGCGCAGCCGCCACAGGAGCTGGCCGGCCACGGGGAGCTCCAGCAGCTGGTCGACGGGGCCTTCCGGGTAGAGGGCGTCGAGGCTGGGCCCGGTGTTGACCAGGACGAGCGCGTCCACGATATCGCGCCGCTGCTCGGCGAGCGCGGTGGCGACCGAGCCACCGGTGGAGTGCCCGACCACCACGGCCCGGTCGACCCCGAGCCGGTCCAGCACGGCGCCGACCCGGCGGCCCTGGGCGGCGATCGCGTAATCCCCGCCGGCCGGCTTTGCGGAGCTCCCGTGCCCGAGCAGGTCCACCCGGATGACGCGGTGGGTGCGCGCCAGCGCCGGCACCACCTGGTCCCACGACCGCCCCGACGCGGAGAACCCGTGGACCAGCACCAGCGCCGGTGCGTCGCGCGGCCCGTCGTGCGTGACGTGCAGCTGCTCGCCGTCGACGACCAGGGTCGGCCCGCACGTGGCGGGCGCGTCCTGCTGCTGCACCGACACGGTGTTGACCAGCAACAGCGCGGCGAGGGCCGCGGCCACGGCGAGCAGGGTGCGTGATCTCGTTCGCACGGGCCCACCGTCGCGGCCCGCGCACCAGCCGGTATTGGACGGATGTCGCCCCGGCCGAGCGTCCGTACCATCGGATCATGCGGTCCGGCGGCCTCGAGGTGGTGCCTCCGGCGCGGCCGATCCGGGTGCCGGGCACCAGCATGGCCGGCTTCCGCGCGCGCGGCCCGGAGCCGCTCGAGATGCGGATGGTGCCGCACCCGTCGGTCACGCTCGCCGTCGAGCTCACGCCCGGCGCGTTGCACGTCGACGACCCGACCGGCCGCCGCCGCGGCAACCTCGTGGCCGGGCTGGCGTTCCGCGACCTCTGGGCGCGCGGCCGGGGCGTCGAGGCCCTCCAGGTGCGGTTGTCCCCGCCGGCCGCGTACGCCGTGCTGGGCACCGCGCCCGCCGGGCTGAGCGGTGCCGTGGTGGCCCTCGACGACCTGTGGGGCAGCGACGCCGCACGGGTGCAGGAACGACTGGTCGGCGCCGGCTCGTGGCAGGAGCGGTTCGCGCTCGCCGAGCTCCTGCTCGCCCGCCGGTACGGGGAGGGGCGGCGCGTGCACCCCGAGGTGGCCCGGGCGTGGGAGCGGATCGTCCGCAGCCGCGGCCGGATCCGGGTCGAGGGCCTGGCCGCCGACGTCGGGTGGAGCCGCAAGCGCCTGTGGTCCCGGTTCCGGGCGCAGATCGGGATCTCCCCGGTCCGCGCCGCGCGGCTGGTCCGCTTCCACGACGCCGCACACCGGCTGGCCGCCGGCCTGGGTCCGGCCCGCGCCGCCGCCGACTCCGGCTACTTCGACCAGTCCCACCTCCACCGCGACGTGCGGGCGTTCAGCGGGGTCACACCCGCTGCGCTGGCCGGGGAGCCCTTCCTCGCGGTGGACGACGTGGCGTGGCCCGGCCAGGCCCCGCCGGTCACGCCGCCTCAGGGCTGCGGCCCGCCGACCAGCACCTCCTCGTAGGTCGGTGCCTTCTTCACCAGCCCGCTGCCGAGGTGGAAGGCGCGCGCGGTGTCGTAGGGCCCGCGCTCGACCTGCGGCGAGCGCGGGATCTCCCGCGCCAGGATGGGCACGAGCGCGTCCAGCGTGGCCGGGTCGGTGTCCTCCAGGTAGCGGCCGAGCAGGTCGCGCGCCTGCGCGGGATCGCCGTGGATGTCGTCGAAGGCGCGGGTGATCGCCCGGTTGAACGCCGCGAGCTCGGCCGGCTTGCGGTCCAGCAGCTTCTGCGTGCTGAACACGACGCCGTGCAGCGCGCCCCGCAAGCTGGGCACGTCACCGCGCACGGGTGAGATGTACGTCCGGCCTGCGCCCGCGGCCTCCACCTGCTGGGCGATCGGCTGGAAGAACGCCAGCGCGTCCACGCGGTCGGCGGTGAGCGCGCCGATCGCGGCGGTGGCCGCGCCACCCAGGTTCACCAGCGTGGCGTCGACCGCGGCGTCGCGGCCGGTGCTGCTGAACAGGTGGCTGACGAGCGCCTCGGTGCCGCTGCCCGGGCCGGTGATCCCGATCCGCTTCCCGACGAGCGCGGCGATCTTCTCCTCGAGGGTGCCCGGCTCCGGGAAGGACAGCGGGACGACGACGTCCACGTAGTACTCGGTGACGAGGCTGGTGACGATCCGGGTGCCGTCGTCGATCTTCGCCAGGTTGAACGCGTCGGTGATGACCCCGGCGCCGAGGTCGATGCTGCCGCCCTTCAACGCTGCGGCCACCTTCGCCCCGGTCCCGAGCCGCGGGCGGTCGGCCAGGCGCACGCCCTCGGCCTCGAAGTAGCCCTGGTGCTCCGCGACGAACAGCGGGAGGAACGCCACCGAGTTGCTGATCTGCCCGACGTTGAGCACGCCGGGCGGGGTGGTGGAGTAGCGCGTGGCGCAGCCGGCCAGCAGCAGCGGGCCGGCCGCGAACGCCTTCAACAGCGTCCTGCGGTCAGTCATCGGTCGGCTTCCAGCGGTTGACCCGCCGCCCGACCAGCCCCACGAGGACGTTCAGCACGCTCGCGATCACGCTGAGCACCACCAGCGTGGCGAACACGCCCGCGGTGTCGAACTGCGCGGCGGCGTCGTTGATGAGGTAGCCGAGCCCGCGGTTGGACGCCACCAGCTCGCCGATCACCGCGCCGATCAGCGCGTACGGGATGGACACCTTGAGCCCGGTGAGCACGCCGGTCATCGACGCGGGCAGCACCACCTTGCGGGCGATGTCGCGGCGCGTGCCGCCCATCAGCCGCACGGCGTCGACCAGACCGCGGTCGACGTCGCGCACCCCCGCCGCGGTGTTGAGGAACACCAGGAAGAACACCGTGACCGCGGCGAGCAGCACCTTCATGTGCATGCCGATGCCGAACCAGACGATGAACAACGGCGCGAGCGCGACCTTCGGGATCGAGTACAGCGCCATCACGAACGGGTCGAGCACCCGGTACGCGAGGCTCGCCGACGCCAGCAGGAACCCCGCGGCCGCCCCCGTCGCCGCACCCAGGACGAACCCGTAGACGATCTCCTGGACCGTGATCCACGTGTTCGACCACAGTGTGCCGTCGGCGCTCCACTCGCCGAGCCGCTCGAGGATGTCGCTGGGCCTGCTGACGAACGTGCTGTCGATCCACCGGTCGGACGCGATCTCCCACAGCACGAGGAGCACCACGAGCAGCGCCGCCCGCGTGCCCCACACGATCGTGGTGGCGCCGTGGCGCTGCCACCACGTGCGGTCGAGCGGCACGCGCACCGGGCCTGCGTCCACCGCGATCTCGCTCACCGCTGGGCCTCCCTGAGCGTGGCGGACAGCTCCCGGTGCAGCGAGACGAACTCCGGGTCGACCCGCAGCTCGTCGGCCGACCGCGGCCGGGCCAGCCCGATCTCCCGGTCGAGCAGGATCCGCCCGACCTGCCCGAGCACGACGACCCGGTCGCCGAGCAGGATCGCCTCCTCGATGTCGTGGGTGACGAACACGACGGTCTGGCCGCTGCCCTGCCACAGCCGCAGCAGCTCCAGCTGGAGCTCCGTGCGCAGCTGCGCGTCGAGCGCGCCGAACGGCTCGTCCATCAGCAGCGTCTCCGGGTCGCCCGCGTACATGCGGGCCAGGCCCGCGCGCCTGCGCATCCCGCCGGACAGCTCCCGCGGGTAGTGCTTCTCGAACCCCGAGAGCCCGACCCGCTCCACGAGCTCCGTGGCCACGCGGCGCCGCTCCGCCTTCTCGACGCCGCGGATCTCCAGCGGCATCTCGACGTTGCGCAGGACGTCGCGCCACGGCATCAGCGTGTCGTGCTGGGTGAGGTAGCCGATCTGCGTGTGCGGGCCGCCCAGCCTGCCGTCGCGGTACCGGATCTCACCGGAGCTCGGCGGGATCAGCCCTGCGAGCATGTTGAGCAGGGTGGACTTGCCGCACCCGCTGCGGCCCAGGATCGTGACGAAGCTGCCCTCGGCGATGCTCACGCTCAGCTCGCGCAGGGCCACGATCGCCTCGTCGCCCTTGGCGAACTGCTTGGTGACCGCGTCGGCGGCCAGCACCGCCCTCACGCGCGCGCCTCGGGCGCGTCGGGGAGGGGATCGGCGCCCGCCAGCCACCGGCTGTTGTGCACCGTCATGAGGCGCACCTCCTCGTCGGTGAACCCGGCCGCGAGCAGCCGGTCGGCGGCGAGGGCCAACCCGTCCTCGACGGGCGGGTTGAACGGCTGGCCCAGGTCGCTGGAGATCACCGAGTGGCGCGGCCCGACCTCGCGGATGTTGCCGAGCCACACGTCCCACGCGACCTTGCCCGTGAACGGGGTGGTGTAACACCGTTCCAGCAGCGCACCCTTCTCCGCGAGCGCGCGCTGGCGCTGCACGCCGATGCGCTGCGACGTGAATTCCGGGTGCGTCACGACCATGCGGCGCACGCCCTCGTCCAGCGCGGCGTCGATCACCGCGGTGGACTCGTCCTGGTGCAGGTGACCGGTGGCGAGCGTCATGTCGTGCTTGGCGATCAGGCGCAGCACCTGGCGGGTGCGCTCGAGGACCTTGCCGTCGGCGTCGAGCACGTCCACCGGGTCGGCCGCCATCCCCGCGGCGGCGAGGTCGGCCTGCAGCTGCGCCCACATCGGCGGGATCGCGCCCTCCGGGGCCTCGGCCAGGCAGGAGCGCTGGTTGGCGCTGTCGACCGTGGGCAGCCAGACGAACTGCGCGCCGCCGCGGCCCGCGATCTCCACCGCGATCGGGTTGAGCCCGCCGACGGACGCGTTGAGGGTGATGGCGCCGAGCGCGTCGACGCCGGGGTGCGCCCGGCGCACCACCTCGGCGCGTTCGGCCGTGGGCGCGTAGTGGGACTTGAGGACGAACCCCGCCATCCCGACGGCCGCGAACCGCTCGGCGAGGGTGACGTCGTCGATCCGGCGGCGCATGACGTCCGGGGCGACGTGGATGTGGACGTCGTAGGCGCCGCGCACGAGATCGCGGGCGTGGGCGGAGGGCACTTCGTGCGGGCCGGCCATGGAGCTCCTTCGCTGCATTCCTCGCCCAGATTGTCAACAATTATGGTCACACAAGACCAGAGGAGGCACATGTCCGCAACCATCGCCGTGCTCGGCCTCGGCGAGGCCGGTGGAGCGCTGGCCCGCGACCTGCTCGCCGCCGGGGCGGTGGTGCGCGGCTACGACCCGGCCGTCCCCGCGACCGGGGGCGTGCTCGACACCGGCTCGGAGGCCGAGGCCGCCGACGGGGCCGACCTCGTGCTGAGCGTGAACAGCGCGTCCGCCGCCGTCGACGCCCTGCGTGCCGGCATCGGAACGGCCGCGACGTGGGCCGACCTCAACACGGCGTCCCCGGGCACGAAGCGGGTGCTCGCCGGGATCGCGGCCGAGCACGACGTGCCGTTCGCCGACGTGGCGATCATGGCCCCGGTGCCCGGGAAGGGGCTGCGGGTGCCGATGCTCGCCAGCGGTGCCGCCGCTGCGGAGGTGGCACGGATCCTGAACCCGCTCGGCGCCTCGGTGGAGGTGATGCCCGGCCCGGCCGGGCTCGCGGCGGAGCGCAAGCTGCTGCGGAGCGTGTTCTTCAAGGGGATGGCGGCTGCCGTGGTCGAGGCGCTTGCCGCAGCGCGCGCGGCCGGGTGCGAGGCGTGGCTGCGGGAGATCATCGAGAACGAGCTGGCCGGCGCGGGTGCCGCCACGGTGGAACGGCTCGTCACCGGCTCCTACCGGCACGCGGTCCGCCGCACGGCGGAGATGGCTGCGGCAGCCGAGATGCTCGGTGAGCTCGGCGTGCCGGCGGACGTCGCGGGTGCGGCCCGCGACCACCTGTCCCGGCTGTGACGACCGTCACTCGGGCTCGGTGAGAAGTCGGCGCCGCCGGCTCCGACTCCTCCACATGACCCCACTCCTGCGAGTCCAGAACTTCACCGTGTCCCGCGACGGCTTCGGTGCGGGCGAGAACCAGAGCCTCGAGCGGCCGTTCGGCCACGCCGACCCCGGGACCATGTTCACCTGGGCGGGCGCCACGGCCGGCTGGCCGAACCGGACCGACCCGGGCGGCAGCCGCGGCCTCGACGACTACTTCACCCGCGACTTCGGCAACAACATCGGCGCAGAGATCATGGGTCGCAACAAGTTCAGCCCGCAGCGCGGGCCCTGGAAGGACCACGACTGGCTCGGCTGGTGGGGCGACGAGCCGCCGTTCCACACCCCGGTCTTCGTGCTGACCCACCACCCGCGCCCGTCGTTCACGCTCTCCGACACCACGTTCCACTTCGTCGACGCCGACCCGGCCACCGCCCTCGCACAGGCGCGGGAGGCGGCCGGCGGCAAGGACGTCCGGCTCGGCGGCGGGGCCACCACCATCCGGGAGTTCCTCGACGCCGACCTCGTCGACACCCTGCACGTGGCGGTCTGCCCGCACGTGGAGCTCGGGTCCGGCGTCCGGCTCTGGAAGTCCCCCGACGAGCTCCTCGACCGGTTCCACCTCGAGGTCGTGCCCAGCTTCAGCGGCGTGGTGCACCACCTGTTCTGGCGGAGGTGATCCGGTTCGGCGGCCGGCGGGCGCGGCTGCGTGCCGCGCCCGCCGGCCGGCTACCGGGCGAGCACGAACCCCTCGTAGCCGTTGCGCGCGACCTCGTCGCACTTCTTGCGGTACTCACCGACCCCGCCCGCGTAGGGCATGAACACCCGCGGCTTGCCCGGGACGTTCGCGCCCATGTACCAGGAGTTGGCCTTCGGGTAGAGGGTGTGGCTCGCGATCTGGTTGACGTGGTCGACCCAGGCGTCCTGGGCCTCCGGGCAGGGCTCGATCGTGGCCAGGCCCTGTTCCTGCAGGTGGGCGATGGCGTCGCACACCCAGTCGACGTGCTGCTCGATCGACACCATCATGTTCGACAGCACCGACGGGCTGCCCGGCGCGGTGATCATGAACAGGTTGGGGAACCCGGCCGATCCGATGCCCAGGTAGGTCCGCGGTCCCGCGCTCCAGGTCTCCGCGAGCGAGACCCCGTCCCGGCCCCGGATGTCGACGTTCGTCAACGACCCCGTCATGGCGTCGAAGCCGGTGGCGTAGACGATCGTGTCGAACTCGTACTCCCGGACCGCGGTGCGGATGCCCCGCGCGGTGATCTCGACGAGCGGCTCGCGCCGCAGGTTGACCAGCTCGACGTTCTCCCGGTTGTAGGCCTCGTAGTAGCCGGTGTCCAGGCACGGCCGCTTGGTGCCGACCGGGTAGTCGGGACAGAGGTCCTCGGCGGTCCGCGGGTCGGCGACGATCGAGCGGATCTTGTCGTGGATCCAGTGCTTCGCCAGGTCGTTGGCCTCCTGGTTGGTGGCGAAGTCGGTGAACGTGGTCAGCAGGTTCACCAGGCTCCCGCTCTCCCACGCCTCCTCGAACGCCGCGTTGCGCTCCTCCTCGGAGGCCTCCAGCGCCGACCTCGTGGGAATCGCGGTGGGCACGCCGAACCCGGACTCCTGCTGCGCCTTCCGGTAGTCCCGGTAGCGCGACTTCATCCCGGCGATCTCGTCGACGGTCAGCTTCCGGTTGCGCGCCGGCAGGCTGTAGGCGGGCGTGCGCTGGAACACCGTGAGCTGGTCGGCCTGCGCGGCGATGACCGGGATCGACTGGACGCCGGACGAGCCGGTCCCGATGATCCCGACCCGCTTGCCGGTGAAGTTGACGCCCTCGTGCGGCCAGTGCGCCGTGTGGTACGTCTCGCCCTCGAACGCGTCGAGGCCGGGGATCTCCGGCAGCTTCGACGCCGACAGGCAGCCGGTCGCCATCACCAGGTACCGCGCCGTCACCGTGTCGCCGCGGTCGGTGCGCACCGTCCACGACCGCTGCGCTTCGTCGTAGTGCGCCGCGGTGGTGCGGGTGCCGAAGACGATGTCGCGGCGCAGGTCGAAGCGGTCGGCGACGTGGCGGGCATACGCGAGGATCTCGGGCTGGGTGGGGTAGCGCTCCTGCCACTCGAAGCGCTGCTCCAGGTCGGGGTCGAACGAGTAGGAGTACGACAGGCTCTCGACGTCCACGCGTGCGCCGGGGTAGCGGTTCCAGTACCAGGTGCCGCCCACGTCCGTGCCGGCCTCGAACACGATCGCGGACGTTCCCGCGGCGCGGAGCTTGTGGAGCAGGTACATGCCGGAGAAGCCGGCGCCGACCACGACGACGTCGACGGTCCTCGGGACGTCGCGGCGTTCGGCACGGGTGGGTTCTGCGGTGACCGACATCGTCGTCCTCCTCAGGCCCGCGTGGCGAGCAGCTCGTCGATGGCGGCGACGACGTGGTCGATCCCGTCCGCGCTGCCCGGCAGGACGTTCACCATCGTGAAGAAGGCGTGCATCTGCCCGTCGAACCGCCGGTGCTGCACGGGGACACCCGCCCAGGCCAATCGGCGGGCGTAGGCCTCTCCCTCGTCGCGCAGGACGTCGTGCTCCGCGGTGAGGACCACGGCCGGGGGCAGGCCCGACAGGTCCGCGGCCTTGATCGGGGAGGCGTCGGGCTCGGCGCGCACGGCGGGGTCGGGCGCGTAGTGGTCCCAGAACCAGATCATCGAGTCCCGGGTGAGCATGAGCTGGTTCTCCGGGTCGAGGTAGGTCTCGTTGTCGAAGTCGGCGTCGGTCACCGGGTAGACCAGCACCTGCAGGTCGATCGCCGGCCCGCCCGCGGCCTTCGCGCGCAGGGCCATGACCGCGCTGATGTTGCCGCCCGCGCTGTCTCCGCAGACCACCAGCGGGCCGGACGGCGCGAGCTCCGCCTGGTTCTCCGCCACCCACCGCAGCGCCGCCCAGGAGTCGTCGACGGCGGTGGGGTAGCGGTGCTCGGGGGCGAGCCGGTAGTCGACGAGCACGGTCGTCATGCCGGTGCGCTCGGCGAGGACCCGCCCGAGCGTGTCGAACTCGTCGATCGCACCGATGACCCAGCCGCCGCCGTGGTAGTAGACGAGGACACCGCGCGGGCTCTCGTTCGGGGTGAGCACCCGCACGGCGATGTCGCCGCCGTCGACCGGGACCCGGACGTTGCGCACCTCCTTCATCTCGGGGCCCGAGCCGTACATGTCGCGGAGCAGCCGCCCCAGGCCGCGGGCCTCCTCGGGCGTCATCTCGTGCAGCGGCTTCGCGCCGGATTCGGCCATCTGGGCCAGGAACGCGGTCGTGGCGTCGTCCAGTGCCATGCACATCACCTCGGTGTGAGTGGGCGGAGGAGCCCGAGCCGCCGCGCGCGGCGACGGTCGGGCACGCGGCCCGCGGGAGCGGGTCCGGCGTCGGGGGACGGACCGAGCATCACCCGGCGAAGTGGCGGGGGTCACCGTTCATCTGGCTCGCTTCCGAGCCAAATGGCGCACACGCGACCTTCTCGGTGGCCGTCGCGCGTGCGAGGCTGACGGGGTCGGGTCGACGCGGACGCGGCGGGAGGGCGCACATGACGACATCCGACCCGCCGGTCGGGCGGGTCGAGGTGCTGCGCCTCCTCGACGACCTGTTGGTGCGCCACCCGCCGCTGGAGCAGGCGGTGGCCGCGGTCGCGCGCCGCACCGGCCGTGTCGTCGCGATCAAGGCGACCGAGGCCAGGACCGTGGTCGCCGATCCGGACGGCGGGACGTCGACGCGATGGCCCACCGACGTGGCCGCGGAGGGCACCCCGCGCGGGGTGGTGGTCGCCCTCGGCGCCCCGGCCACACCGGACGACCGGCTGCTGCTCGAACGCATCGCCGTGCTGGTGGTCGTGCTGCTGGACCGGGAGGCGCTGACGGTGCCGGCGAGGTCGGAGCCGGAGCAGGTGGCCGTCCTGATCCACCGCACGGCCAACCCGGGTCTGCGCAACCAGGCCCTGCTCGCCCTCGGGCTGCGCCCGACCACCCCGGTGCGCGCGTTCATCACAGCCGGCCACGGCTCGGCGCTCGCGGCGTTCATCGCCCACCTGACCGGCACCGGCACCCGCGTCCTGTGGACCACCCGGGCGCGGACCACGGTGCTGCTGCGCGTGGGCGACGCCGACGACGTCGGCCGGCTGGACGTGCCGCGCGGGCTACAGGTCTCGGTGAGCCGCGTGCACCCGGCGGGCGAGGCGCCGCAGGCCTGCCGGGAGGCCGACGGCGCGTTCCGGTTCACCCAGCCCAGCCCCCGCGACCGGGGCCCGTACCCGCTGGAGGAGGGGGTGCTGGTCCCCACCGAGGCCGTGAACGGGTACGACATCCTCGCCGAGGCGCTCACCCCGGAGCAGATCTCGTGCATCGGCGACGTCCAGGCGCTCGAGCAGGTCCTCGCGGTCGGGGGACCGGACATGCTGGCGACCCTCGACGTCGTCGCCACCGGGTCGATCCGGCGGGCGGCCCGCTTGCTGCGGGTGCACCACAACTCCGTGCTGCACCGCGTCGCCCAGGCGGAGAGGCTGTTCGGCTTCGGGCTGAACGACGCCTACGGCCGCAACCGGCTGTTCCTGGCGCTGACCCTGCGCCGCATCCGGCAGACCCACGGCATGGTCTGACCACCGGCGACCCGTCTCAGCGGCCCGCGGGCCGGTCCGCCGCCGGACGGGTCCACACGGGGCGACCGGGCTGCCGTGGCCAGGGCGGTCGACGTCGTGCTCGACGGGTTGGCGCTGTCGCGATCCGGATAGCCGGCGCCTCGCTGACCCCGGGGTTCACCGCGGCTCGGCCGGTGCCGCGCCGAGCCCCCGCGTGACCGCGGCCTCGTAGGCGAGCAGGGTGTCGACCACGACGCGGCGCTCAGCAGGCGTCAGCGGGCCCAGCGCCTCCCGCCAGGCCCGGGCGCCGGGCGCGAGCCACCGGGAGACCGCGGGGCGGACCTCGTCGTCGAGGTCCACGATCCGCCGGCGCCGGTCGGCGGGGTCGGGGCGACGACGCAGGACGCCCTTTCCGCTCAGCTCACCGACGAGCAGGCTCACCGTGGTCGGCGCGACACTGAGCCGCTCGGCCAGCTCGGACACGGTGAGCGGGCCGTCGAGGAGCAGCATCGACAGCAGCGACAGGTGTCGCGGTGTCAGCTCCAGCGATCGCAGCGCGGGCGGCGGAGGCAGCTTCTTCACCCGCCCGACCAGGCGCGGGAACACGAGCATGAGCTGGCGCACCGCCGCGTCGACGTCTTCTGGTGTGGACACGCCCCGCCCTCGTCATTACCTTTGAAACCAAAGGCTTCACCGGTGCTCCGGAGGACGGTATGCCCCATCTGATCGTGTACGCCAACGAGCCCGACCTCGCGGGCCGGGAAGCCGAGGTGATCGCGGCGCTCACCGACGCCGTGGTCGCCGTCTACGGCGAGTGGGCCCGTGAGATCGCGGTCGTGCAGCTCATCGGCATCCCGCCCGGCCGGTGGGGCATCGGCGGCCGGCCCGTGGAGGCTCCGGCACCGCGCGTCACGTTCGGCATCAAGGACGCCGCGTTCACCCGCCCCGACGCGGACGACATCGTGGCCGGCCTCGTCACGGGCGTGACCGACGCGCTCGTCGGGGTGTTCGGCGAAGGGGTCCGTGCCGGCACGACCGTCGAGCTCGTGGGTACGCCTGCGGGCCGCAGCGGTATGGGCGGCGAGGTGGTGCTGACGTAGCGCCCCGAGCAGGGTCACAAGGGGTAGCGCAGGATCGCCGCGACCGGGCCGCCGTGGGGGACGTCCGCGGCACGCACCGCGATTACGCGCCCCCCGGAGAGCAGCACCCGCCGGGCGATCTCGTCGACGAGGCCGTAGCTCGCGGCGTCGTCCTGGGCGAACGTGACCGCGCCCGTGTCGTCGTCCACGAAGCCGGGCAGCTTCACGTCGATGTCGGCGAGCAACGTGTCAATCGCACCGTGGGTCGCCGCCCGGGCCGCCGTGGCCACATCGGTCGTCGCGCGGCCCTGCTCGAAGCGCCGCTCGAACACGTCCTCGACCGCGGACAGCTCGCCCGCGTACACCTCGTCCAGCAACGGTCGCGCCGCTGCGGCGAGGCGCTCGTCGGACACGGCTTCCGGGTTGCCCGCGATGCCCCGCTCGGCGAGGTGGGGATAGCTGTTGAGCGAGCGGTACACCGAGTCGAGCGGCTCCGTTGCGGCGAGGATGAGGGGCAGTTCGAGCCCGGACAGGACGCCGCGCAGGGCCTGGTCGACCTTGCGGGCGTACTGCCGCAGCCGGACCTTCTGCCCCTCCGAGCCCTGGATCCGCCGGATCGGCGAACGATCGGCGATCGACGCCTTGCCCACCGAGCCGGCGGCGTCCGTGGGCAGCCCGGGAACGTCGACGGTGAACGACGGCCCCTCGGGCGTCACCTCCACCAGCCTGACCGATCCGGCTGCGAGGGCCAGCACGAACGCCGCCTGCGGGAACGTCACGGCACGTAGCAGCGGTGTGATGTAGAAGCGGTCCGCCACCTCGACCGCGGCGGACAACCGGTTCGGAAGGCGGAACGTCCGGACCGAGCCGGCCGAGGCGAGGACGGCGAGACTCCGAGCCTGCGCGGTCCAGAAGTCGTCGTCGTCGACGAGGTCGTCCAGCCCGTCGCGGACGCTCGCGATCGCGGCCGTCGCGGCGCCCGCGGCCTCCAGCTGCCGGATCGCCGTCGCCACGAGATTCTTCAGCTCGATCCGGTCGGCCTGGGCGTCCTGCGTGATCACGCTCGTCGGGAGGTAGATCGAGACGCAGCCGGGTTCTCGCACGGCGATCAGCCGCTCCACCTCGGATCGCGTCGGGATGTCGGTGTGGAGGGTCATGGGGCCTCCGTCGGGTCGGAGCGGGCTGCGGCCCACGATCGCTCGACGGCGGACGCCGGGCTTCATCCGGAGCGGATGAGGTGTCGTCACCATCCCCGGGGATTCGTCGTGGGCGCGGGTCGGTGCCCGCTCGCGGTTGCACCTCACCGGGATGATGAGGCCGGCACGACCGTCGGGAGGGCCTGATGTGAACCCGGTACTGGCATTGGTCCTCGGGCTCGTCGCCCTGGTGGCGGGCGCCGAGACGGTGGTGCGTGAGGGATCCGCGCTGGCGGCGAGGTTCAACGTCAGCCCGCTCGTGGTGGGCATGACGGTCGTCTCGCTCGGCACGAGCCTCCCCGAGCTGGCCATCGGCCTCAACGCCGCTCAGCAGGGCAACGGCGGCCTGGCGGTGGGCAACATCGTGGGAACCAACCTGGTCAACATCCTGCTGATACTGGGCCTGAGCGCGCTCATCCGGCCGGTCGCGTTCGAGACCCGGACCCTGACGTCGGACCTGCCCGCGATGACGGGAGCGGCCCTGCTGCTCTTCGTCGTGGCCGCCGACGGCGACCTCGACACCCTCGACGGCGTCTGGCTGTGCCTCTACGGCGCCGCGTACCTGGCGCTGGTCGCCGTGCTCGCCCGCCGCGAGTCGCGACGGCCGGCCGTCCCCGCCGCCGTCGCCCCAGCTCCGAGCACCGACGCCGGCACGGCCGATCCTCCGGTCCGGGACCGGCCCGTCGCGGTCCGGACGCTGCTGCTCGTCCTCGGCCTCGCGATCGTCGTCATCGGATCGGAGTTCCTCGTCGACGGGGCCGTCGAACTCGCTCGCGACCTCGGCGCCACCGACGCGGTGATCGGCCTGACCATCGTCGCCGTCGGCACCTCGGCCCCCGAGCTCGTCACCACGCTGGTCTCCACCGTGCGGGGCGACAGATCCATCGCCATCGGGAACCTGCTCGGCTCCAGTGTCTTCAACATCGCCCTCATCCTCGGGCCCACCGTGCTGGTCGCACCCGGGACCGTGCCGGTACCCGAGGACGTGCTGGTGCTGGACCTGGTCCTCATGGTGGCCGCCGCGCTCGTGTGCGTGCCCGTGTTCCTCACCCACCGGCGACTGGGCCGGATCGAGGGAGGAGCGTTCGTGATGACCTACGTCGCGTACATGGTCTGGCTGCTCGCCACCAGGCTGTGAGCGCCCGTGAGGGCTGGTGGTCGAGCTCGAGGCGCTCGGTCAGCCGCCGAGTTGGGGTGCCTGGGGCAGCTCGGGCGCTGCGACGAACAGATCGAGGTACATGCCGGCGGCGACGACGAGCCCGATCCCCCCGAGCACGACACCGCCGAGCGCCACGGCCCGCACCCACGCCCGGGTGGTGGGCCTGCCCGACTGCGCGGCCAGCAGCATGCCTCCGATGACGACGGCGACCAGCGCTACCGCGCCGTTGACGAGCGCGGCGGTGTCCCACGGGCGGCCGTAGAGGACTTCGACCTGGTCGACCGCTCCGCCGCTGACACTGGCCTCGATCTGACCGACGATCTCCGAGCGGGCCCGCAGCATGTCGCCGATCCCGGTGCCGGTCAGCGCGGACACCGCGAGCCCAGCGCTCACGACGGCCGCGGCGCCCGGCCCGACCCCATCGGCGGTGCCGGCAGCGCGGTCGTCGCCCTGCCGGCCGGAGATGCTCGTCCCGTGGTCCTCGGCAGCTGGGCCTTCGGTTACCGGCTCGGTGGCGGTGTCGGTGGGTGCCGCCGACGGGTTCCTCGGCTCCTCGGGGCGCTGTTCCTCGTCGGCCCGCTCGGGCAGGTGGTCGGTGGTCGCCGTGTTGCTCGTCTTGTCCAATGCCATTGCGCGGCACCATACGGACGTGCCACGGCTCCACTCCGGCGGGGCCGTCGCGCCCGCCGCGCCCGCGCGCGACCTGATCAGCCGTGGGCGAGGTCGGAGAAGCGGCTGTAGTGCAGCTGGTGGGCCACCGTGATGGTGCTCGTGGGCCCGTTGCGGTGCTTGGCCAGGATGAGGTCGGCCTCGCCCGCCCGCGGGTCGTCGCGCTCGAACGCGTCGGGGCGGTGGAGCAGGATCACCATGTCGGCGTCCTGCTCGATCGACCCGGACTCACGCAGGTCGGACAGCTGCGGACGCTTGTCGGTGCGCTGCTCCGGACCACGGTTCAGCTGGCTCATCGCCACCACCGGCACCTCCAGCTCCTTCGCGAGGAGCTTGATCTGCCGGGAGAACTCCGACACCTCCTGCTGGCGCGACTCGACCTTGCGGCCGGACGTCATCAGCTGCAGGTAGTCGAGGATGACGAGCTTGAGGTCGTGGCGCTGCTTGAGCCGGCGCGCCTTCGCGCGGATCTCCATCAGCGTGAGGTTGGGGGAGTCGTCGATGAACAGCGGCGCCTCGCTGATCTCGCTCATGCGCCGCGCCATGCGCGTCCAGTCGTCGTCGCTCATCCGGCCGGCGCGCATGTCGGCCAGCCGGATCCGGGCCTCCGCCGACAGCAGGCGCATGACGATCTCGGACTTGCTCATCTCCAGGGAGAACACGACGCTGGTGAGGCCGTGCTTCACCGAGCACGAGCGGGCGAAGTCGAGCCCGAGCGTGGACTTGCCCAGGCCGGGTCGCGCCGCCACGACGATCATCTGCCCTGCGTGCAGGCCGTTGGTGACGGCGTCGAGGTCGGCGAACCCGGTGGGCACGCCGAGCGCCACGCCGCCCCGGGAGGCGATGGCGTCGATCTCGTCCATCGTGGGCTGCAGCAGCTCCTCGAGCGGGACGAAGTCCTCGCTGGTGCTGCGCTCTGTGACCTCGTAGATGGCCGCCTGGGCGCGGTCGACGACGTCGTTGACCTCGGCGCCCTCGGCCCCGTGGTAGCCCAGCTGCACGATGCGGGTGCCCGCCTCCACCAGGCGGCGGAGGATGGCCTTCTCCGCGACGATCTCGGCGTAGTAGGCCGCGTTGGCGGCGGTGGGCACCGTGGCGATCAGCGTGTGCAGGTACGGCGCGCCGCCCAGCCGGATCAGCTCGCCGCGGCGCTGCAGCTCCGCCGACACGGTGACGGCGTCGGCGGGCTCCCCTCGGCCGTACAGGTCGAGGACGCAGTCGTAGACGGTCTGGTGGGCCGGCTTGTAGAAGTCGTCGGGCCGCAGGATCTCGACGACGTCGGCGATGGCGTCCTTCGACAGGAGCATGCCGCCCAGCACCGACTGCTCGGCCGTGAGGTCCTGCGGCGGCTGCCGGTCGAACACGCCGTTCGGCTCGGACCCCTCCCCCGCGGGCCGTACCGGACGAGGCCTTCCCGCCGGACGGTCATCAGCCAGAGCCATACGCAGCGTCACCCCCTGCCGCCATTGTATCGAACAAAGGTTCGATCAGCTCGACGACATCCGGATGACATCCCGGAGAACGGGAGCCGCCGGCCGGGTCGAGTCCTCGCACCCCGCAGGGGAGGCTAAGCGCCTTCCCCGACACCTCCAAACCGACCTGTGCGCGAGGCTGTGGACCGCCTGGGGACGGATCGAGCGCGGCCAGGGAACTCGTCGGGAGCCACCTGTGGAAGACGTGGGGACAACCGATCCATTTGGGCTGTATCAGCAGGTCAGCAGCGCGCACCGACCTGTGGACAACTTTCTTCTGCGACACGCCGCACACGATGCTTTCGGCGTGTCGCCACGCCGTCCGACACGCCCACTCGGCGCGTCGGACCGATCACTGGGCGACGTCACCGTCACTTCTCGGCGCGCCACCTGGACGGGTGCCGGACAGCCCTCCACGAGGGCAGCGGGAACGTGAACACGGCGGAACCCCGAGCCCGGAGCACGACCTCCGCCTCGTCACTGTGAGTAGCAACCGCGCCCGGACAGAAAAACGAGCGAGCCGTGCCCGCGAAGAACGCGGACACGGCTCGCTCGTGCTGGCGGGAGACCCGCCGATCAGCTGGCGACGACCTCGACGTCCAGCTCGGTGGTGACCTCGGGGTGCAGGCGCACGGTGACCTTGTGGGTGCCGACGGTCTTGATCTGGCCGGGCACCTCGACGGAACGACGGTCGATCGCCGGGCCACCCGCCGTGCGGATGGCCTCGACGACGTCGGCCGACGTGACCGAGCCGAACAGCCGGCCCGAGTCGCCCGCCGCCTTGGCCTTGACCGTGAGCTTCAGCGCCTCGAGCTGGCCCGCGACCTCCTTGGCGTGGCCGAGGTCGCGGATCTGGCGGGCGCGCTGGGCGCGCTGGATGGCGGCCACCTGCTTCTCGGCCCCGCGGGTGGCCACGATGGCCAGCTTGCGCGGCAGCAGCAGGTTGCGGCCGTAGCCGTCCTTGACCTCGACGATGTCGCCCGGACCGCCCAGGTTGGGCACGTCGGCGGTGAGGATGAGCTTCATACCGGTACTCCTCCTCAGCGCGCGGTCGAGGTGTAGGGCAGCAGCGCGACCTCGCGGGAGTTCTTGACCGCGACCGCAACGTCACGCTGGTGCTGGCGGCAGTTGCCGGTGACCCGGCGGGCCCGGATCTTGCCGCGGTCGGAGATGAACTTCCGCAGCAGGCCGGTGTCCTTGTAGTCGATCTCCTGGGCCTTGTCCTTGCAGAACGCGCACACCTTCTTCTTCGGCTTGCGCAGGACGGGCTTGGCCATGGGTGGTTCTCCTGGTTGTTACGAGAGGCGTGAAGTCAGAAGGGGGGTTCGTCGTCGGCGACGGGGCCGCTGCCGGCGGGCGGTGCGGAACCCCACGGGTCGTCGGCTGGCGCGCCGCCGGAGTACCCGCCGCCACCACCGCCGCCGCCACCGCCGAAGCCGCCGCTGCCGCCGCCCCGGCTGACCTTGTTGACCTTGGCCGTGGCGTAGCGGAGGGACGGGCCGACCTCGTCGACCTCGAGCTCGACGACGGTGCGCTTCTCGCCCTCGCGGGTCTCGAACGACCGCTGCCGCAGGCGGCCCTGCACCATCACCCGCATGCCGCGGGTGAGCGACTCGGCGACGTTCTCCGCCGCCTGCCGCCACACGTTGCAGCGCAGGAACAGCGCGTCGCCGTCCTTCCACTCACCGGACTGGCGGTCGAAGGTGCGCGGGGTGGAGGCCACCGTGAAGTTGGCGACCGCAGCCCCGGACGGGGTGAAGCGCAGCTCCGGGTCGGCGGTGAGGTTGCCGATCACCGTGATGACGGTCTCGCCGGCCATCGTGCGGCCCTCAGCCCGCGGGGGCGGGTGCGGGCGCCCGCTTCGGCTCGGCGGCGGCCTTCTTCGGCTCGCGCCGCAGGACCTTGGTGCGCAGCACGGACTCGTTCAGGCCCAGCTGGCGGTCGAGCTCCGCGACCGTGGCGGGCTCGCAGGTGACCTCGAGCACGGCGTAGATGCCCTCGCTGTGCTTCGCGATCTCGTAGGCGAGCCGGCGCTTGCCCCACACCTCGATCTTCTCGACGGTGCCCTTGTCGTTGCGCACGACGTTGAGGAACGTTTCCAGGGACGGCGTCACAGTGCGCTCGTCCAGGCTGGGGTCGAGGATGACCATCAGCTCGTAATGACGCATGAGAACCACTCACCTCCTATGGACTGGAACGGCCGCGGTCCTTCCGCGACAGGAGGTTCTCATCGAACCCCGACAGGATCGCCGCCATCGGCGGCGCGCACGGCGCTCGGCGAGCACCGGTCGGGGTGACGCATCGAGGCTACCAGCGTGAACACTGCACCCCTCGCCCGGGACCGGCGTTCGCGATCGCACACGCACCCATGGCGGCGCCGTCGGGGATGGTCACTAGTCTTGCCCCCATGCTCATCGGGGCACACGCGCGCGAGGACGACCCGCTCGTCTCGGCGGCAGAACGCGGCGCCGAGATCGTGCAGCTGTTCCTCGCCGACCCGCAGAGCTGGAAGAAGCCGCCGAGCCACCCCCAGGCGGCCGACCTGCGCGCGAGCGACGTCGCGGTCGTGGTCCACTCGCCGTACCCGGTGAACCTCGCCTCCACGAACAACCGCATCCGCATCCCGTCGCGCAAGATCGTGGTGCAGCACGCGGAGCTCGCGGCCGAGCTGGGTGCGATCGGCCTCGTGGTCCACGGCGGGCACGTCACGCAGGGCGAGGACCCGGCGAAGGGCTTCGAGAACTGGCGCAAGTTCATCGAGCGCCAGCAGGACGACGGCGGCTTCGCGGTCCCCATCCTCATCGAGAACACCGCGGGCGGGGAGAACGCCATGGCCCGCCGGTTCGACGACCTGGCTCGGCTGTGGGAGGCGGTCGGCGAGTTCGGGGTGGGCTTCTGCCTCGACACCTGCCACGCGTTCTCCGCGGGGGTGGAGCTGGTCGACGTCGTCGAGCGGGCCAAGGCCATCACGGGCCGGATCGACCTGGTCCACCTCAACAACTCCCGCGACGAGTTCGGCTCCTCCCGCGACCGGCACGCCAACATCGCCGACGGCACGATCGAGCCCGACGCGCTCGTCGCCGTCTGCGCGGCGGCGAACGCCCCCGTCGTGGTCGAGACCCCGGCCGAGGGCCAGGCCGCCGACATCGCCTTCCTCCGTGAGCGGCTCGGATCGTGACACCGGTTGCAGTGGCGGCCACCGCAGGCGGGGCCGGGCCGTGACCGGCACCGCGGTGAGCACCGCGCCGGGGGAGCAGGCCGCTCCCGCTGCGCACCCGCTCGCCCGCACCGGCCGCGTGGTGCTCGCGGTGCTCGTGCTGCTCACCGGGCTCACGCTGCTGCTCGGCTACGCCAACAAGGCCCGCTGCACCGGCCCCGGGTTCGACGACACCGGCCGCAGCACCCCCGACTACGGCGTGCGCATCGAGCGCGACGTCTGCTACTCCGACATCCAGCACCTGTGGATCGGCCGCGACATCGACAAGCACGCCTTCCCGTACGTCGGCGGGTCGATCACGCCGGACGGGCAGCTGCGCGGCGGCTCCGTCGAGTACCCCGTGCTCACCGGCCTGCTGATCTGGGCCGGCGCCCTGTACGCCGACACCGACGCCGGCTTCCTCCTCGGGTCCGCGCTGCTGATGGCGCCGTTCGGGCTGGTCACCGGGTGGCTGCTCGGCCGGCTCGCGCGCTGGCGGGCGCTCCTGTGGGCAGTGGGGCCCCCGCTGGTGCTCTACGCCTTCCACAACTGGGACCTGCCGGTCGTGGCCTGCGCGGTGGCCGCGGTGTTCGTGGTGCACGGCATGCGCAGCGACCACCCGCTCGCGCGGCGCGCCTTGTTCGCGGCCGTGCTGCTCGGGCTGGGCTTCGCGTTCAAGCTCTACCCGGGCGCGTTCGTCCTGCCGCTCGCCCTCTACGTGCTCGTCGCATCGCACCCGGGCAGGCTCGACTGGCGCGGGGCGATCCGCGTGCCGCTGGCGGCCGCCGCCACCGTGGTGCTGGTCAACCTGCCGTTCATGATCGCCGGCTACGAGGGCTGGCGGGCCTCGTTCACGTTCCAGCAGCTGCGCAAGGTCGACTTCACCACCAACTCGATCTGGTTCTGGGGATTCCGCCCGGAGTCCGACCCCGACGACGCCGCCTTCCAGGCCACGATGAACTGGCTCTCGCCCACGCTCGTGCTGCTGTCGTTCGCCCTGGCCGCCGCGGTGGGCTGGTGGCGCTTCCGGCGCACCGGCACCTACCCGTGGGTCGGCGTGAGCGCAGCGATGCTCTGCGGGTTCCTCCTGCTGCACAAGGTCCACTCACCGCAGTACACGCTGTGGCTCCTGCCGTTCTTCGTGCTCGTGCAGGTGCCGTGGTCGCTGGTCGCGGCCTACCTGCTCGCCGACCTCGCCATGGGCATCGGGATCTTCCGCTGGTACTACCAGCTCCACGCCGGGCTGCCCTCCGGCATCTACGACGGCTTCGCCGCGCAGGCCGTCACCATCGGCGTGTGGGGGCGGGCGGCGCTCCTGGTGGCCCTGTTCGTCGTGTTCCTGCGCGTTCCGGACCGGCTCGCCGCCGCGCCCCTGCCACGCCGCACCCCGCTGGCGGAGTCCGTCGGCTGAGTGTCCGATCCGCCCCACCCGATCGTCGGCAGTCGCCGACCGGGCGGCGTTTCGCCGCAGAATTGTCGGGGCCCCGCGGTACGGTGCCAACCACAACATCTAGTGGCGATGTCATATGAATCACCTACATGTGGCATCGGAAAGGATCCCGGCCCGTCCATGGCGCTCCCCGCACACACCACCGACCGCACCCCGTCCGCACGGCAGCAGTTGCCCCGCTCGCGGCAGGGCACCACCACCTCCTTCGAGGTGGGCGGCACCAAGTTCTTCGTCATCGCCAACGCGGGCGAGGACGGCGAGCTGGGGGAGGTCTTCGCCAAGTTCGGCAAGGAGGGATCCACCACGGCGGGGCTGATGGAGCTGCTCTCGATCTCCATCTCGCTCGGCCTGCAGCACGGGGTGCCGCTGGAGACGTTCGTCGCCAAGTTCACCGGGCAGCGCTTCGAACCGATGGGCATGACCGACGACCCCGACATCCCGATCGCCACCTCGGTGGGCGACTACCTCGCGCGCCGCCTGGCCCACGACTGGCTGGACGCCGAGTCCCGCAAGGAGCTCGACCTGCTCACCCCCGCCGAGGAGGCCGAGCTGCCCGTCGACGCCTACGCGCCCACGCCTTTGCGACGCCCGGCGCGGGTCTAGGCGCAGGCCAGCTAGTCCGACCAGAGGCGCGAACGTGCGCGTACCCCGTCGCTCGTCGAGCAGCTGATGGAGATCATCGAGCTCCAGGCCGGCCAAGCCTCCGAGCCGTACGACCACTGGTCATACGCCTGGCGAGTTGCCACCGGTCAGGACCCGGCGGTCGCAGGGCAGGATCTCGGCGAGACGCCCGAGCAGTCGCTTCTCCGCCGGTACGTGGCCGGGCTCCCGGGCTATTCCTCCGTGGTGTCGGCCCTGGTCGAGCGCCTGCGGCTCATGTGCCGACGTCCCACCACCACGACAAGCGCCGGACATGGTCCATACCGATCTCAACCCCAGCAACGTCCTGGTCCATGACGGGACCGTGGTAGCGGTCGTGGACATCGGGAACGCAGGCAGCGGCACGCGGGGCTCCGATCTCACCAACCTCGTGTGGTTGACCTTCCGTGATCCGCTGGATGGTGTCAGAAGGCGGTTGTGGACGAGAATTCTCGGCCTGGTCGGCTGGGAGGGGACGGCGGCGCTCGCGGCGGCACAGATCCTCCACATGCTCGAGGTCCCGATCCGTCAGAGGCGCCACGATGCCGTTCCAGGGGTGGTCGAGCGCGCCCATCGCGTCCTCGACGAGTTGAACGCACTCCGCGCCGCCTGAGGACCGATCCTGTCCGGAACGGACGTCACCATGGCCGCATGGATGTCGTACTCGTTCCTGGAGCGAACCACGGTGGCTGGTGGTATCAGCCGGTCGTCGAGCGCCTGGAGGAGCTGGGTCACCGCGGGATCGCAGTGACGCTCGACGGCCTCGACCCGGACGACCCGGAACCGGCGCGTCCGATCACGCTCGACACGCACGTCTCCGAGCTGGTCGACCTCGTTCGCGGCCTCCCCGAACCCGTGGTGGCGGTGGGGCACAGCTACGCGGGCAGCGTGCTCAGCGGAGCGGCCGACGCGGCACCCGGCCGGTTCCGCAGCCTCGTGTACGTCGATGCTTTCGTCCCCGAGGACGGCGATTCGGCGTGGTCGATGACCCTGGACTGGGAGCACCAGTGGTACGTCGACGGCTCGGGACGCACCGGGCTCTTCGTCGATCCGCTCCCGTTCTTCGACGAGCGGGCCGTTCCGCACCCGGTCGCGACGTTGCTGCAGCGGTCGCGGCTCACCGGAGCCTGGCGGGCGGTGGCCGACAAGCACTACGTCGTGGCGGTGTCGCCGGACTGGCTGCCGCAGTCGCCGTTCGTGGAGACGGCCGAGAAGCTGCGCGCGGATCCTGCCTGGACGGTCCACGACCTCGACGTCACCCACAACGTGCTCGCCTCCGGCCCGGATGCCCTCGTCGGTGTGCTGCAGGAGGTGCTCGACGAGTGAGTCCCGACGGCGGGGTGGACGTCGCAGGCCGGAGGGCCCGCCCCTGAGCGGTTCGGCATCGCTCGTTCAGAACGGCGGTGGCTCCTCGTGGCGCGGTTGCTCCGGCTCCGGTGGTGGCCGGGGCGTCTCGCCGACGGGGGGTTCGAGGATGCGTCGTTCGGCGCGGCGCAGCCGGCGGTCCAGTTGTGCGGCGCTCTCCTCGGCGGCCTCTGTTGTCTCGGTGTTTTCGGGTGCGGTGTCGGGGTCGGGGAGTTCGGGTCGGATCGGTTCGCCGCGGGTGCGGTAGGTGCGCCCGAGCGGGCTGATCCACACGAAGATCCCGGGTTCGGGTTGGGTGAGTGTCCAGCCGCGGTCCTTGTCGGGGTGGTGGCGTTTGCACGCGGGCCCGATGTTGACCTCGACGGTGCGGCCGCCGCGGCCGTGCTCCCAGGTGTGGTCCAGGTCGGAGCGCCGGGCCGGGCGGGTGCACCCGGGGCCGACGCAGTGGCGGTCGCGGATGCGGACGTGCTCGGCCAGCGGGCCGCGGACGAATCGGGCGTCGGGGTCGGCGGCCAGGAGTCTGCGGAGGTGGTGGCGGTCGGCCCAGGCGGTGGCGATCTCGGCCAGCACCCCGGCCCACGCGCCCAGACCCGAGTCGGGGTCCGGGCCGGGGTTGCTGCTGTAGCGCTGGAGTTCGGCGAGGGTGAGGTGCAGTTCGACCACCCCACCGCGGACCGCGGGGGCCCGGCTCGTGCGGCTCGTGATGCGCGGGCGGCGCCGCAGCTGTCCGGCGAGTAGGAGATAGCCGGCGGTGTCGACGATGGCGAACCGCCACGCCGCGCCCCGGTGTTGCGCGGCGACCGCGGCGCGGGCGACACCAGCGCCGATCGGGCCGAGTCCGGGGATCTCGCCGGGTCGGTCGTCGAGCCCGGCCGCGGTGGCCAGGCCGAGGCGGATCTCGATGCCCTCGCGGACGGCGACCCGATCGGCTTCCGCGCCGTCGACGCTCGGGGCTGCAGTCGCGGCGGGATCAGAGGCCGCGGCACCGGAGCTGGCCGCAACGGGAGCGGCGGCAGCGGAGCCTGAAGCAGCGGTGGCGGCGGCGGCGCCTGAGGTCGAAGCCGCGGCCTTGGACTGGGTGGCCCAGGGCTCGGCGGCCGAGGATCCGGCGGTCTCCGGCTCGGCAGTCGGGGCCGCGGCGGCACCAGACGGGGCGGCACCAGACGGGGCGGCACCGGTCCCGGCGGTCCCGGCAGCTGCGACCTCAGCGGCTGCGGCCTTGTCGGGCGCGGTTTCGGGCTCGGTCGCGCTCTCGGGGTCGCGGTGGTCCTTGGGCGTGTGGTGGTCCTCGGGTCGCCGCAAGTCCAGGAGGCGGGTGATGATCTGTTGTTCGTTGAGGCCGTGGAAGGTGCCGCCCAGCATGCCGAGGTAGAGGTCGGCGGAGATCTGTGGGCGGGTACCGGGGTGCCCGGCCCGTTTCGCGGTCTCGACCAGCCGGTCGAGTCGGGCGGCCGCGGCGGCGGCTTCGTCGGGTGGTAGGCCGTTGCCGGTGAGGGTGGCGGTGCCGGTGCGCGGGTCCAGGTAGAGGGCGACGCCGCGGGCCTGTACGGCGCGTTCGTAGCGGCGCCGCCGTAGGTCGGGGTCGATGGCCTGCAGTGCCCGCAACAGCCGGTCGGCGAGCTGTTTGGTGGTCAGCCCGGGTGCGAGTGGCACGAACCGCTCGCACAACAGCCGGGCCTGCGCCTCGGTGACGTCGCCGGTGGCGGGGTCGAGGTAGTCGGTGAACACCCGCGCCTTGCCGCGGTCGATGCGGCCGTGCCGCAGGGCGTGCTGGACCAGGGGGAGGCGTTCGACCAGCGCGGTGGCGAGCTCGAGTTCCCGGTCGGCGGCGGTGGGGGTCCAGGCCAGCGCGGCGGCGATCTCGTGGGCGGCCCACTCGAACCGTTCCGCGGCCCGGGCCACCACCTGGTCGGGTTCGCCGTCGGCGTCGGCGAGGGCGACGGTGTGGGCGACCTCGACCAGCTCGGCGAACAACAGGGCCTGCTCGTGCGCCAGCTGCCGCGACCGGGCCTGCAGCACCTCGACCCGCCGCACGTTCGGCACCCCGGCACCGGCCAGCTCCTCCAGGGCGGCGGCCAGCTGCGCGCCGGGCGGGAGTGCCACCGCCCGGTCCACGAGTGCTGCCCCCGGCCATGATTCGAACATACGTTCGCACTCTGACAGAACCCGGGCTCCTCCGAGCAGCTCCGGGCGGTTCACCCGAAAAGCCCAATGGCTACGCCGACCCGGCGTGACACCGAGACGCCGGCGCCTGGCGCGAGGCGCTCCCCGGTACTCGGCCGAGCGGCACGACGGCATCGACCCGAACGCCCGCCATCCGCAATGCCTCCACCCGAGGCACCCGAGCGCCGCTCGGCCGCCAGGCCTTCGGGAGCCCGAGAACATCGGCAGCCGAGCCATCACCGCCGAGATCGACCTCGCCTGTCCGACGGGCTGGACGTCGAGATGGCCTGAGCGACCGCCTGAGCCGCTCGACTACTCCGCTCGACTAGTGAGCCCGCTCCACCTTGATCAGCGATCCGGCGCGTTCCCCGACGGCATTCGACTCTGCTGGCTAATTGGGTCAGGCGGCCAGGGTCTGGTCGAGTCGGGTGAGGTGGCTGGTTCGGGTGCGGTCCAGAGGGTGGCCGTGCCAGTAGCCATGCAGGCGGATGAGGTTGAGCGCGACG
>NZ_JBHSKO010000040.1:0-52225 GCF_042657305.1 Pseudonocardia zijingensis | reverse complement strand
CGCACCCGAGCCTCGGCAGCCACCAACTCGTCCACCGCAACCCGACCCCGGGCCGACCCCAGACCGTCCACCAGCCGCTCCAGCACCACCCACCGGTGACCGGCCACCAGGTGCTCGCGCGCCTCGGCGCGACGCGAAACGACGCCGCGCCCCACCCACAGCGCCACGTCGAACACCACGATGGCCCCGGTCGACGCGAGCAGCACAGTGCCCCACGTCGTCATCTGCAGACCCCACGACGCCGGGAGCAGGGCGACGCCGACGGTCACCTGGGCGAGCGCGCCGACCACGAGCAGCGAGCCCGTGGCGATCGCGCCGAGCACGGCCAGCCCGGTCACCCGGAACACGAACTGCAGGGCGCGTGCCCGCGCCTTCGCGCCCGCTCGCCACAGCATCACGGCCACCACGCCGGCGCCGATCACGGCCGCGACCGTCACCCCGACCGGCGTGCCGATCCACTGCCCGACCGACATGCCGACACCGGCGACCGAGCCGCTGCCGCCGACCGCTGCGGCCGGGGTGCCCGGCCCGAGCACCAGGTACGTGGTCAGGCCGACCAGGAGCGCGGCCCGGGCCACCACGCGGCCGCGGCCGACCGGCGCGTCCTCGGACCGGGTACCGGCCCGCAGCCCGGCCACCACGGCCGACGCGACGACGATCGAGACCCCGACGAGGACGGCGGCGCCTGCCCCGGCGGGTGCCACGGCGAGCCCCGCGCCCAGGGCCGTGGTCGCCACCAGGTCCGCGCGGGTGTCGAGGCCGGCCTCGCCGCGCCGGGCGATCACCTGCACCGCGGTCGCCGCGAGCAGCACGCCACCCGCGACGGGCAGCGCAGCGGCGATCCCCGGGCCGATCCAGGCCGCGAGCGTCACGAGACCCAGCGCCGGGCGTGCGGTGGTCAGCACGCCGAGCACGCCCGGCCGGGCCACCGGCTGCTCCTGGCCGACCAGGCCTCCCAGGCCGCCGCCGCCACGGGCCGCGCGCGAGCGCGCGATGAGCGGACGCAGCACGTCCCCGGCCAGCAGCACCGCGGCCATGGCCGCCGCTCCCGTCGCCACCAGCGCAGCGGTGGGCGCCGCGAGTGCGACGAGCGCTCCGGTCACCGTCACGGCGCCGACCAGCACGTACGCGGCGGGCCGTGACCGAGCCGGCACGGTGAGCAGAGGCACCCGGATGATCACCCGGGTGATCCGGTTGCGCTCCGCGGCGCGACCGGCGAGAGGAGACACCGTCCCGACCGGCGGGCCGCGGTTGCGCACGATCCGGATCGTCTGAGCCACGGCGCCGGCGAGGGCGAGCGCGCCGACCCCACCGGTGATCGCGGTCAGCGGGGCCACTCCTGCGAGGATCGCGGCGCCGCCGCCTGCGCCGGCGACGGTGACGGCGACGGCGACGACCGCCGCGGCGATCAGGCGGCCGCGGACCGGCGACCGCTTGGGCTCGGCGGGAGGCGCGCGCCCGTGGACGGCCTCGACGTGGGCGGCCATCACCAGCAGCGCCACGCGCTGGGCGCGGCTGCCCTCGGTGGGCCGCCGCACGTGCCCGGCGGCGTGCGCGGCGAGCGCGCCCAGCACGTCGGTGCCCACCAGCTCGCCGGCGCGAGCGCGCGCCAGGAGCGTGACCTGCTCGGCCGGCAGCACGTCCGCGAGCGCGCGGAGGTCGGTGATCCCGTGGATCGACAGCCACCCCTCGATCTCCTCGGCGGTGGCGGGCGCCGTCCGGGTCGACGGCAGGTCGAACACGAGGCGCATCGCGGTGGCGAGTTCCTCGTGACCCCACTCCGGGTCTGCGGCCAGCTGCTCGGCCGGCCCGCCCATGCCCGCGCGCGAGCGGGTGGTGACGTCGGCCTTGGCCAGCGTCCGGCGCAGGGTCCGGGTGGTCGTGGCCGGCAACCCGAGCCCGGCGAACTCGGTCGGGGACAGCGCCGCGAGCTGGGACACTGAGGTGATCCCCGCGTCGAGCAGGGCCTGGTAGACGGGGTCCGCCACCCGTCCGGGCAGATCGGCGACGAACCGCTCGATCCAGTCGGACTCGGCGTTCCACAGCGCATCGCGCTCGACCTGCGACACGCCACGCCGCGCCGCACCCAGCTCGTCGCGGACGTGCTCCCACATCCCCCGGGCGTCCGGCCCGTGCTCGGCGCGGAACCGCTCCACGATCGCGGCCCGCACGTCCGCCTCACCGAGCGCGCTCAGCTCGCCCGCGCGCGTCCGCAGCTGCGCGACGACGTGGTCGACGGCGGCAACGACGTCGGCCGCGGATGCCCCGGTGTCCGCCGCGATGTCCTCGACCGTCGCGCCGCGGGCGTAGGCGAGGAACGCGGCCAGCTGGTCGGCCGGGATCTCGGCGAGCACCGGCACCGAAGGCGTGTCCTCGGCGTCGGCCGCCGCGACGGGCTCGGCCGGCTCGGGGTCCGCGCCGGGCACGACCGCGGGATCGGGCGTGCCCTCCTCCTGGGCCGTCTCCGCCTTCGCGGCCTCCGCCTTCCGGGCCGCCTCCTGCTTCCGCTGATCCGCGACCAGGGCCGCGATCATCGCGAGCGTCGTCCGGTACTCGGCGTCCTGCATGTCGACCCGGTCGCGCACCTCGGCGTCACGCTGCTCGAAGGCGCGCAGTTCCGCGGCGAAGGCCTGCTGCCGCGCGGCCACGTCGGCGAAGTCCTGCGCCGTGTACCTGTACGGCTGCAGGGAGCGGGCCGGGATCAGCGTCGCGAGGAGGTCGGCGGCCTCGGCAACCCGCTGGAGGTAGGCGTGCTTCCGGGCATCGGACACCGACCCGGCCGCGTCCAGAACCGCCTCGACGTTCGGGTAGTACTCCACCGGCAGCCTGGCGGCATCCTTCGCCTTCGCGAGGTCCTCCGCGCTCAGCACGTCGGTGACGCCGGGGATCTGCTCATCCGTCCGCAGTGCGGTCAGGTACGCCTCGTCGACCTCCTTGTTCACCGCGGCGGCCGGCAGCGACGTCTTCTTCCACTGCCGCTTGCGCACCTGCTCCGGGGTGGCGTGCTTGCGGCCCGACTCGGCGGCGTGGGCGGCGGCCGCCGGGCCCATCATCGGCACGTTCGCCCGCTGCAGCGCCACCGCGACGATGCCGTCGATGCCGGGCACGGCGTTCAGCGGGCCCTCCATGGCCTCGGTCGAGCGGGCGCTCGTGCGCACCCCCTTGGAGGCCGGCTGGAAGGGCGCGTCCTCGAGCGAGCTGTACATCCAGGTCTGCCCGTGCTCGCCCTGGCGGCCGGCGCGACCGCGGATCTGGATCTCGGTGCGGGACTCGACCATGCCCACCCCGATGACGTGCAGGCCGCCGCCCGCGGGGTTGCCGAGGTACTCGGCGGCGTGCTGCTCGGCGCGGGCGAACGCGTCGGCGTACGCGGCGTCGTACTCCGTGGTGCCCGGACGCAGGTCCGGGTGCTCCTCGCGCATCAGCCGCGCCGCGATGCCCTCGGCGACCCAGCGCTCCGCGCCGGCCAGGGCCTCGGCGTACGCCGCGTCGTACTCGGGGGTGCCCGGCCGCAGGTCGGGGTGGTTCTCGCGCATGGCGCGCCCGGCGATGTTGTGCCGGACCATCTGGTCGGCCCGCGCGCGGGCCGCCGGGTAGGCGGCGTCGTACTCGGGCGTGCCCGGCCGCAGGTCCGGGTGCTCCTCCCGCATGATGCGGTCGGCCCGCGCCCCGACCGGGTCGATCTCGACGCCCAGGAACTCGCGGTTGTCCGCCACCCGGCGCTGGGCCTCCGCGTGGGCGCCCGCGTAGGCGGTGTCGTACTCGGGCGTGCCCGGCCGCAGGTCCGGGTGCTGCTCCCGCATGATGCGCCCGGCGATGGCGGTGGCTTCGCCGCCGACCTTGATGTCGGTGCCCCGGCCCCACATGAAGGTGGTGACGGTGATCTGGCCGGGCTCGCCGGCCACCTGCTTCGCCTGGGCCTCGGGCAGGGTGTCGGTCAGCTTGTCCCCGACCACCCGGTTGTGCTCGTACCCCAGCTCGGTGAGCCGCGCCGAGATCGCCCGCGCAGCGGCGGGCGAGTTGGCCTCGAACACCACCGGGTTGCCCTTGCGGTGCGAGTTCAGGCCTTGCTGGATCGCGGTCTCGTGCGACCCGGAGCCCGCCGGACCGTCCACCGTGTGGAAGACCTGCCCGGGGTTGTCGACCTTGTTGATCCCGTTGTGCGGGTCGATGTGCACCGTCTTCTTGCCGTACTGCGTGTAGAACTCGCGCTGCGCCGGGAGGTCGATGCTCCCCGAGCCACCCGTGTGCCACCTGCCCTCCACGAATTCGGGGGTGTACACGGACCAGCGGTACCGGGTCGGGACGGTGACGCCTTCCGCACCGAAGTGCAGGTACTCGAGGGTCTGCTGCAGCCCGAAGTCGTAGGTGCGTCCTTCCTCCTCGCGCTTCTGCCAGCTGCTGAGCGGCTTGATCTTCTTCGACCCGGCATCGACGCGGTAGTCGACCTCCTCGCGGAAGAGGCCCTCCTTCACCGCGAGGCGCTGCTCGAGCCAGGTGCGCAGGGGCGCGTGCTTCGTCGTGCCCAGGTTGCGCGCCAGCGCGGCGAGCGCGGGGTTCTCGCTCGTGGCGAAATCGCGGACCTTGGCGACCCCGGCCTCGGTCAGCTCGACCCCGGTGTCGCGGACCGCGTAGTCGGTGCCGCGTTCGAGCTTGGGAGCGACCCGATCGGACCATTCGACCTCCCGCAGCGGCTTGGCGCCGCCGGGAACCGGCTCGTTCTGGGTGAACGGGGTGGCGCCCTCGTCCTTGACGATCGCGTCGATCTCGTCGATCACGTGGGGCCGGTCCTTGCCCCGCGTCACGGGACCCACCCTGCCGGGGGCCTTGTCGTGCTGGAAGTCGAACCGGAACGCGTCGTAGGTACCGACCGTGATGCGCTGGTTGTGGGCCTCCTTCGCCGCTCCGATCGGCTGCCCGTCGAAGGTCTCCCCGACGGACCGGTCGAAGAGCTTGAAGACGCCCGCGTTGTCGTCGACGAACTGGGCGACCAGGTCGCGGTTCACGGTCTCCCATGTCGCGCCCAGCGGGTGCATCGACCGGATGACCAGGATCACGCCCTCGACGTACGACTTGCCCTCGCCCGGGTCCATCCTGAACAGGTGCCCGTCGCGGGCCGCTGCGGTGATGGCCGTGAGCTGGCCCCGGCGCAGCGTGATTCCCTGCGCGTCCTTGCCGCCGGCGAGCTCGTAGCCCTTGGCCACGAGCGCCGTCACCTCGACGAAGCTCGTCTCGTCGGCCAGCAGCGCGTCCAGGGTCTGTTCCCGGTCGCGCACCTTGGCCTCGTACGAGTCGAGCAGCTTCCGGACCTGCTCGCCGTCGTTCGGCAGGCGACGCACAGCGGCCTCGACGCGGTCGACGATCGGGTCGTAGGCAGCCGGGTCGACCTCACTCTCCTCCGTGCGGCGCGGCGCTGCCTCGGCCTCCAGCTTCGGGGCACGTGGCCCTGCGGGCGCGTCGGCCACGCTGCGGGCCGGCTCGCCGGTCTCGGGCGCGCTCCGCTCCGGTGCGGCGCCGCTCTCGGGCGTGCTCCGCCCCTCGCCTGCCACCGGGGCGTCGCCCTCGGTGTGGCCGCCCGTGACCGCGCGGGGTGCCGGGCCGCCTGCCTCGTCGCCGCTCTCGTACGAACGGGCCGACTTGGCGCCCACCCGCGCCGGGAGGTCCACCGCCGCCTTGGCGCCCTTGCCACCGGCGACCATGACCGCCTTGGCGTCCCGGAGCGCGGCCGCCGCCTCGGCGTCCGTCAGGGGCCCGCTACGCCGGTTGTCGTAGAGGTGGACCCCCGTGGAGGTCTTCCTCCAGGACAGCAGGTGCGAGGTGCCACTGCCGTCCGTCCAGCTCCAGAGGAAGCCCTCGGCATCGGGTGCCGCGGCGTCCACGTCCCGCCCGAACTGCTCCTCGGTCGTCGGACGGAACCGACCACCGTTCTCGCGCTCGAGCGTCCTGCGGACCTTGGCCGACCGCTGCCACTTGCGCGTGGCCTTGATCTGACCCGGGTCCACGTCCTCCGGATGCGCGGCCCGCGAGCGTGCACACGCGACCGCGGCGCAGTTGCCTCCGGGCACGGGCCCGAACTTCGCGCCGAGCTTCGCGCGCAGCCGGCTGAACCAGCCACTCCGCTCACTCGAACCGCCCGATGCCGAGGCATCGGATCCGGTCTTGCTGTTCTGGGTGCCGGCGGCCGGGTTCTCGCCCGCCGGGTGTGCCGCGCCCCGCGTGGGGGTGCGGTCGAGGGTTCCGTCGGTGTCAGGTCCTGTGCCTGGCAGCTCCTCCTTCGCGTTCTGGTCGTGCCGGGTACCGGTGGGTCCTGCCTGGCCGTCCTCCGTGTGCTCGATCCCCGGGCGCCGCTCGGTTGCGCGAGCGCCCTCCGGCTTGGTCGTGCTCGTTCCGTCAACGGCGGGGCCGACCGCAGAGGTGGGCTCGCCGTGCTCCGGCACCGCGGGGGTACCGGCGTCGACCTCGGCAGCACGTGCGCCGTGGTCGGTGGTCGAGGTGGTCCGGTCGGCTGGAGGACCACGCGGGTTGCCGGGCTGGTACTCCGGGGTCCCGGCCGGATCCGACTTCACCTCGGTCGGGTCCGAGAACACCTTCGGGTCGGTGTTCTTCGGGTCCGGGCCGGTCCCGCTGTGCGGGTCGCCGCCACCGGTCCTGTTGTCCTCGCCCCGGTTGGCGCGCAGGCTGCGGCTCTGCCCCGGGAGGAGCGAGTCCGCGCCGCGCACCGGGCTGCGGTTCGGGTTCGTCGGTTCGGACTGGCGCGGCCCGCTCTGCTGCTGCCCGCCGCCCTGGTTGGGCACGCCGCGGTTGCCCGGGCCCGTCTCACCACTGCCGCCGCGCGTGCCGCCGGTCTCCGACCCGGTGCCCCGCGCGCCGTTCTGGGCGCCGCCGCCGTTCTGGGTTCCGCCGTTCTGGGCGCCGCCGTTGCGAGCGCCACCGTTCTGGCCGCTCTGGCTACCGCCCCCCTGCGACCCGGCGCCCGGGGCCCCGCTGCCCTGCATCTGGCCGTTCTGCATCCCGGCGCCGCGCTGCGGGCCGCCGTTGAACAGCCGGTCGAGCACCCGCTGCGCCCAGCCACCACGCTGGACCTGCCCGCCCGGCGCCTGGTTGCCCTGCACCGGACCGTTCTGCGTCCGGACGTTCTGGGTCGGCCCGTTCTGCGTCTGACCGTTCTGGGTCCGGACGTTCTGGCCCTGCACGTTCTGGGTCTGGGCCCCGCGCTGGACCTGCTGCCCGCCGGGGGTCTGCTGCTGGGTCTGCTGGCCGCGCAGCTGTGTGGGCAGGAGCCGCTGCACGGATCCGGCCGCCCGCTGCACGCCACGTTGCACCGACTGCGCCACCCGCTGCGCACCGCGCTGGACCGACTGCGGCGCGATCCGCTGCACGTTCCGCTGGATCGACTGCGCCGCCCGCTGCGCGCCGTTGCGCACCGACTGCGCCGCCCGCTGCACGGTCCGCTGCACGGACTGCGCCACCCGCTGCACCGTCCGCTGCGCGAACTGGGCCACACGCTGCACCGTCCGCTGCGCGAACTGCGCCACACGCTGCACCGTCCGCTGCGTGCGGGTCTGCTCCGCGCCGCGCTGCGTGCGGTTCTCCTGCACCCGCTTGCCCGGGCTCTCCACCGTCCGCTGCGTGCGCGACGGCCGCGGCTGCTGCTGCCCGGGCCGGGGCGCCTCGCTCTGCGCGGCGCGGCGCGGCGTGGTCGGCGCGCCCTGGCGCGGCGTGGTGGGCGTCGGGGGAGCGGTCCTCGTCCGGGCCGGCAGCCCGCTGGGCGCGTCCCGGCCCCTGTCCCCGACAGAGGCGGGCGGCACGACCACGAGGTTCATCTCGGGGTCCCGGCCCCGCATGATGTTCACGTTCGTGCGGAAGTCGTTCCACACGAACCGCGGGTTGATGGGCGAGGCCTGCCACGCACCACGCACGCCGTTGCCCTGCCGCACGCTCGCGCGCGTGTTGCCTCCGCCCTTGATCCCGGCTGCACCGAGCGTGAAGAGGCCGACAGCGGCATCGATCTTGAACTCGTCGCGCTGCTCCGGGCTCATGTCGTCCCAGTTGCGGATCGCCTCGCCTGTGGAGTGGACCATCTGGGCGCCGAACCCGGCCCCACCGACCAGTGCGGTTGCCGTTCCCCCGGCCCGCAGGCCTCCGCCGACCCTCCCAGCGGTACCGGCAGTGGTGCCGAGGCGGCCGACCCCTCCGACGAACCTGGCGGCCGTACCCACGCCGACGAGGCCCGCGGAGCCGATCGTGATCCAGTTCTGGAGTCCCACGCCGTCGGTCAGGCTCTGGTTGTGCTGCGACCGCTGGTGCTGGTCGATGCCGGCGGAGATACCGAACACGACCCCGCTCGCCACGAAGGAGACCGTGGCGGCCGCCGAGAGGGTGGTCCCCACCACTCCGGTCGTCAACGCGGCGATGCCGAAACCCGAACCGACGCCGGTTGCGATCAGCGCGACACCACCGGCGATGAGCAAGCCACGCCCGGCCCACTTCAGGCCCGTCTTCCAGCCGGGATCCTCGTGGCCGTCGACCTCCTCGAACCGGCCCGGTGCGCCCACCTTCGCCGACATGAGGTCCTCGGGCAGGATCAGGACCTGGTCCCCGGCGAGCTCGTTGTGCTTCTGGTAGTCGCCGTAGTCGTCGTAGATCGCGCCGGTGTGGTCGACCAGCTTGGCGTTCCCGTCGGCGTCGGTCACCCGGAACAGGACCCAACTGCCGATCTCCGACGAGTCGTTAGGGTCGATGGCGTAGCCGTTGATGACGGCCACTTCCTCCTTGCCGTCGCTCCACTTCTCACCGACCATGTCCTGGATCGCCTGCATGGCGCGGTCGACGTTCTCCTTGTTGACCTCGCCGGTCTCCGGGTCCTTGTTCGCGTCCTCGAACATCTTTTGCAGCTTGGTGCGGTCTGTCGCCTTCTGCAGCGCCGCGAACTGACCCGCCTGCTCGGAGGCGGTGGCCCGGGACGCATAGTTGGCGATGGCGTCCTCGTCGAGGTTCCTGAGCGCCTTCCCGCCTGGGCCCTCGAGGGTCTTGTACCCGGGCGAATTGACCACCGAGTTGAGCACGTACAGCATGTCCGCGCGCCCGCTGGACGGCAGCTGGATCAACCGGCGGTTGGACTTGTCCGGCTTACCGTCCGGCCCGATCGCGTAGGCGAAGAGCTTGGAGTCAGCCGAGCGCGAGCCGAGGTCGCGGGCAACCGTTTCGTAGTTCAGGCCCGCCGTGCGGGACAGCCGCATGACCTCCGTGGCGAGGTCCTTCTTCCCGGCCTTCATCAGGTCGTTCGCGATGCCGTACGCCCGCTGCTGGAACTTGTTCCACTTCTCCAGCTGGTCGGCCATGCCGCCCTCGCCGTTCTCGCGGGCGAGCCGGATGTCGAGATCGGTGACGGAATCGGGCGACTGGAAGGGCAACGGGTTCTTCTTCGCCTGATCCGCGAGCAGGTCGTTGGTGGCGTCGATCTTGTCCCAGTCGCCCAGGATCCCGTCGCGCAGCGCGTTGAGCCGGTCCGCCTCGGCGTTGAGCCGGTCGGCCTCGGCGTTGAGCCGGTCGACATCGGCTTGGGTGGCGGCCCCTTGCGCGAGCTTCCGCTCGTAGGCCGCCTTGGCGTCCTTGTACGCGACGGCCCGCTCGTCGTACGCGTTGGTGCGCAGGCGCAGGTCCTCCTTGTGGCCCACGACGGCCATCTCGGTGATCGACCGCGCGTTGAGCTGGGCCTGCTGGTCGGCCGTGAGCCGGATGAAGTCGACGCCCTCCTTCTTGCCCTCGACCGCGAGCTGCGCCGCCTCGACCGGTGACGAGACGATGATCTTCCCGGTGCTGTCGAGCGGGCGGCCCTTGGCGTCGAGGTGCAACCGCTGCTGCAGCTCGGCCCTGGTCGCCGCCGGGTCGTGGGTGCCCGAACCCGCCGACCGGGCGTTGGTGTCGATGAACAGCTCCTCGGCCTGCAGCTGGTCCAGGCCGTTGACGATGCCCCGGTCGACGTCGAGCAGCGGGAACCGCGTCTGCGCCGTGGCGAAGAGCTCGCGCTCCGGCTCGGTCAGCGTGGACGTGCCGCCCGTCCGCTGGATCTTGTCGAGGATGGTGTTGAGGCCGGGCAGCTCCTTGTTGCCCCGATCCTTCACGTACTGGGCGTTCGACTCGGCCGCGGCGGCCCGCGCCTGGGTGAAGGCCTTCTCGACCACGGTCAGCGGCCGCAGGGCCTTCTTGTACCGCTCCTGCTCGTCCTTGCTCAGCGACGCGAGGGCCCCCGGGCTCAGCGGCGGCAGCGGGTCGCCCTCCTTGACACCGAACTTCGCCAGGTCCTTCGCCAGCTGCTTGTCGACCTTGGTGTCCATCGCGGGCCGCGTGTAGCTGGGGTCGAACAGCGGCATCCAGCTCGGGTCGGCCTCACCGCGGCCCATGACCATCGTGTCCGGGTCTCCGCCGGTGCACCCGTTGGCGCCCGCACCCTTGCCGCAGTACCAGCCGTCGTTCGGGCCGTACTTGTCGAGGTTGTTCGTGTCCGGCTTGCCGTCCCCGTCGGTGTCGATCCGCTTGTCCGGGTTGGGGTAGAGCAGCACCGTCGGCTTGCAGCTGCCGGCGTCGCACTGCAGCTCCTTGGGCTGACCGTCCCGGTCCTTGGTGATGCCCAGGCAGGTGCCGCTGCCGTAGCAGACGCCGAAGCCGCCGTTGCCCTTCGCGTCGCGATAGCCCTGGACGAAGCCGCAGCCCTTGCCCTCGCAGTACTGCGCGTCGCCCTGCGGGGTGTAGCTGGCGACGTTGCCGTCCTCGAGCATCTCGACCTGGAAGTAGCCGTTCGGCGTCTTGCTGCTCTTGTTGCCGGCGAACTCGTCGTGCATCGCGCAGCGCGCCGAGCACACCCGCATGGTCGAGTCGGTGTAGAACAGGTCGCTCTTCTGGCAGCGCATCGTGCACATGGAGTCGGACGCGCCCACCGTCCAGTGCACCTCGTTGCCCGGCAGCCTCTCAATGCACCGGCCCACGCAGTCGACGCTGCCGCCCTTCCCGGCTGCGTCCGGGGTGACCACGATGAGGCGGTCGGCCGCGGTCGCCTTCCCCTTCACGGGCTTCTCGCACTGCAAGGTCCTGCAGCCGGCCACCTTGCCGTACGTGTTCTCGATCTTCCTGCCGTCGGGCAGCTCGACCGACCCGGACTGGCCGTACATCTCGTACTTGCCGTGCGCCAGGCCCCGGCCCGCCGTGAGGACGAACGCGGTGTTGGGCTTCCACTTGCCCACCTCGCCCGGGCCCTGGCGGGTCGGGGTCGGACCGTCGCCGTTCGCGATCATCTTCACGCCCTCGAAGGACGTGAACCGGCCTTCCCCGTTCCAGGACGCCGCGGCCGAGTTGCCGAACTGGTCCCGGGCCACGAGCCAGGCATCGGCACCCTTCGTGCCGGACTTCCCGCCGATGTCGAAGGTGTCGACGACGGGCTTGCCGCCCTTCGTCTTTCCGTTGGACAGCGTGCCGTGGCAGCCCGTCGGGCAGGCCACCACGAACGGCCCGCCCTTCGGGTCGCCGTAGCTGGCGGTGACGCCACCGCCGCCCTTCCCGGTGACGGTGCTGCCGGAGAAGGCGTCCTTGATCGAGCCGGTGGTCTTCGCCCAGCCCATGCCGCGGCCCTGGTCGTCGCGGTAGCTGCCGGCTTCCTTCGGGTCGGTGGCCGTGTCGTACTTGCTGCCGCCCGGCGCGGTCGGGTTGTTGACGACGAGGTTGCCGTCCTTGCCCACGGTGAGCTTCTGCCCGCTCGCGCCCACACCGGCCGCCTCGGCGCACTCGGACCTGGTGCAGGTCTGCCAGGCACCGTCCTTCTTGTCGCCCAGGTCGCGGTAGCGGTACTTGCACTCGTTCCCGTTGCACTGGAACTCGGCGCCGTAGCGGTTGTCACCGATGCCGCGCAGCTTCGGCCGGCCGGTGTGGGGGTCGATGATCGGCTCGTGCGTCTTGGGGTCGATCTCGACGCCGGCGGCCTGGGCGCGCTTCCAGCCCGCATCCACGGTCTTCACCCAGCTGCTCGCGCCGTCCTGCGTGAACTCGGCGCAGTACCCGGTGCAGTAGGCGTTGCCGCCGTTCTTCTGGCCGGGGATCGCGATGGCGGTGACACCGCAGCCGCCGTTGTTACCCGAGCACTGGGCGGTCTTCCACGCGGTGTGGTAGCCGCCGTCCTTGTGCCAGGTGGCGGACTGCTCCGGGCCCTTCCTGGAGTCCTTCGCCTTCGCGAAGAAGGGCGCGTCGCAGTTGGCCGCACCCGAGCACGACGCCGACGCCGACGCGTTGTTGCCCTTGGCGTAGGCACTGACCGACACCGCGACCCCGCCGCCGCCCATGCCGCCACCACCGGAGCCGGACGCGCGCGCCCACGCGTACGACCCCGTCTGCGGGTCGCGGGCGGAGGCCGAGCGGGAGGCCGAGTAGGAGTGGCTGCAGTGGGTGCCCTTCGTCCCCATGCAGGACGCCGAGGCCTGCGCCGAGTTGGCGGCACCGGCTGCCGCGGCCGTGGTCATCACCTGGCCCGCGCCGGTCTTGCCCTTGCCCCAGCCCACCGCGTCGGCCTTGGCGCCGGGGGCGGACGCGTGGCTCTCCGCCCGGTAGGAGTAGCGGCACCCGGAGTTCGCGCTGCCCTGGCAGGACGCCCCCGCCATGGCGTAGTCGGCGGTCGCCTTCGCCACCGCGCTGGTGCCGCACCACCCGCTGCCGGCGCCGCCCCGCGCGCCGCAGGTGGCCGTGGCCGTGGCGCGGTTGCCGCCTGCGGCCGACTTCGCCTTGCTGCTCGCCGCGAAGCGGTAGCCGCAGGTCGAGCCCTTCGTGCTCTGGCAGCTGGCGGAGACCTGGGTGCCGCCCTCGGTGGCGCCCACCCGGCTGGACCCCGCGCACTGCCCGTTCGTCCCCGCCGTGCAGTCGGTGACCGACGTCGCGCGGTTGACGCCGCCCGGCGCCGCCGCGCGGGCGCTGCCCTCGGTGTGGGTGCGGCACCCGGTGCCGGCGCACATGCCGGTGACCTCGGCAATGCCCTCGGCGGTGAACCCGCCCGATCCGGACAGGCAGGCCCCGGCCGCCGCGCAGGTGGAGGTGGCGCGCCCGGTGACCTTCGCCGCCCCGACGGCGTGCGACCGCGACGAGGTGCGGGTGGCGCAGCCGGTCTTGGTGCCGTTGTCACAGGCCGCGCTCACCTGCGCGGTGGTGGTGGCGAACCGCTTCTCGGCCGGCACGTCCCGCGAGGTGGCCGTGGCGGAGGAGGTGGCGGTGATCTGTGCCCGGCACACGGTGGTGCCGTCACAGCCGGTGCTGCCGGCGGCGGTGCTGGTGCTGCGCCTGCCTGCCGGCCCGGCGACCGCGTCGGCGCTCCCGGTGAGCGAACCGGTGCAGCCCGCCTCGGGGCAGTCGATCATGGAGCCGGCCTGCGCCTGCCCGGTGATACCCGGGATCGGCTTCGCCTTGCCCTTGTTCTTGCCCTTGCCGTCCTCGGGGGCGTCGCCCGCGTTGCGCACCGTGGTGGCGGTGGCGTCGCTCGACACGGCACACCCGTTGGCGGCCGCGGTGCAGCGGGCCGCGGTCTGCGTGCGTCCCGGCGTGCCACTCGTGCCCGCGGTGGTCGCGGCGGTGCAGCCCGGTCCGGCGCACTCGGCGGTCGCGTTCGACTGCGACAGCGTGGACGGCGCGTCGGTCACCGGCTTCGCGGCCTGCTTCGCGGCCTCGGTGGCGGCCTTGCGCGCGTCCTTCGCCGCAGCGGCGGCGTCGGCGGCGGTCTTCTTCTGTGCTGCGGTCGCACCCGGTCGGGCGGCGACCTTCGCGGCCTGCGCGGCGCGCTGCTCGGCCTCGATGGCCTGCTGCTTCGCCTGCTCGGCCTGGTTGTTCTGCTGCTCCGCGATGATGTCGGCCACGACCTGGCCGGAGCCCGCGGAGGACTCGCTCTGGACATGGCAGCCGCTCGGCGTAGTGCTGCAGCTGCCGCTGGAGGTGGAGGTGCCGGTCCCCGGAGGACCACGCGCCCCGCCCTTGCCGTTCATCGCGGCCGGCCCGTCGCTGCCGGTGGCCGAGGTCCGCGCCGTGCCGGTGCACACCGTGCCGCCGGCGCAGTCCATCGTGGCGTTGGCCATCGTCCAGCTGGACGCGCCCGGCACCGTCGGCCCGCCCTGGTTCGCCGACGAACCCGGCGCCACCGGAGCGGGCACCGTGGCCGGCTGGTCCTGACCGTCGGCCGGAGCCTGCTGCTGCTCCTGCTCGCCGGTGGTCTCGGACGTGACCGTCGCGTTCGCGGTGGACCGCGCCTGGACGAGCGGGGTGATGATGTTGGCGTTCGGCTCGCTCGAGGCGCCGGAGTTGGTGACCGCCTGGCACACCCCGCCCGAGACGCCCTCGCACGAACCCGTGCTGCGGGAGCCCCGCGCATCCGGGGACACCGACGGGTTGGTGGCGGAGGCCGAGCTGGTGACCTTGCCGGTGCAGGTGGCCTGGCCCTCGCAGAGCATCGACGCGCCGGCCGCAGAGGCCGCCGACGGGCCCGCCACCAGCCGGGCCTTGTTCACCTGCTGGGCCTGCCCCTCGGCCTGCGGGCCGGAGAGCGCCAGCGCCGAGCCGGGACCGGTGGACGCGGTCGACACCGACTGCACCTGGCAGCCGCCGGTGCCGCCCGTGCAGGACGCGGTGCCCTCGGACGTGCGCGGCTTGCCCTTCGCCACCGCGCCGTCCCACGCGCTCGTGGTGGTGCGCACGGACCCGTGGCAGGTGGTGCCCGCCGCGCAGTCGAGGCTCGCCGACGAGGTCGAGGTGGACGACGGCCCGGTCATCGACTGGCCGGCCAGCGGCAGCCCGGTGTTCGGGTCGACCGCCACGTAGTCGGGCGCGCTGGAGGCCGCCGAGCTCGCCTCACCCGCGCAACCACCTCCCGTGACCGTGCACTCCGCCGTGGACGACGTGCCGCGGGCGTGCGGGGTGACCCCGGTGTCACGCGCGCTCGTCGAGCTCTTCGCCGTGCCGCCGCACTCGGTGGACGCGCCCGAGCAGGTCACCGACGCGTCCGCGTGCGACACGCTCACCGGGCCGGACACCGCCGCCACACCGGCGGGCCCCGGGTTCTCTGCCGGGTCACGCTCGGTGACCGCGCTGTCCACCGCGGTGCTGCAACCGCCGCCCGCGCCGTGTGCGGAGCAGGAGGAAGTGCCGGTGCTGTCGCGCACGCCCTTGACGTCACCCGACGCGCCGGCCGACGTGGTGCTCGACCCGGACGCCACGCACGCGGCACCGGCGCACTCGGCCTCGACGCCCGCGGTGCTCGACGCCGACAGCTCGCGGGTGGCGAGCGTGCGGCCCGATGCGGCCGCAGCCACCTGCTCGTCCCAGGACGGCTCCGCGGCCCGGTCCGATGCCTGCGAGTCGGACTCCACGCCGCACCCGCCGGTGGTCGCCTTGCACTGCGCGGAGGCCTTCGTGGTGCGCACCGGGGCCGCCTTGGCCTTGCCCGCCGGGGCGCCCTTCGTGGTGCCGGTGGTGGCGCTGGTCGCCGTGCCGCGGCAGCCCGGGGCGTCGCAGTCGACGTTGGCGCCCGCGGAGCTCGACACCGACGCGTCGCCGTCGGTCAGCGACGCCGGCCGGATCACGCCGGTGCGGCGGTCGACCGACGCCTCGCGCTCGTCGACCTCGCTGTCCACCTGCGTGCTGCTGAAGGCCTGGCAGCCGCTGCCTGCCGACTCGCAGGAGGCCTTGCCGCTGCCGGTGCGCTGCGCGGCGGTGGTGCCGCGCCCGGTGCCCGAGGTGGCGGTGGTGCCGGTGCCGGTGCAGCCCGCGCCGCAGCCGACCTCGACCACCGCGTCGCTCTCGCCGTCGCTCCCGGCCTCATCCTCGTCGCCGGCCTCCGACTCGCTGCGCGTGGAGCACCCGCCACCGGAGACAGTGCAGTTCGCCTTGCCGTCGGTGGCCGACCGCGCGGCCGCCTTCACCGCGGGGTTCGCGTCGTGGCCGGCGTCGGTGCTGCTGCTCGCCGACCCGGTGCACCCGGCGCTGCAGTCGACGTCGGCATCGGCGACGACCTCGTCGGCCGAGTCCTCGTCGCCCAGGTCCACCCGGGTCGAGGTGCCGCAGCCGCCCGCGCCCTCGCAGCGCGCGGTGCTGTTGCCCTTGCGCTGCGACGCGCCGGTCGCCTCGTCGGTGTCGTCCGAACCCGCGGTGCTCGCCAGGCGGGTGGCCGGACGCTCGCTGCCCGACCCGGTGCTGCTGCTGTCGCAGGTGCCGCCCGCGGTGTCGCACCCGGCCTCGGCGCCCTCCCGGTCGGCCCGCGACTCGGTGTCGCAGTCGCCGGTGCAGGCCGCCTGCGCGGCCGTCCGCCGCTCGGAGCCGTCCGGTGACGGCCCGTCCCGGCCCGGCCCGGTCGATTCGGTGCGACAGGCCCCGCCGCCGGACTCGCACTCCGCCGACGCGCCGTCGCGGTCGGCGCGGCTGGACTGGTCGCACCCACTGCCGTCACATCTGGCGGAGGCCTTCGTGACCTCACCGTCGGCGCCGCGGCGGGACGCACTGCTCCCGCAGCCGGAGTCGTCGCACGACGCCTCGGCCTTCGAGCCCCCCGAGGAGGACGAGGCCCCACATCCGGAGGAGACCCCGGACAGGCACAGCTTCCGGTCGGAGTCGCGCTTCCCGTCGGCCGATTCCGAGGCCGACCCGCATCCCGTGAACGCCCCGTCCGAGTCGCACCCGGCCGCCGAGCCCTCGCCGTCCAGGTCGTCCTCGTCGACCGTGCGCACCTCGCGGTCGGTGGCGTCCATCAGGTCTTCGGTGGCGTCGTAGACGTCGTTGCGCCGCTTCTCGTACGCCTTGACGTGCTTCTTGTGCGCGGCCGCCGACACCTTGCCTGAGGCGACGGCCTTCTTCTCCGCCGCCAGCTTCTTCTCGCCGGCGTCGAGCTCCTCGTGCCCGTCGACGACCTCGTCGACCAGCTCGGCCCGGTCCTCCGACAGCGCGGCCCGCTCGGCCTCGTACCGCTGCGCCAGCGTCTTGTGCGCGGCAGCCTGCTTGTCGTACTCGGCCTTCGTGGCCTTGCCCGAGGCCACGTCCTTCTTCGTCTTCGCGAGCTTCTTCTCGCTCTTGTCCACCTTGATCCGGTCCTCGAGCACACGCTCCGTGCGCTCGGCCGAATCGTCGTCGTCCCACTCGTCCTCGTCGTCGCCATCCCGGTCGCGCGGTGGGGCGCGGGAGCGGGAGTCGGAGAACTCGCGCGACGCCAGCAACGACACCTCGTCCGCCGAGAGGCCGGAACAGCCGCCGTCGCCGCACAGCTTCTTGCGCTCGCTCGCGTCGAGGTCGGCCACCTTCTTCGCCTTGCCGTCGTCGTCGGACGCGGCGAGCAGCTTCGCGACGGCCTTTCGGTCGCGGGCCGCGGACTTCTCGGTGGCCTTCCGGACCTCGCCGTCGGCCTTGCGGGCCTTGGCCTCGGCGCGCTCGGCGTGCTCGGTCGCCACCCGCGCGGCGTCACGCGCCAGCCCCTTCACGGCCTTGCGGGTGTCGGCGTCGACGTCGCCGTCGCGCACATCGCGGGCGATCTCGCCGGCCCGCTCGACGAGCCGCCGCACGTCGCCGCGCCGGTCATCGTCGTCGGACCTGCCGGTGTCCTTGCCTGCCCGGTCGCGCGAACCGACGGCGTCGGCGATGTCGCCGGCCAGCTTCGCCCACTTCCGCGCACGCTCGTCGGAGCCGGAGTCCTTCTTCTTGCGATCGTCGCGTGGGTCCTCGTCGGCACCGGAGCGGGTGACCCGGCCGATGAACGTCGCCAGGTCGTCGTCGGACGTCGCCTTGCCGGCCTTCTGCTTCCCCTCGGCACGACGGGCGGAGCCGTCCTCGTCGTCCTCGCGTCCGGACCGCTTCCCCTCGACCCGCTTCGCGAACGCCTCGATCGCGCGCCGGATCTTGTTGTCGTCGGCGCTCTCGTCCTTCTTCTTCTTGCGCGCGCTCCGGCCGTCGTCGTCCTTCTTCGACCGCGCCTTCTCCTCGGCCTTGTCGGCCAGCTCCTCGGCCCAGCGCCGCACCGCGCGCTCGGCGCGCTCGCGCTCCTTCGAGGCGGTGGCTCCCGATGCGGTCGCGTCGTCCTCGTCGCCGCCCTCGGTCGACGCGCGCTCGCCCTTCTTCTGGCGGCGCTCGTGCCCGGCGTCGTCGCGGTCGTCGTCGGACCGGGAGGCGCGCTCGCGGGCCTCGCGGATCTTGTCGCGCGCCTCGCCGAGCGCCTCGCGCACCCGCTTCCGGACGGACTCGCGCACCCGCTTGCCCGCGTCGCCGTCGGACGCCTCGTCCTCGTCGTCGGAGCCCCGCGACGCGATCGTGCGCACCTCGTCCCGGTCGCCGTCACGGGCGCCCTCGGAACGGTCGCGGCCGGCGTCCTCGTCCGATTCACCGCGGCTGCGCGCTCGATCCCGGGACTCCTCCCGCTCGTCCTTCGCAGCCTTCTCGGTCTTCTTCTCGGACTTCTTCTGCTCGGACTTCTTCGCGGACTTCCGCTCGTCCTTGCCGGAGTCGTCGTCCTCGTCGGAGTCGTCGGACGCCTTCACCTTCGTGTCCGGCCGCTTCGGGGACTCGTCGTCACCCTCGTCCGAGTCCTTCTCGGACCTCTTCTTCTCAGACTTCTTCTCCGACTTCTCGGACTTCTTGTCGTCCCAGTCGGACTTCTTCTCCGACTTCTCTTCCTTCTTGTCCGAGCTCTTCTCGGACTTCTTGTCCTTCTTCTCCGACTTCTTGTCGGACTTCTTGTCCTTCTTCTCCGACTTCTTGTCCTTCTTCTCCGACTTCTTCTCGGACTTCTTGTCCGACTTCTTCTCGGACTTCTTGTCCGACTTCTTCTCGGACTTCTTGTCCGACTTCTTCTCGGACTTCTCGGACTTCTTCTCCTTCTTGCCCGAGTCGCCGTCACCGCCGTCACCGTCGCCCTTCTTGCTTCCACCTCCCTTCGTCGGGCTCGACTGAACGGCCGCCGCCGGCACCACGACCGCCGCGGACGCGGGAGTGGCGAGGAACGCCGCCCCGATCCACAGCACCACCACGGCACCGGCCAACCCGAACACCCACCGCACGACCCACAGGAGCCGGTCCATCGCCGAGAGCCGCAGCCGCACGGCACCAGCGCACACGGGGAGGCCGAGGGCCTCACCGTCGTACGCGTGGTTCCGGGACATGAGCGGCAACTCCCACAGATCGGGTGGAGAAACACCAGAGAGGTTTCGCGGCCGCGACGGGAAGTCGCAAAAAGGCACACGAAGACATGCGAAAACAGAGCTGTACGCGCGCGTCGCGCCTGGGGCAGCGACCCGCAACCAGACGGGAAAACACGCCCGGTGCACTCCGCGATCCGTGGAACCGCCCGTCGCGCTACGTCAGCAACCGGTGGATCCGGGACCGCTACCTCCCCCTCGGGGGAAAGCAACCTGGAAGCTACCAGACGTTCATCATCTTCGTCCAGACCGATCTCCCCGCCGGCCCGGCACGGGCCGTCCGCCGCGCGGCTCGGCCGTCGCGCAGATGACCGGCCACCGGCTCGAGGGGGACCGGAGAGCGAGGCCGGGTCGCGCCCGGGGCCAGAATCGGTGACCATCCGAGGGCCACCACGCCGCACGGCCGCCGTCGAACGGAGTGCGGAATGGTGGGCGGGGACCCGCCGCTGCGCGGGCGTTCCGGTCCTGATCGGTGCCGGCGAGAGGAGGAGAACGGATGCCGCCCTGGACGCGCACCCGACGGGCTCCCGGCCGGGAGCGTGCCGCCGACCCCGAGATCGCCGCGCGGCACTCCGCCGCCCTCGATCTGTGGCGAGCCGGTCGGGCCGAGGAAGCGGTTCCCGTTCTCGAGGAGGTATTGCAGGGCTGCCTCGCCGGAATGGGGGAGGGGGACCCGGCCACGCTGACGGTGGCCGGAAACCTGGGCGCGGTCTACTTCTCGGCCGGTGCGTGGCAGCAGGGAATCGATCTGCTCGCGGCGAGCGTTTCGGATCGCACGCACATCTTCGGCCCGTCCGATCCCCGCACGCTCACCGCCGTCGACGCACTCGCCACCGCATATCGGCTCGTCGGCCGGATCGACGAAGCGGTTCCGATTTCCGAGGGGGTGGCGGCAGAACGGGCGCGCGTACTCGGCCCCACCCATCCCGATACGTTGACGTCGCGATTGGGAGCCGGCCTCGCACGCGCCGCATTCGGGGATGTCGAGGCGGCACTCGCCCACCTCGGTGCGGCATTGGCCGACGCCGAGCCGGTGCACGGTCCGCGCAGTGAACACGTGATCGCGCTGCGCGCGAACCTCGCGGGCTGCCTCGCCCTGCTCGGCCGCGCCGCCGAGGCCACCACCGAGCTGCAACGGGCGGCCGCCGACGCCGCCGCGGTGTTCGGCGGCACGCACCCGGAGACCGAGGCGTTGCTGGCCGATCTGGAGCACGTGGAGGACCGGACGTGGTTCTTCACGATCGGCCGGATGGCCGGCGGCGGCCGGGAGCGCGACCGCGCCTGAGCGCCGCCGCGCGGGGTCGGCCGTGATCCCGATGCCCGGCCGGGTGGCTCGTACTTCCGGCCGAGGAGCACGGGTGGTGTCCTTACATAGGCTCGTGCCGTGATCCGCCTGCTCCGCTGGATCCGGCGGAACCTCGCGCTGGTGGCCGAACTGGCCGCGTACGGGTTCTGGTTCCTGGTCGACCTCGTCGCCGCGGCCGTCGTCGGGCCCGCCGCCGCCCTCGTGCCCGCCGTGGCCGTGCCCCTCGTCGTGCTGCTGCGCAGGCGACCCGGCGCCCGGCTGATCCCCACCGCCGCGACCGCCATCGGGCTGTCCGTTGCGATCTCGTTGTTCACCACCGTGCAGGCACTGGTGTTCCCGGGGAGCCCGCTCGCGTCGATGGCGTTCACCGAGCAGCTCGCGCTCGCCGTGGTCGTGGTGGTGGTGCTGCACCGGTGCCCGTTGCGTCCCGCTCTCCTGCTGACCGCGGCCGCCGCGCTGGCCATCGTCGGCTCGCCGCTCATGCGCACGACCGACCCCGACACGAGCACCTTCGAGGTGCTGTCGGCGCTCGGCTGGGGTGGCGCCGTCACGATCGGGCTCGTCCTGCGCGAGGTCGAGACCCGCCGCCGCGCGGCGGTGGAGGAGGTCCGCACCGGCGAGCGGATGGAGCTCGCCCGCGAGCTGCACGACGTCGTGGCGCACCACGTGACGGGCATCGTCGTGGCCGCCCAGGCCGCGGCCGTGGTGGCCCGCACCTCCCCCGACGACGTCGACCGGGCCCTCGCCGCCATCGAAACCGCGGGCGCCGACGCGCTCACGGCGATGCGGCGGATGGTGGGCGTGCTGCGCGGCCAGGACGCCGAGGGCACGCGCAGCCCCGGCACCGACCTCGCCGAGGTCCACACCCTCGTGCGCCGGTTCGATCCCGACGCCCGGCTGGTTCGGCTCACCGGCGACCCGGGCCTGGAGCACGCGGTGCTGCCGCCCGGGGTCGCCGCCACCGGCTACCGGGTGGTGCAGGAAGCTCTGACGAACGTCCGCCGGCACGCCCCCCACGTCACGGCGGTCGAGATCGACGTCCGGATCCGCGAGGAGGCCCTGCTGGTGTCTGTGCGCAACGACGGTGTCCCGCCCGCCCCCGTGAGCGGGCGTGGCGGCGGGTTCGGACTCGTGGGGATGGGTGAGCGGGTGGCCGCACTGGACGGCTGGCTCACCGCGGGCCCCGTCGGGCCCGGGCTGTGGGCGGTGTCGGCGCGACTGCCGCTGCGGGGCGCCCGGTGATCCGGGTCCTGCTCGCCGACGACCAGGAGATGGTGCGCACCGGCTTCCGGCTGATCCTGTCCGCCGAGCCCGGCCTCGAGGTCGTCGGCGAGGCGGGCAACGGGGTCGACGCCGTCGCGCGCGCCCGCGAGCTGGAACCCGACGTCGTGCTGATGGACATCCGGATGCCCCAGCTCGACGGCCTCGAGGCCACGCGCGCGCTCACCGCCGACCCGCAGCCGCCGCGCATCGTCGTGGTCACGACGTTCGACCTCGACGAGTACGTCTACGGCGCGCTGCGCGCAGGCGCGTGCGGCTTCCTGCTCAAGGACGCGGGCCCCCGGCTGCTCGTCGAGGCCGTGCGGGCCGCGGCGGCGGGCGACGCGCTCGTCTCGCCGTCGGTCACCGTGCGGCTGCTCGAGCACCTCGCCGCGGGGCCGGCGGCGCAGGCGCCGCGCCTGCCCGACCCGCTGTCACCGCGCGAGCTCGACGTGGTCCGCGCCGTGGCCCGGGGCCGCACCAACGCCGAGATCGCGGCCGAGCTGTTCGTCTCCCTCTCCACGGTGAAGACGCACCTCACGAACATCCAGACGAAGCTGTCGGCCCGCAACCGCGTGGAGATCGCGGCGTGGGCGTGGGAGCACGGACAGGTCCGCTGACCCACCCGTGAGTGGATACGAGTGCTGGAGCCCTCGTATCCACTCACGAGGCGGGGGTGTCAGCCGAGTTCGGTGGGCACCGCGATGACATCGACCATCGCCCCGTTGCGCAGCACCGTCACCGGGAGCGGCACGCCGATCGCGTCACCGAACAGCTGACGCTGGATGCCCTGGGCGTCCTGCACGGGCCTGCGCCCGACGTCGAGCACGAGATCGCCCGCGCGCAGCCCGGCGCGCGCCGCGGGGCTGCCGCCGATCACCTCGGCGAGCCGCAATCCGTCGGTGCGCCCGTACTTCTCCGCCACGGCCGCGGGCACCGGCGCCGGGGTGCCGACCACCCCGAGGTAGGCGCGCCGCACCCGGCCATCGGCGAGCAGCGCTTCGACGATCCGGCGGGTGGTGGCGTTCACCGGCACCGCGAGGCCGAGCCCGACCCCCGCCACCGCGGTGTTGATGCCGACCACCCGCGCGTGGGAGTCGGCCAGCGCGCCGCCCGAGTTGCCGGGGTTCAGGGCGGCGTCGGTCTGGATCACGTCCTCGACCACGCGCCCCGCCCGGCCGGAGCGGGTGGGCAGCGCCCGGCCCAGCGCGCTCACGACACCCGCGGTCACCGACCCCACGAGCCCGAGCGGGTTGCCGACTGCGACCACGAGCTGGCCCACCACGAGGGCGTCGGCGTCGCCCAGGCGGACGGGCGGCGGAAGGTCGCCCGGACGCTCGGCCCGCAGGACCGCCAGGTCGGACAGCGGATCGGTGCCGACGACCGTCACGCGGGTCTGGGCGCCGTCCACGAAGTCGGCCCGGCCCGAGCGGGCCTCGCCCACGACGTGGGCGTTGGTGACGAGGATCCCGTCGCCCGGCACCACGACGGCCGACCCGCTCCCGCGTTCGGTGCGGACGGCCGCCACGCGTCCGGTGAGCTCGGCGGCCACGGCGCTCACGGTGCGGGAGTAGGAGTCGAGCTCGTCCATGACGACCTCCTCGCGATTACAGCTTTGCACGCGTTGCGTGCACGAGGAGAACGCCGCGTCCGGCGCCGGTGTTCCGCCCGGCACCGCTTGCCGGAGGCATGATCACGGCTTCGACGCAAAGACGGGCGTGTTCAACCCGGGAACGCGCCAACTCGACGATCAAGGGGAGAAGGTCGCCTTCAGGAGGCGTGGATGGGGCCCTCGCGCTCGGCGAGCCGGGAGCCTGCGCCGCCCCAGTGCAGGGCGATCATCTCGGCGGCGATGGAAACGGCCGTCTCCTCCGGGGTGCGGGCACCCAGGTCGAGCCCGATCGGGGAGGACATCCGCGCGATCTCCTCGTCCGTGACGCCGGCCTCGCGCAGCCGCTCGATCCGGTCGTCGTGGGTGCGGCGCGAGCCCATCGCCCCGATGTAGCCCACCTCGGGCAGCCGCAGCGCGACCTCCAGCAGCGGGACGTCGAACTTGGGGTCGTGGGTGAGCACGCACAGGGCGGTGCGCCGGTCGATCCGGCCCGCCTCGGCCTCGGCCTCGAGGTAGCGATGGGGCCACTCGACGACCACCTCGTTGGCGCCGGGGAACCGGGACGCCGTGGCGAAGACCGGGCGCGCGTCGCACACCGTGACCCGGAAGCCCAGGAAGCTGCCGATCTTGGCGACGGCGGCGGCGAAGTCGATGGCCCCGAACACGATCATGCGGGGCGGCGGCGCGAACGACTCGACGAACACGTCGAGGCCCTCGCCGCGGCGCTGACCGTCGACGCCGTAGTGCAGCATCGCGTTGCGGCCCGCGTCGAGCAGGCCGCGGGCGTCGTCGCGCACGGCGTCGTCGAGGCGCTCGGAGCCGGTGCCGCCCTCGGTGCGGTCCGGCCAGATCACGAGGCGCTTGCCGAGCCGCTCCGCCGGGCCGGCCACCACGGTGGCGACGGCGACCGGCGAGCCCGACCGGATGGCGTCGGCCACGGTGCCGAGCTGCTCGTAGGTCTCGCGGTCGACCTTCTCGACGAAGATGTCGATGATCCCGCCGCAGGTGAGGCCGACGGCGAACGCGTCGTCGTCGGACACGCCGTACCGCTGCAGCACCGGCCGCCCGTCGGCGAGCACCTGCTGGCCCAGCTCGTACACCGCGCCCTCGACGCAACCGCCGGACACGCTCCCGACGGCCTCGCCGCCGGGCCCCACGAGCATCGAGGCCCCCGGCTGGCGCGGCGCGGAGCTGTAGGTGCCGACCACCGTGGCGAGCGCCGCGGTCTGACCGTTCTTCCACCAGCCCTCGAGCTGATCAACGACGTCACGCATCTCGTACCACCTCGAGAAGTCGTTCCAGGGTGGCCAGGCTGTGGCCTGCCAACAAGTCGTCCAAGAAGGGAAGGGCCGCGACTATTCCACCCTGCACGGGTTCGTAGCCGTCCTTGCCGACGTGCGGGTTGACCCACACGACGCGGTGGGCGAGGCGGCGCAGCCTGCTCATCTGGTTGCGCAGCACGTCGGTCTCGCCGCGCTCCCAGCCGTCGGAGAACACGACGATCACGGCACGGCGGGCGGAGCCCCGCTGGCCCCAGCGGTCGACGAAGGCGCGCAGGACCTCGCCGAGCCGGGTGCCGCCCGACCAGTCCGGGATCGCCTTCGCGGCCGCGGCGAGCGCGCGTTCCGGGTCGCGCATCCGCAGCTCCCGGGTGACCCGGGTGAGCCGCGTGCCGAGGGTGAAGGCCTCGACCGAGGCGGGGGACCGGCGGACCACCACGTGCGCGAAGCGCAGGAGCGCGTCGGCGTAGGGCTCCATCGAGCCCGAGACGTCGAGCAGGAGCACCACCTTGCGGGCCCGCCGCGACCGGTTGCGGCGGTGCAGCTCGCGCAGCTCACCCTGGTTGCGCAGGGCGGCCCGCAACGTGCGGCCCGGGTCGGTGGACCCGTGCGCGGACGGGCGGAGCCTGCGCGACGCCCGGCTCGGGGGCTCGGGCCGCAGCAGCGCCATCAGCCTGCGCAGGTGCTCGCGCTCCACGGGGGTGAGCTCGCCGAGGTCGCGGTTGCGCAGGATCTCGGTGCCGCTCGCGCGCGCGTGGATCTGCGAGGACTCCGAGTCCTCCTCCTCACCGGTGCCCGCGTCCTCGGGGGTGAGCGCGGCGAGCTTCGGCGGCGGCGGGGGCCGCTCGTCGCGCACCTGGGTGCGCCCGCCCGGGGCGGGTTCGAACCACCCGGCGAAGGCCTGGTCGTAGCGCGGCAGGTCGTCGGGGTCGGAGCAGAGGGTGAGCCGGCCCGCCCAGTAGGTCTGGGTGCGGTCGGTGACGTCGAGCGCGTCGAGCGCCGACAGGAACGCCGACACCCGGTCGGTGGTGACGGCGAGGCCTGCGTTGCGCAGCACGACCGTGAACCCCACGAGCCCGGGGAGCGGGTCCGTGGTGTGCGGGGTGGGTGTCGGTGCCATCCGTCCTCAGGACGCGAGCAGGGTGTCCAGCTGGGAGCGGACGCGATCCGCGTCCTCGCGGTACTTGAGGACCGCGCCGAGCGTGGCGGCCGCGGAGTCGACGTCGAGGTGGCGGGCGCCGACGAGCTGGAGCGCGCGTGCCCAGTCGATCGTCTCGGCCACCCCCGGCGGCTTCAGCAGGTCGGTCTGCCGCAGCCGGTGCACGGCACCCGCCACCTGGGCGGCCAGCCGCTCGGGCAGGCCCGGCAGCCGCGAGTGCAGGATCTGGATCTCGCGCTGCAGGTCCGGGTGGTCGAGCCAGAGGTAGAGGCAGCGCCGCTTGAGCGCGTCGTGCACCTCACGGGTGCGGTTGGAGGTCAGCACGACCAGCGGCGGCTCCTTCGCCCTGACCTCACCCACCTCGGGGATGGAGACGGCGTGCTCGGTGAGGACCTCCAGCAGGAAGGCCTCGAACTCGTCGTCGGCGCGGTCGACCTCGTCGATCAGCAGCACGCTCGGGCTCGTCTGCAGCGCGCGCAGGACCGGGCGGGCCAGCAGGAAGCGGGGGTCGTAGAGGGAGGCCTCGACCGCGTCGGCGTCGAGGGTCTCGCCGGTGGCCGAGGCCGCGGCCTCCAGAGCGCGCAGGTGCAGGAGCTGCCGGGGGAAGTCCCAGTCGTAGAGGGCCTGGGAGGCGTCGATGCCGTCGTGGCACTGCAGCCGGATCAGCTCGGCGTCGAGCACCTGGGCGAGCGCCTGCGCGAGCGCGGTCTTGCCGGTGCCGGGCTCCCCCTCGCAGAACAGCGGGCGGTTCATCTGCATGGCGAGGAACGCGGCGGTGGCGAGCCCGTCGTCGGCGAGGTAGCCGGTGGTCCGCAGCGCCGCCGCCAGCTCCGCGGGCGAGCCCACGGCGTTCGAGGGGCGTTCTGTCACGGTTCCAGCATGACGGACCGGGAGCCTGCCAGCCACTACGGGTGAGCCCGGCCATACCCGCTGCGTCACCGGAGCGATCACGCTGAGTTGCTTCGAGACGTGACGCAATCCGTAATACTTCCGGTTTGAACGCAATTGTTTTGCCGTGATCGAATCGTGATCACGAGCCTTCTGACCTGGGCGTATCCACTTTTGATCAACTCAATCATCGAATTTACGTGACGTTGGTCACGTCCGCCGAGTTTGACGATTCCGCACAAGCCACTCGTACCGTCAACGTCCGGTCGAGCCAGAAGGTTCGATCGAAATGCATCCGGAACCGTCGCACTACCACCCGGTCCCGCGGTTCCGGTCCGTCGAGCAGAAGACGGGACCGGGTCGAGTTCGGCATTCATGAAGGCGGTCCCCGTGCCTTCCATGATCGCCAGAACGCGTTCGACGGGCTTCACCCCAGCCCGCTGACGAGCGCGAACAGCTCGCCAGTGCGACCAGGAGACACCGAAATGAGCACACGACCCGATTCCCGCCTGGGCCGAAAGCTGGTACGGCTGGCCGTCGTCGGTGCAGTTGCGGTCGGCGCCCCCTTCGCCGTCGCCGGGACCGCGAACGCGGCCTCGACCTCCACGTGGGACAAGCTCGCGAAGTGCGAGAGCGGCGGTAACTGGAAGATCAACACCGGAAACGGTTACTACGGCGGCCTGCAGTTCAGCCCGCGCACCTGGCGCGCCCACGGCGGCAAGGGCATGCCCCACCAGGCCAGCAAGGCACAGCAGATCAAGGTCGCGGAGCGCATTCTGGCCAACCAGGGCTGGAAGGCCTGGCCGTCCTGCTCGAAGAAGCTGGGTCTGCGCGGCCGCGACTGAGCGCGGACGGCCGGCGGCACCCTAGGCCGAACCGACCCACTCGTCGGTGCCGTCGGCGAACAGCTGGTGTTTCCAGACGGGCAGCAGCCGCTTGACCTCGTCCACCAGCTCGGCACAGGCCGCGAAGGCCTCCTTCCGGTGATCGGCGGCGACGGCGCACGCCAGCGCCACGTCGCCGATCCCGAGCGGGCCGATCCGGTGGCTCACCGCGATCGCCCGCACGCCGGTGGCCCTGGCCGCGACGTCCGCCGCGACTTCGGCCACCACCTTCCCCGCCGTGGGGTGGGCGCTGTACTCCAGACCACGCACGGAACGGCCGCCGTCGTGGTCGCGCACCACCCCCGCGAACGTGACGACCGCACCCGCCGCGGCGTGGTCCACGAGCGCGGCGTGCTCCGCGACGTCGAGGGGTTCCTCCCCCACCACGGCGCGCAGCACGGCCGCACCGGTACCGGTGCCGGTCATCGGTGATCGCCTCCTCGCAGCTGGTCGACGGCGTGGTCGAGGACGTCGGCCAGCACGGCCAGACCGTCCCGAACCCCACCTGTCGATCCGGGCAGGTTCACCACCAGTGTGCGCCCCGCGACGCCGGTGAGGCCACGGGACAGGACGGCCGTGGGCACGGTGGGCGCGCCGGCGGCGCGGATGGCGTCGGCCAGGCCCGGCACCTCGTAGTCGAGCACCGCCCTGGTGACCTCCGGGGTGGCGTCGGTCGGCGAGATTCCGGTGCCACCGGTGGTGATCACGACGTCGACGCCGTCGGCCACCGCGGCGCGCAGTGCCTCGCCCACGGGCTCCCCGTCCGGGACGACCACCGGATCCGGTGTGGCGTACCCGCGTTCACGCAGCCACTCGACGATGATCGGCCCGCCGCGGTCGGCGTAGACGCCCGCCGCGGCGCGGTTCGACGCCGTGACGACGCGGGCGCGCCGCTCGCTCACGAACGGTCCTCGGGGCGCGTCCAGGTGCCGGTCTTGCCGCCCTCCTTGCTCTCGACGCGCACGGCGTCGAGCACGGCGGCCGGGTCGACGGCCTTCACCATGTCGTGCAGCGTGAGCCCGGCGACCGCGACGGCGGTGAGCGCCTCCATCTCCACACCCGTGCGGTCGGTGGTGCGCACCGTGGCCCGGATGCGCACCTGCGCGCCGTCGGGCTCGAGGTCGAGGGTGACCCCGCTCAGCGCGATCGGATGGCACAGCGGAACGAGGTCCGGGGTGCGCTTGGCGCCCATGATCCCGGCGATCCGTGCGGTGGCGAGCGCGTCGCCCTTGGGCAGCCCGTCGCGGCGCAGCAGGTCCACCACCTCGGCCGTGGTGTGCAGTACTCCAGTGGCCACGGCGGTGCGCGCGGTGGCCACCTTGCCTGAGACGTCGACCATGCGGGCGGCGCCTGCGGCATCGACGTGGGTGAGGTCCACGGAGGCACCCTACGACCTCCCCGGTCCCCGCACCGAGACCGACTCGAAACGTGATCTACGCCACTACTTCGCAACCTGAAAGTAATCTTGAACGTTGGCCCGGACAACGCACTGAGCTGGGCGAACCGAGGGCCCACCCGGTGTGCGCCTACCTCCTGGGCCGGTGCCGCGCCCGCGCCGGGGGTTCCCGATCGACGGATCCGGACGTACCGTCCCACCTCGGTTCGGTCGGATGCCCCAGATCCGGACGAACTCCGGGAAACGCAGCGCTCCCCTGTCCGGCGTTCCCGGCCCCCGTCCCCTCACCGAGGCGCAGGACAGGAACGGACCGCGGCCCAGCCGGGCCGCGCCGCCAGCTCCCCGGCGGTCGTCGTCCGGAAGCGCAGCGCGCGGAGTTGCCCTCATGGCCCGCTACCGCGGCCGTCACCGTGCCCCGAGCAAGACCGGTCGGACCCTCGCCCGCACCGCTGTCGCGGGCGCCGTCGCCGGAGCCCCGCTGCTCGTCGCCGCCCCCGCCAACGCAGCCCCCGACTCGGCGTGGGACAAGCTCGCCCAGTGCGAGAGCGGCGGCCGGTGGAACATCAACACCGGTAACGGTTTCTACGGTGGCCTCCAGTTCACGCCGTCCACCTGGCGCGCCTTCGGCGGCAAGGAGTTCGCCGCGAGCGCCCACCAGGCCAGCCGCGAGCAGCAGATCGTCGTCGCCGAGCGGGTGCTCGCCGGCCAGGGCTGGAACGCCTGGCCGTCGTGCTCGCGCAAGACGGGTGTCCGCGGCGAGTCCGCCACCCAGCGCGACGCGCCGGCGCGCAAGTCGGGCAGCGACGACAAGGTCCGCCTGGCCTCGTCGGGCGGCGCCACGAGCGGCAACTACGTGGTCAAGCGCGGCGACACCCTCGGCCGCATCGCCTCGGCCAACAACGTAGCGGGCGGCTGGAAGGCCCTGGTGGAGAAGAACCCGGCCCTGAAGTCCAACCCGGACTCGCTCAAGGTGGGCCAGCGCCTCACCCTCTGAGCAGACGCACCACCACGTCCGCGCTCTCGCGCCGAATCTCAGTCGGCGAGGGGGCGCGGACGTCGTCGTAGGGCCTCCGCGAGCTGTTCCGGGGTGTCCACGTCGTCGGGCTCCGCGAGGTCACCGCACTCGACGAGCTCCAGATCGGGGTGCCCGGCCAGGTAGCCACGGGCGCCCGCGTCCCCCGTGGCCGCCGCGCGCACGCCCGGCCAGTGGGCCCGGCCCAGCAGCACCGGGTGCGCCGGGCGGCCGGCGTAGGCGGCGCGCACCAGCGCGTCGGGGCCGCTGCGGGCCGCGAGCCGGGCGACGGCCGCCGCCGTGACCCCCGGCAGGTCCACCAGGTGCACCAGCGCCGCGTCCGGGACCGGCTCGAGCGCCTCGAGGGCGGCGAGCCCCGCGCGCAGCGACGCCCCCATGCCCTCGGCCCAGCCGTCGGCCACCACCGCCCGCACCCCGGCGGGCAGCAGTGCCTCCACTTCCTCTGCCGCCGCGCCGACGACGACCACGAGCGGCCCGCAGCCGCCGTCGGCGAGCACACGGACGGCCCGTCGTACGAGCGGCTCACCGTCCAGCGCCACGAGCGCCTTGGGCCGGCCCATCCGCCGGCCTGCGCCCGCGGCGAGCAGCAGCCCCGCGGGGGCTATCGGTTGATCTCCGTCTTGGGGTGGACGTAGGGCACCTCGTCAAGGGGGAACTCCACGTCTCCGAACGGGGAGAGCGAGCCCTGGAGCGGGCTGGCGAGCTCGGTGACGGGGTGCTCGCCATCGGGGAGCTCCGGCCACGTCGGGTCGATCCGGCGCGAGCGCTCGGCCACTGTGTCCTCCTCGTTCTCGGTGGTCACCAGCCAGTATCCCGTACCGGCCTGCGCGACGCCGCGGGCTACCGTGGACGTGATGCCCACAGTGTCCCGCCCGGCGCAGCTCGGCTCGTCCCGCGCCCCCGTCGTGCCCGCGAACAGCGGGTCCCAGCGATGAACGCCCCATCGGGCGGCACGCTCGTCGACTGGCTGCGCGCGCAGGACGACGAGGTGCTCGCCACGCTGCTGCGGCTGCGCCCCGATCTCGGCGTGCCGCCCCCGGCGGACCTCGTCGTGCTCGCCACCCGGGCCGGGGTCCGTGCCTCCGTGCACCGCGCCTGCGACGACCTCGACAGCGTCACGCTGGCCGTGCTGGAGGCCGCCGTCGTCGCCGACGCCGACACCGCGCCCGTGCCCGCCGCCGAGCTGGCCCGGCTCCTCGGCCCGGACCTGCCCGCCGGCACGCTCGCCGCCGCGCTGCGAGCCCTGCGGGAGCGCGCGCTGCTCTGGGGCACCGACGAGGGGCTCTCTCTCGTTCCCGCCGCCCGCGAGGTGGTGCCGCGGCACCCGGGCGGCCTGGGCCGTCCCGCGTCCGGCCCCGCCGCCTCGTCGGCGCTGCCTGAGCTCCTCGCCGCGCTCACCCCCGAGGAGCGCCGGGTCCTGGAGGCGCTCGCCGTGGGGCCGCCGATCGGGCGCAGCCGGTCGGGCGCCGACCCGGACAGCCCGGTCGGACGCCTGCTCGCCCGCGGGCTGCTGCTGCGCGTCGACTCCGACACCGTCGAGCTCCCCCGCCAGGTGGGGCTGGCGCTGCGCGGCGACCGCCCGATGGGGCGCGTGCCGGTCGCGCCGCCCGACATCGGGGCGGTGAACCGTGGCGCCGACCTCGTCGACCGCACGGCGGGCGGCGCCGCCCTCGAGGTGCTGCGCCGTCTCGACCTCCTCATCGCCTTCTGGGCCCACACGCCGCCGCCCGTGCTGCGTTCCGGCGGCCTCGGCGTGCGCGAGCTGCGCCGGGCGGCCCGTGAGATGGACACCGACGAGACCACGGCGGCCCTGCTCGTCGAGCTCGCGCTCGGCGCCGACCTCATCGGCGAGAGCGACGGCGTGAACCCCGACTGGCTCCCCACCACCACCGCGGACGTCTGGGCGGCCGGTGGGCCGGAGATGCGCTGGGCCACCATCGCCCGCACCTGGCTCGACCTGCCCAGGCTGCCCGGCCTGATCGGCCAGAAGGACGACGCGGGCCGCCCGATCTCCGCGCTCTCCGACGGCGTGCGCCGCCCGCTCGCGCCCCGCGACCGGCGCCGCGTGCTGGCCGGGCTCGCGGAGCTGCCGCCCGGCACCGCACCGGCGTCCGCCGCCGCGCTCGCCGACCTGCTCGCCTGGCGCGCCCCGCGCCGCGGCGGGCGGCTGCGCGACGAGCTCGTCACGTGGGTGCTCGCCGAGGCCACCGTGCTGGGCGTCGTGGCCCTCGACGCCCTCACCGGGCCCGGCCGGGCGCTGCTCGAGGATCCCGACCGGCTGGTGGCCGCCCTGCGGGTCACCCTCCCCGAACCGGTCGACCACGTGCTCCTGCAGGCGGACCTCACCGCCGTGGCCCCCGGCCCCCTGGAGACCGCGCTGGCCCGCGAGCTCGACCTCGCCGCCGACGTCGAGTCGGCCGGCGGGGCCACCGTGTACCGATTCACCGAGGCCACGATCCGGCGCGCGCTCGACGCCGGGCGGTCGGCGGCCGACCTGCACGAGCTGTTCGCGAAGCGATCCGCCACCCCGGTGCCGCAGGGCCTCACCTACCTCGTGGACGACGTCGCGCGCCGCCACGGGCAGCTGCGCGGCGGCGCGGCCGCCTCGTTCCTGCGCTCCGACGACGAAGTGCTGATCGCCGAGGTGCTCGCCCACCCGGACACCGGCGCCCTGGAGCTGCGGCGCATCGCGCCCACGGTGGTCGTCTCCCCGCTGCCGCTCGTCGAGGTGCTGGACGGGCTGCGAGCCGCCGGCTTCAGCCCCGCCGCGGAGGACCCCGGCGGCGCCGTGCTCGACCTCACCGACCGCGGTCGCCGCACGTCCCCGCGGCGCCGCGCGACCACACGTAGCGGCCCTCCGGAACCCGACGCCGAGCAGCTCGCCGCGCTCGTCTCCCGCATGCGGGCGGGCGACGCCATGGCGGGCGTCCGCCGGGGCGCCGCCGCGCCCGTCACCACCAACGGGTCCACGCTCGACCTGCTCCGCACGGCCGCCGCGGCCCGCCGCAGCGTCTGGATCGGGTTCGTCGACGCCCACGGGGTGGCGGGCGAGCGCGTGCTCACCCCACGGTCGGTGGGTGGCGGCGTGGTGGAGGGGCTGGACGCGGTGGACGGCGCACCGCACCGCGTGCCGCTGCACCGGATCACCAGCATCGCGCTGGTGGAGGACGATGCCTGAGCAGCACACCAGCGGCGCCGGCCCGACAGGCGGGTACTGCTGATCTCCAATGATCGGGGGCGAGCAGCACACCACGGTTCTGCCACGACACCCGTGTACGGCTCGCGGCGAGCCATCCCGCGAGGCAGGCGCGTGGCCACGCCATCGAGGGCGCGCAAAAGAGCGCCGTCCCGCGCGAACAGCACATCAGCGCTGCCAGCCCGACGGCCAGGTACTGCTGATCTCCGACGATCGGGGGCGAGCAGCACACCACGGCTCTGCCACGACACCCGTGTAGGGCTCGCACAGAGCCTGCGCGTGCGTGGGCGGACACGGAGCTGCGCCGTCCGCCGAACAGCACACCAGCGCTGCCGACCCGACGGCCAGGTACTGCTGATCTCCAATGATCGGGGGCGAGCAGCACACCACGGTTCTGCCACGACACCCGTGTACGGCTCGCGGCGTTCCCGTCCCGCGGGGCAGGCGTGGCCACGCCCATCGAAGGCGCGCAAAAGAGCTGCGCCCGGCCGAGCAGTACCCCATCGCGGTCGGCCCTACATCCAGGTGCTGCTGATCTTCGCGGACCGCTGCGAGCAGCACACCACGGTGCCACTCACGACATCCACGTACGGCTCGAACAGCGCACGCGCGCGGAGCTGCGCCGTCCGGTCCGAACAGCACACCAGCGCGGTCGGCCTACACCAAGGTGCCGCTGATCTTCGCGGACGACTGCGAGCAGCACACCACGGTGCCGCTCACGACCTCGACGTACGGCTCAGCGGGCGCCGGCGGTCATGCGGTGGTGCATGGCGTGCTCCACCAGCGTGATCAGGGTCTGCTTCGTGGACTGCCGGTTGCGCGCGTCGCAGCTGATGATCGGGATGCTCGCGTCGATCGACATCGCCTCGCGCACGTCCTCGATGCGGTGCTGGAGCAGACCGTCGAAGCAGTTCAGCCCGACGATGTACGGCAGCCCGCGGTCCTCGAAGAAGTCGATCGCCGCGAAGGAGTCGGCGAGCCGGCGGGTGTCCACCAGCACGACCGCACCGATCGCACCCCGCACCAGGTCGTCCCACATGAACCAGAAGCGGTGCTGCCCGGGCGTGCCGAACAGGTACAGGATCAGGTCGGCGTCGAGCGACACCCGGCCGAAGTCCATCGCCACCGTGGTGGTGGCCTTGTTCGGGGTGGCGGCGAGATCGTCCACGCCCGCGCTCGCCTCGGTCATCACGGCCTCGGTGGTGAGCGGCATGATCTCGGACACCGAACCGACGAACGTCGTCTTGCCGACACCGAAGCCGCCTGCCACCACGATCTTGGCCGAGATCGTGGCCGCGGTGGCGATCGCGGGGGGCCGGCCGGGGTAACTAGAGCCGACGGAGTCCACTCAACACCCTTTCCATCAGTGCGAGATCCGGCTCGTTGCCGGTGCTGCTCGCGGTCTGGTGCACGGTCACCAGGTTGAGCCCGACCATGTCACCCAGCACCACCCGGGCAACGCCGAGCGGGATCGACAGGAGGGCCGCCACCTCGGCGACCGATCGCGTCTGCTCGCAGAGCTCCGCAACGGCCCGGTGCTCCATCTGCAACAGGCCGATCTGGTCCTTGGCCCGCTGGCTGGTGGAGACGAGCGCCTCGATCGCCAGGTCGAGGCCGGACTTCGTGCGGCCTCGGGTCCACGCGTAGGGGCGGACCGCGGACGCCCCGGGCTCCTGCGAGCCCTGGTCGGCAGGCGCGCCGCGCAGGTCGATCGGCGCCGTCGGGGGCGGCGGCGGGACCTGCTGCTGCGGTGGTGCGGGCATCGGCGCGGGCGCACCGAGGTCGGCGATGCCGGCTTCCGGCAGCTCGACGTCGGAGTTCCGCTTGCGTCCCCACCGCCTGCGCCGCGACGAACGGCCGGCGTCGAAACTGAAGCCGTTCATGACGTCGGCGAACGTCGGCTCCGCGGGCTGCCGCCGCTCGTCGTCAGGGCCGAGGCTCATCGCACGACCTCACGTCGTCCGGGCGCCCCGTCGTGGACCGATGCAGCGCGCAGGCGCTGTGACAACGGTTCGCTCGCAAACTCGCTCACGGAGACATTCACCTGCTTCCTGCCGATCGGTGGCTGCGGTGCCTGGTGGGCCGCGGTGGCCGCTCAGCGGCCGAACGTACCTTGCAGCTCGGCGCGCAGCTCGGGCGTGAGCAGCTGACCGACCCGGTCGACCAGCAGCGTCATCTCGTATCCGATCAGGCCGATGTCACAGCTCGGTGACGCCAGCACAGCGAGGCAGGAACCGTCGCTTATCGACATCAGGAGCACGATGCCGCGGTCCATCTCGACGACCGTCTGCACCACGCCGCCGGCGTCGAAGCAGCGCGCGGCGCCCTGCGTGAGGCTGACCAGCCCGGACGCCACGGCGGCGAGCTGGTCGGCGCGGTCGCGCGGCAGCCGGTCCGATGCCGTGAGCAGCAGACCGTCTGCGGACACGACGATGGCGTGGGCCACGCCGGGCACTCGCTCCGCGAAGTTCGTGACCAGCCATCCGAACCGGCTCGGCTGGACCTGTGGCGCCGTCATGAGGACTCCTCGTCGTGATTACCACCCGCGATGGCGGGACCCGTACCACCGTTGTGCTGCTGTGTGCCGCGCATTCTGCTCTCACGGCCCTGCCGAACGCCTTGCTGGTAGCTCGCGAGCCTCCCACGGATGCTCTCCGCGCTGCGCGTGGAGCCTGCGGGCGGTGCCAGTACCGACGATCCTGCACTGCCGGGCACCAGCCGCGCACGCGGCCGCCGCTTCGGCAGCCCGGCCGCCGTGAGCTCGTCCGGACGCTGCTCGACCACGCCGCTGGCCGCCCGCCAGCCCTCGTCGGCCATGCTCGCGAACTCCTGCTCGGCCGGTGCCTCCTGCGGCTGCGCCTGCGGCCGGGGCTGGGGTTGCGGCTGGGCCGGCTCGAGCGGCGGGGTGACCGGGACCTCTGTGGTGGGCGGCGACGCCGAGGCCGGGGTGGGCCGCGGCGACGGCGTGGGCGGCCGCGGGGTGGGCCGCGCCTGCGGCGCCGGCGCGGGCGGCGGGGTGGTCTTCCCCGTCTCCGGCTGGGCCGTGCCGTTCTGCTGCTCCTTCTGCCAGTCGACCGGGATCGGCCGGTTCGAGCGGAACCACGCCGACGCGATCTCCTCGAAGATCGGCGTGGTCTCACCGAGGTCGAACCCGGAGCCTGCCGGGCGGCCGCCGAGGCCGCGGCCGGTGGGCTCCGAGATGACCGGCACGTTCGGGGCGAACAGCGTGTCGGCGTCGGAGGCCTGCTGTTCCGGCTGCGCGGCGGGCACGGCAGGCGCCTGCTCGCGGGCCGGTGCCGCCTCGGCCGCCGGGGCGGGACGCGGCGTGGGCCTCGGGGTGGGCCGCGGAGCCGGCTGCTGCTGCGGAGCCGGCTGCCGCGGAGCCTGCGGTGGTGCCGACGCCTGCGCAGGCGGCTGCTCGGCGGCCGGCTGCTGGGGCGCGGACTGCTGCTGCGCGGACTGCTGTCGCGCCGACTGCCGGGGCGCCGACTGCTGGGCCGACTGCTGGGGTCCCGCCTGCTGAGACGCTGCCTCCTGCTGCGCCTCCTCCGAGGCCTCCGCGGGCCGGGACTCGGCCTGCCGGGACTCGGCCTGCCGGGACTCGGCCTGCCGGGACTCGGGCTTCCGAGGCTCGGGCTGCTGAGGCTGGGCCGGAGCGGAGGCACGCCGCACGGCGGGCATCGGCATCGTGGGCGGGGACACGGCCGTGGCCGCGTCGTCGCGCTCCTCGGTTGCCGGCTGCTGCTCCTGGGCGGCGGGCTGCTCGGCCTCGTCCGGCTTGCCCGTGTCCTTCTTCTCCGGGGCGGACCACTCCGCCGCGGGCCGCTGCTCCTGCTCCGGCCGGGGCGTGGGGGCGGGGCGGGACTGCGCCGCCTGCTCCTGCTCCGGCTCCGGGGCCGGCTGCTGGACGGGTGTCTGCTCCGTGGGCGGCTGCGGGGGCACGCTCGGACGGCCACGCGTGCGGCGCGGTAGGCCGGCGGGGGACAACGGGACGACGTGCCCGTTCTGCCCCGACGGCGCCGACCGCTCGTCGCGTGTGGTCGACCGCTCGGCGTCCTCCTGCGCTCCGGCGCCACCGGCGAGACCGACGGCGTGCCCGTTGCGCTTCTCGGTGCCCGGCTGCTCGGACTGCTCCTCGGCCTGCTTGGCCGCCTCCTCGGCGCGCGCGGCGGCGGCGCGGGCCGCGGCCTCCTGGTCGCGCCGGGCCTGCGCGGCGACCTCGCGGGCCTCCTCGTCGGCGGAGTCGGAGCTGCCGCCACTCTGCTCGAAGAGGTCACCGGCCTCGGGCGGCCCGGGCGGGCTGCCGGGGCGCAGCGAGGAGCCAGGGCGCCTGCTCGGCAGCGCGGGCGGCTGACCGCCGCCGGCACCCGCACCGGGCGGCGGCGTGAACAGCTGCCCGTCGCCCACCGGGGCGTCGAACACACCGGTGGGGTTGGCGGTGCCGTCGGTGCCCGCGATCAGCGCGGAGAGGCCGCCGCTGCGCGCGGTGCCGTTGACGCCGCGCTGCGGCGGCACCCCGGGGCGACCGCCACCTGCGCCGGTGACGAGCGGGAGGCCGGCGGTGCGGCTGACCTCGACCGGCTCGATCGACGGGATGAGGTGCGCGGGCACCGTGACCGAGGCGGTGAGGCCGGAGCCCTGACCGCCGCTCGAGGTGCTCAGGCGGACACCGATGCCGTGGCGGGCCGCCAGTCGACCGACCACGAACAGACCCATGCGCCGCGACGCCGACACGTCCACCGAGGAGGGACCGGACAGGCGCTGGTTGGCGTCGGCCAGCTCGTGCTCGGCCATGCCCACGCCGCGGTCGGCGATCTCCACCACGATCGACCCGTCGCTGGTGCGAGCCGTGCTCATGACCACCTGGGAGTCGGGCGGCGAGAAGTTGGTGGCGTTGTCCAGCAGCTCGGCGAGCAGGTGGACGACGTCGGAGGCCGCGCGACCCGCGACCGTGGCCGTGGGCGGCGTCTGCACGACGATGCGCTGGTAGGACTCGACCTCCGACACCGCGGCCCGCAGCACGTCGACCATCGGCACCGGCGCGAGGTTGCGCTTGGCCAGGTCGGTGCCCGCGAGGACCAGCAGGTTCTCGCTGTTGCGCCGCATACGGGTGGCGAGGTGGTCGAGCTGGAACAGGTTGGCCAGCTGGTCGGCGTCCTGCTCGTTGCTCTCCAGCTGCTCGATCAGCTGCAGCTGGCGTTCGACGAGCGCCTGGCTGCGGCGCGACAGGTTGACGAACATCGCGCTGACGCCCGCCTGCAGGGAGGCCTGCTCGGCCGCCAGGCGGACCGCCTGCCCGTGCACCGCGTCGAACGCGCGCGCCACCTGGCCGACCTCGTCGCGCCCGACGAGGGGCACCGGATCGACGGCGACGTCCGGGGTCTGCCCGGCGCGCATGCGCTCGACCGCCTCCGGGAGCCGCCGGTCGGCGACGTCGAGGGCGGATGCGCGCAGCACCCGCAGCGACCGGATCAGGGCGCGGGCGAGGAGCACCGCGACGGCGATGCCGGCCAGCAGACCCAGCATCAGGACCACGGCGTTGACGCCGGCCAGGTTGCTGGCCTGCTCCTCGCGGGCCTGGCTGATGCGCACGAGCTCGTTGCGCAGCATGTCGGCCGACCGCTCGACGGAGGCGTGCGAGCCGTTGTACGCGGTGTCCCACTCCGAGGACGCGATGGAGATCGGCTGCCCCGGCGGGGTGGCGAGGATGGCGGCCTTGAGCCGCTCGCGCTGGTCGTTGGCGGCGTCGTCGAGGAAGTTGCCGAAGCGGATGAGCTCCTGCGGGGTGAGCGACACCTGGTACTCGCCGAACTCCGACCGGAGCCGGTTGTCGGTGGCCAGCACCGCGTTGACGTCACCCGGCTCGAAGGCGCCCGCGCGGATGGCCGAGCCGATCAGCGTGTGCTGCACGGCGAGCTGCTCCGCGGCGCTGGTGGCCGCGGTGAGCGCGTCGGTGAGCGCCGAGACCTCCGGGGTGCGCAGCTGGCGCAGCAGCGCGCGGTCGAGGACGTCGAGGGCGCCGATCGCCTCGGTGTAGCGGCTCTGGATCTGCGCGGCGCCGATGCTGGGGTTGTCGGTGACGTCGGCGCGCAGGGTCTGCAGCTGGCCGATCTGCCCTTCCGCCTGCCCGACCGCGGAGACGGTGGTGGGCTCCAGCCCGTCGGCCCCCCGGACCGCGGCGAGCATCTCCTCGACCTCGGCCTCGCTCTGGTTGAAGCCGATCTCGAGCACACCCGTGTCGCCGGTGCGGCCGCCCGCCACGAAGAGCGAGGCCTCGTCGCGTTCCTGACGCAGCACGTCGGCGGTGGCCGCCACGCGCTCCTGGACCTCGAGCAGCTGGGTGCTCTGCCCGAGCTCGGCCGCCGCCCCCGCCTGGTCGGAGACGCGCAGGACACCGAGCGCCAGAGCGAGCAGGGCGGGCACTATCCCGACCACCACCAGCTTGACGGTCAGCGTCCAGTTACGCGGGTTCAGCCGCTCGGACCAGGATTGCCTGGTCTCGGTGCTGGTCACGTCAACGTCCCCCTGAGGATTGCCGGCGACGATCTGCCGAACTCTGGCACGCACGCGCAACGATTCGCGAGTGCGGGCAGGACGAGCTGCGGCCCCTGGTCGGTGGGTGGCCGGGTTCGGGCGTGATGCCCGGGCAGCAAGAGCATCGGGTGGATCCGTCGCGCCTTCGGTCGGGGGCGGGTCGGTCGGGTGTTCCGGCCCGCATCGTGCGCGCTCCGTTCCGACACGCGCCCTCTGGGGAAGGGCGTTGACCTCCCGGACCCGGTACGATCGCGGTGGCGCACGTGCGCTCTCGGACAGAGCGCCGGAAGTATAGCCCGAGCTCAGAGGGCCCCGATCCGTCGAGGTCGGCCAATGCCGAATCGTTCCCCCGAATGGACCTGCTATTCACGCTGTGTAGCGTCCCGCACAGGGCCATTCCCCCGCAAGGAGTACAACTGCCCATGACCGACGGGCCGCTCATCGTCCAATCCGACAAGACGCTGTTGCTCGAGGTCGATCACGCCGACGCCCCGGCCGCCCGCGCCGCGATCGCGCCGTTCGCCGAGCTCGAACGCGCGCCCGAACACGTGCACACCTACCGGGTCACCCCGCTCGCGCTGTGGAACGCGCGCGCCGCGGGCCACGACGCCGAGCAGGTGGTCGACGCGCTGGTCCGCTACTCGCGCTACGCCGTGCCGCAGCCGCTGCTCGTCGACGTCGTCGACACCATGGGCCGGTACGGGCGCCTGCAGCTCACCAACTCGCCCGTCCACGGTCTGGTGATGGTGGCGCTGGACCGCGCCGTGCTGGAGGAAGTGCTCCGGCAGAAGAAGATCGCCCCGCTGCTGGGCACCCGCGTCGACGACGACACGGTCGCCGTGCACCCGTCCGAACGCGGCCACCTCAAGCAAGCCCTGCTCAAGATCGGCTGGCCGGCCGAGGACCTCGCGGGGTACGTCGACGGCGAGGCGCACCCGATCGCGCTGGCGGAGGACGGCTGGCAGCTGCGCGGCTACCAGCGCGAGGCCGTCGAGGGCTTCTGGGCGGGCGGCTCCGGCGTGGTGGTGCTGCCCTGCGGGGCGGGCAAGACGCTCGTGGGCGCGGCCGCGATGGCCCAGGCCCAGGCCACCACGCTGATCCTGGTCACCAACACCGTGGCGGGCAGGCAGTGGAAGCGCGAGCTGGTGGCGCGCACCAGCCTCACCGAGGACGAGATCGGCGAGTACTCCGGCGAGCGCAAGGAGATCCGGCCGGTCACGATCGCGACGTACCAGGTGATGACGCGCAAGAGCAAGGGCGAGTACAAGCACCTCGACCTGTTCGACTCCCGCGACTGGGGCCTGATCATCTACGACGAGGTGCACCTGCTCCCGGCGCCGGTGTTCCGGATGACGGCCGACCTGCAGTCGCGGCGGCGCCTCGGCCTCACCGCCACGCTCGTGCGCGAGGACGGCCGCGAGGGCGACGTCTTCTCCCTCATCGGGCCGAAGCGCTACGACGCGCCGTGGCGCGACATCGAGCAGCAGGGCTGGATCGCCCCGGCCGAGTGCACGGAGGTGCGGGTCACGCTCACCGACAACGAGCGGATGGGCTACGCCGTCGCCGAGCCAGAGGAGCGCTACCGGGTGGCCTCCACCGCCCACACCAAGCTCGCCGTGGTGAAGGGCGTGCTCGCGCGCCACCCGGGCGAGCCCGCGCTCGTCATCGGCGCCTACCTGGAACAGCTGGAGGAGCTGGGGGAGACCCTCGACGCCCCGGTGATCCAGGGATCCACGAAGAACCGCGAGCGGGAGGCCCTGTTCGACGCGTTCCGCCGCGGCGAGCTGCCGGTGCTGGTGGTGAGCAAGGTGGCCAACTTCTCCATCGACCTCCCCGAGGCGAGCGTCGCCGTCCAGGTGTCGGGCACATTCGGGTCGCGGCAGGAGGAAGCGCAGCGGCTGGGCAGGCTGCTGCGCCCGAAGGGCGACGGCAGGCAGGCGCATTTCTACTCGGTGGTCTCGCGCGACACGCTGGACACCGATTACGCGGCGCACCGCCAGCGATTCCTCGCGGAGCAGGGTTACGCCTATCGGATCGTCGATGCCGACGACCTGCTGGGACCCTCTGTACCCGACGTGAGCTGAACGGGCGTTCGCTGTATCCAGGTCCCCCGTCCCGGTGTCCTCACTGTGCAGCGGCCAGCGCCGGATAGGACACTGGAAATCGCCCCGCGACGAGGGAGCGGTCATCGGCACACTCGGCTGGGTCATCGTGGTGGCGGCGGCGTGGCTGGCCGTCGCCGCCGGCGTCGGCGTGCTCGTCGGCAGGTTGATCCGGGAACGCGACCGCCAGGTGCCCCCCAGCCCCGAACCGCCACCCGCAACACGGCGCGGGCCCGCGGATCCGGTCCACCGCGGCCCCGACCCGGGCCGGGGCCGCAGGCCCTGAGCCGGGCCTGCCGGGATCAGGGGCCGGATCCGGGACGGGCCAGGGCTGGACCCGGAGGCGACGCCCCCGTGCGGGCGGCAGGCTCGACGTCATGAACTCGACCACCGAGCAGACCACCCGCCTCACGAAGGACGCGGCCGAGGTGATCGTGCCGTCCGACGTGCCGCCCTCGGCCGGGCCGGCCCCCGAGCCCGCGGCCCGGCCGAAGTTCCGGCTGCGGCGCAGCCGCACCGACCGCATGCTCGGCGGGGTCTGCGGCGGGCTCGCCGAGAGCCTCGGCGTGGACGCCAACGCGGTCCGCATCGGCCTCGTGACCCTCACCGTGCTCGGCGTCGGCACGGGCATCATCGTCTACGCCGCGATCTGGGCGCTCGCCCCGGTGACCGACGAGCCGTGACCGGGCCTGCCCCGTCAGGGGTGCAGCACGGCGCCCTTGAGCACCTTGTCCACGGCGTTGCGGGGCCCGTGCACGGCCATGCCCACCAGCTTGAGGTCGTCGCGGGCCACCGCGCGCACGGCGGCCCGGTTGGCCTCGTCGTGACCCGTGGTGAACAGCTCCTCCGTGAACACGGCGGTCGGGAGCCCGCGGCGCACGGCCCGCTCGTGGGCCGCGGCGAGCACGTCGGAGTCACCGACGAGCACCAGCACGGGCTGGCGGAACATCGGCAGGTACGGGGTGCCGTCCGCATCGGCGTAGGGCTCGCCGAGCAACTCCGGGTTGGCCGCGATCCCGCTGGCGAGGAAAGCGGTGACGTTCACGCGCTGCCAGACCTGCAGGTCGTCGCGCAGCAACACAGCGATCTTGGTGTCGAAACGCACCTGCCGAGCGTGCCCGCCGCGCCCGCCCCGGGTCTTGTACGTTCTTCACGTGCCTGCCGTGCGGGCGTGGGCGCCGCGGGTGCCCGGCATCACCGAGGTCTTCCACGCGTGGTTCACCGACCACGCGTACCCCGAGCACACCCACGACACCTGGACGCTGCTCGTCGTCGACGAGGGCGCGATCACCTACGACCTCGACCGGCACGAGCACGGGGCGCTGCGTCCCGGCGTCACGCTGCTGCCGCCGCACGTCTCGCACACCGGGCGCTCCGCCACCCCGCACGGCTTCCGCAAGCGCGTGCTCTACCTCGACGCCGAGGTGCTCGACACCGCGCTCGTCGGCCGGGCCGTCGACGGGCCCGCGCTCGGGGACCCGCTGCTGCGCACGCGGGTGCACCAGCTGCACCGCGTGCTCGAGGCCCCGGGCAGCGGCCTGGAGGCCGAGAGCCGCCTGGCCCTCATCGGCGACCGGATCCGGCAGCACCTGCGCGGGCCCGCGCCGCCGCCCGCGCCGGACCGCCTCGCCGCCGACCTGCGCGACCTGCTCGACGCCCGCTTGGTGGACGGGCTCGCCCTGCGGGAGGCGGCCGCGCAGCTGCACGCCCACCCGGCCCACCTCGTGCGCTCCTTCACCGGCACGTACGGGCTGCCGCCGCACCGCTACCTCACGGGCAGGCGGGTGGAGGCGGCGCGCAGGCGCCTGCTGGCGGGCGAGCCGCCCGCGCAGGTGGCCGCGGCCGTCGGGTTCCACGACCAGGCGCACCTGCACCGCCACTTCACGCGGCTGGTGGGGATCACCCCGGGTCGTTACGCCCGGGCCGGCTCCCGCTGAACGAGCGGCGGGGTGCTCTCCCGCAGCACGACCTCCCCGCGCACCCGGCGGACCCGCGGCTGCTCGGCCGGCTCCTGCACGACCATCGCCAGCGCGCCCGCGCCGAGCTCCTCCAGCGGCAGCCGCACGGTGGTGAGGGCGGGCGTGACGTCGCGCAGGGTGGCGATGTCGTCGAAGCCGGCCACCGCCATGCCCGATGGCAGCGGGACGCCGCGGTCGCGCAGCGCGGCCATCGCGCCCACCGCCATGACGTCGTTGACGGCGAACACGCAGGTGGCGTCGGTGCCGCGGTCGAGCAGCTCGTTCATGGCCGCGTAGCCGCCGTCGCGGGTGAACCCGCCGTAGACGACGTCGTCGGGGTCGACGCTCCCCGCGGCCCGGAGCACGCCCTCGCGGAACCCCGCGCTGCGGTCGCGTGCCGTGAGCAGGTCGGACCGGCCGGCGAGCACGGCGAACCGGCGGTGGCCGAGCCCGCAGAGCGCGTCGGCGAGGGCGCGGGCCCCGCCCCGGTTCTCCACCACCACCGTGTCAGCGGGGATCTTGCGCTGGCTGACGAACGCGACCCGCCCGCCTGCCTGCTCGAACGCGCGCACCTCGGCACCCAGCCGGTCGATGAGGCCGCGGTCCTGCACCCGGCTCCCGACGATGATCACCGCCCGCGCGCGCTGGCCCCGCAGCGCGGCGAGGTACTCGAGCTCCCGCTCCTCGCGCCCGAACGTGCAGGCCATCGTGACCACGAGCTGCTCCTCCTCGGCGGCGCGGATCGCTCCCGCCGCGATCGAGGAGAAGTACGGGTCGGCCACGTCGCTGAGCACCAGCCCCACGATGTTGGTGCGCCCGCGGGCCATGGCCTGAGCCTGCGCGTTGGCCGAGTAGTGCAGCGCCTCGGCCGCGGCGAGCACGCGCTCCTGCAGGTCGGGACGCACCCGCCGCGTGCTGCCGTTGAGCGCCCTCGACGCGGTGGCCAGGGACACGCCCGCGGCCTTGGCCACGTCGAGCAGGGTGACGGACGCGCTGCTGACCCGCTCACTCATCTCGGACCTCCCTCCCTCGGACCGGAGGTGGGACCGCCGGATGCCACGCTGGTGCCGCAGGAGCCTACCCCGCCGAAGCCCTGCAGGAATGCGCATTCCTCTGCTTGGGCGCGCCCCGCTGCCGCCCGTCCGTATGCCGGCAAGGTGGCCTTACTGGCGTATTGGGCCGGCAAAGCCACCTTGCCGGCACAGGGCATCGGGGGCGTACGGCGACAACCGCCCACACATGCCCAGCGTGTCCGCCGGCGGCTCCTCCAGCCGCGCCACGGCGGCGTCCCGGAGGTGGCTGTGGTCCCCGGCCGCGAGCGCGTCGATCTGCGCGCCGGTGCGCCTGCTCACCGCGGCGGCCCCCTGTTCCCAGCGCTCCCGCCAGCTCGCCAGCTGCGGCCGCACGAGAGCGGCCGCCGCGGCGAAGAACTGCTCGAGCGCGGCGCCGTCGCCCGCCTCGGTGCGCTCGCGCAGCCGGAAGAACCCCTCGACCGCGAGGTCGCGGCGCGCCCTCGCCCGCTCCGGCGAGGGCCCGTCCGGGCCGGCGAGGGACACCGCACGCCGGTAGGTGTCCGGGTCGGCGAGTTGCTCGGGCGGGAACGTCAGCACGGCGTCGCCCGCCTCGGGCAGCCCGCTGTTCTGCATGAGCGCCACGACGTGCAGGTCGCCGCCGTTGACGGCGCGGTGGATAGTGCCGGGCGTGAACCAGACGACGTCACCGGGCCGCAGCGGGATCTCGGCGAACCCGCCGGCGCGCAGCGTCTGCACGTGCCCCGCCCCGCCGACCACCACGTAGCCCTCGGTGCAGCACAGGTGCACGTGCGGCGATCCGCCGCAGAGCCCGTCGGCGGCCTCCCAGTCGTAGACGCGCAGCGACGTGAGGCCGACCGCGCCCGGGAGCTCGGGCACACCGGTCACAGCCCGTGTTCCGCGGCGAACGCCTCGGTCTCCCCCCGGGTCCAGATGCGGTCGGCGACCACCACCCGGTGCTCCAGCGCGAGCGAGTCGCCGGGGGCGAGCGTGATCTCCTCGTGGAACGCGGGGGAGGGGTTGATCGCCGGGAACGGGTCGTTGCGCACGAACCATGTGATCTTGCCGCGGCTGGTGGAGCCGGCGAACACGAGCACCGTGGCACCGCCGTCGACCTCGTCGTTCCGGCCGGTGTAGGCCAGGAACGGCGATGTGGACGTGCCCATCGTGCCCGGGCCACCGCCACCGTCGGCCGTGATGATCTCACCGCCGGTGAAGCCGCGCGGGCCGCGCCAGAAAAACCCGGTGTAGCCGGCGTTGTCCCGGCCGTGCGTGGTGGGACTGCCGAGCTCCAGTGCCTCGCCGCGGATGTTGGTCAGCTCGGTGGTGAAATCGAGCACCCACGTACCGCGCGCGGCGTCGACGCCGTGGAAGCGCTGCCTGCGGTGCTCGGACACCCACTCCTGCCCGGTGGAGGCCACCCAGGTGAGCCGCTCGCCGATCGTGAGCTCGTCGCCGGTCAGGTCGATCAGGTCGAACGCGTCGTGCCGCATCGCGCCGACGTTGTCCTTCGGGACGTAGCCCTGCCCGTGGGTGTAGGTGTTACCGCCCCAGAAGTTCTGGCCCGACACGTGCGACCACGTCATCTGCAGGCCCTTGTGCCAGCGGTGGTCGTGCGGCCGGTAGGCGGACACGAGCGCCCCGGACAGCGTCCGCATCGGGTGCAGGTAGGGCTTCGACGACTCGAACGCGGGGATGTCCTCCCCGTACACGTAGGAGGCGATCTCGACGGCGCCGACGGCCACGCCGATCCGCAGCCCGTGCTCGTGGGTGACGGTCAGGGTCATCGGGCGGCCTCCGCAGTCTCGGGCACGATCTCGGGTGCACCGGAGAGCCGGTCGTAGAAGGGGTTGCCGGGCACGAGCTCGTCGCGCAGCACCGGGCGGCCGGTGACCGCCGACTGGTAGAGCCCGGTGATCAGCTCCATGCTGCGGCGCCCGTCGGCGCCGCTGGCCGGCGGGCGCTCGCGCCGGTCCATGGCGTCGAGGTAGTGCGTGAGCTGGGCGGTGTGCGAGCTGTCGACGTCGTCGGTGGGCAGCCAGCCCGAGCCGGTGACGCCCGCGCGCGGCGTCCAGCGCCAGTCGGCGTTGCCGTAGCCGTAGAGGTGCGAGACCTCCACCGTGGCGTCGGTGAAGTCGAACCGGATGTAACTCTCCTCCCGCGGGGACAGCACGCTGTTGACCACGGACACGAGCGCCCCCGACGCGAACCGCACGGCCGCGAGCGAGACGTCCTCTGTCTCGACCCGGCGGTCGAGCGTGCCCATCATGGCGCGGACCTCCTCCCAGTCACCGAGCAGCGAGAGCACCAGATCCATCTGGTGGATGCCGTGCCCCATCGTCGGCCCGCCGCCCTCGGTGTCCCACTTGCCGCGCCACGGCACCTCGAAGTACGCGTGGTCGCGGTACCAGAGCGTGTGGCAGACCCCGACGAGCGGGCGCCCGAGCGTGCCGTCGGCGATCTGGCGGCGCAGCGTCATGGCCGCCGACCCGAAGCGGTGCTGGAACACGTACCCGACATAAGGTCCGCCGTCGCGCTCCAGCGCGGCGAGCTCGTCGTACTCGGCGAGCGAGAGCACGGGCGGCTTCTCGCACCACACCCAGGCCCCCGCCTCCAGGCAGGCCCGCACCCCCTCGCGGTGCGCCACCGGCGGCGTGCAGACGATCACCAGATCCGGCCGGTCGGCGGCCAGCATCGCGCCGACGTCGGTGTGGTGGTGCGCGACGCCGTGCTCGGCGGCGAACGCCGCGGCGCGGTCACCGTCGACGTCGACGACCGAGACGACCTCGACCCGGCCGCCCTGGGCGCGGATGGCGGGCACGTGGCGGTGGCCTGCGATGCCGCCCGCGCCCACGATCGCGACGCGGTGCCGGTTCGTGCCGTCTGGCATGGGACTCCTTCTCAGCGGTGCCGCCGGCGGATGGCCTGCGACGAGCATGTACGTCACGGCCATCGCGGCCGTGGGCGACACGGTCACAGAGGACTCGGCATGCGCTTTCCGATTCGTGGTAACCGGTTTCCACCATCCATCGCGGCCGCGGAGTGAGTCAAGGGAGAGGCGGACCGTCATCGTCTCCTCGGGTTGGCGGGGCCTCCGGTGGTGCCGCGCATCGTGCGGGGCCGCCTCGCGGGCAGGCCAGGGCCTGCCCGGGTGGGGCGCGCGGCGCCACCTGCGGCCGGTCTCGCGGCCATGATCAGGGTTTTGGCGCATTCGCGGGCGAAATCGACCCGGGAATGCACCAAATCTCTGATCATGGGCCAGGTTTGCCCTCCGGGGTCGTCGATCAAGGGGAAATGGTCGCTAGATGATCTCCAAGAGCGACCATTTGCCCTTGATCGCCGGGAAACCTCCGGCTTCGCCCCGCCTATAGGGGGACCAGCCTCCTGGTGGCGCCGCCCGCCAAGTCGGGCAGGCCCCTGGCCTGCCCGCGAAGCCTGCCCGTAGGGGCCGCAGAGGCTCGCAGGTCCAGGGTCGCGAAGCGATCGCGAAGCGACGCCGAAAGCGCTCTTGACCTGCGATAGGCGGCCCCGCACGATGCGCGGCGCCACCAGGAGGCCGCGCGAAGAGGGCATGATCACGGCCTCGGCGCAAACGCGTGTAGGCCTGGGCTTGCCCGGCATGGCGCTCGATGCCACCGTAAGCCGGTGTCGCGGGCATGATCACGGCCTGGGCGCATTTTCGGGGGTTTTCGACCCGGGAATGCGCCGCCTCCGTGATCATGGGCGTGACGACGCCCATTCGGCGCTCCGAGCCGCCGCTTCCCGGGGAGACACGTGGTGCCGCGCGCCAAGGGCAGGGCCCGCGGCAACCGGTCTCAGATGCGGGACCGGCCGCACCAGTGGGCGAGGCGCTCCGTCGGACCGGCCTCGGCCCGCGGCGGCACCGGGGCCGCGAACGGGACGGGGCCGCCGCGCGGCTCCGCGGGCAGGAACCGCTCCATCGCCGCGAGTATCGGCGCCACCACGGCGGGGTCGGCCTCCTCGGGCTGCCCGGTCGCCACGGCGAGGTCCCAGCCGTGCACGAGCGTCTCGGACGTGTACGCCGTCAGGGCGGCCCGGCCGGGCACCTCACCGAACGGGGCACGGACGGTCCGGTCCAGCTTGTCGGTGCTCCCCCGCCAGGCCGCGCGGGCGGCGTCGATCGCGGTCACGTAGGCGCTCCCCCAGTCGTCACCGGGTGCCTGCGGTGCGCTCCACGGCACGGACGAGGGGTCCTCCCCACGCCCCACCGCGGCGGCCCGGTGGCCCGTGGCGACGAGGTGGGCGAGCAGGGCGCGCACGTCGAGCTCGGCGCAGGGGGTGGGCAGGTCGAGCTGCTCGGGCCGGACGCCGCGCACCAGGGCGAGCGCCCACGAGAGGGCGCTGTCGTAACCGATGCGGGGGTCGGTGATCTCGGTGGTCGTCATGGCGAGAAGCCTGCCGCCTAATCACGTCACCCACTGTCGTATATCTCTGGCATTCTCCAACCATGCGCGCCGACCGCCTCCTCTCCCTCGTGCTGCTGCTCCAGCACCGCGGACGGCTGTCGGCCGCGCAGCTGGCCCGCGAGCTCGAAGTGTCCCCGCGCACCGTCCAGCGCGACGTCGAGGCGCTCTCCACCGCGGGCGTGCCGGTCTACGCCGACCGCGGTCGCCACGGCGGCTACGCGCTCCTGCCCGGCTACAGCACCGACCTCACCGGCCTGACGTCCGACGAGGCGGTGGCCCTGCTCATCGCCGGGTCCCGCTCGCCGTCCCCCGGTCCCGGCACCGCGCCCGCCCTCGCCTCGGCGATGCGCAAGGTCGTCGCGGCCCTCCCGCAGCAGCAGCGCGACACCGCCACCAGCGCAGCAGGCCGCATCCTCGTGCGCCGGGAGGGGATGATCCGCCGGCAGGTACCGACGGACGAGGATGCCACCACCCTCGCGGCGGTGCGGCGCGCCGTGTTCGCGGGGCGGAAGCTGCGGATCCGCTACGCAGCCGCGGGCGAGGAGCCGCGGTGGCGCACCGTCGACCCGATCGGCCTGGTGTGCGCCCGCGGGTGGCACTACCTGCTCGCCCGCCGCGACGGCGCCGACCGCACCTACCGCGTGGCGCGGATGCAGGAGGTAGAGGAGCTGGCCGAACCGGCCGACCGCCCCGACGGCGTCGACCTGGAGCAGCTGTGGGAGGAGCGCCGCACCCGGTTCATGGCCGGCTTCTCCGGCGTCACGGCCGTCGTGCGGGTGCGGGAGCCGGCCCGGGCGATGCTGGTGCAGCGGGCGAGCGGGGTGCGCGCCGAGCGCCCCGACGGCGACGGGTGGCTGCGGCTGGAGCTCGACTTCGCCGACGTCGACCTCGCGGTGTCGATGATCTGGGCGCTCGGCCCGGACGCGGAGGCGCTCGACCCGCCGCCGCTGCGCGCGGCACTGGCCGAGCGGGCTGCCGCCACCGCGCGGCGCTACGACCCGGTGTGAGCTGCCCGCTCCTCGAGGTAGCGCTTCTCGGGCAGGTTGAGGGCGGCGCGAGCGGCCCGCCGGAAGTGCTCGCGGGCGCCCGCGTGGTCGCCGAGCCGCTCGAGCAGGTGGGCGCGCACGGCGTCGGGCCGGTGGCTACGGCGCAGCCGGGGGTCGCCTGCCACGGAGTCGAGCACCTCGAGGCCGGCGCGCGGGCCGTGGGCCATCCCGACGGCCACCGCCTTGTTGAGCGTGACCACCGGGTTGTCGGAACGCCGTTCCAGCATCCCGTACAGCACCACGATCTGGCGCCAGTCGGTGTCGGCGTCGGTCGCGGCCTCGGCGTGCAGGGCGGCGATCGCAGCCTGGAGCTGGTAAGGCCCGAGCGGGGCGGTGGCCATGGTGCGTTCGAGCAGCTGCGTGGCCTCGGCGATGGCGCGACGGTCCCAGCGCCGCCGGTCCTGATCGGCCAGCGGCACGAACCTGCCGTCGGCGCCGATCCGCGCCTCCCGCCGCGCCTCGATGAGCTGCATCAACGCGAGCAGCCCGGCGATCTCCCCGTCGCCGGGGTGGAGCTCGTGCAGCCTGCGCACCAGCCGGAGGGCCTCCGTGGTGAGGTCGACCCGGGTGAGGTGGCGGCCCGCGCCGGCCGTGTACCCCTCGTTGAAGATCACGTAGAGGACGTGCAGCGCCACGGCGAGGCGCTCGTCGCGGTCCTCGCCGGGGAGCGGGAACGACCCGCCCGCGGCCCTGACCGTCGCCTTCGCCCTGCTGATGCGCTGGGCCATCGCCGGCTCGGGCACCAGGAAGGCCCGCGCGATCTCCGCGGTGGTCAGCCCGCCGACCGCGCGGAGCGTCAGCGCGATCCGGCTCGGTTCGGACAGCGCGGGATGGGCGCACAGCAGCAGCAGGTCGAGCGTGTCGTCCACCGAGCCGGGAGCACCGGCCATCATCTCGACGTCCGCACCGGGCGCGTGCCGGTCCTCCGGCGGCTCCTGGGCCGCCACCGCCTCCTCGCGCCTGCGCCGCGCGCTCTCGCTGCGCCACTGGTCGGTCAACCGGCGGCCGGCCACGGTCACCAGCCAGGCCACCGGCTCGTCCGGGATCCCGTTCTCCGGCCAGGCGGTCGCCGCGGCCAGCAGCGCCTCCTGCACCGCGTCCTCGCACAGGTCGAACCGGCCGTGCCGGCGCACCAGAGCGCCGAGGACCTGCGGCGCGCTCCGGCGCAGCAGGTCCTCGACAGCCCGCTCGCCGCTCACGCCCCCGCCGGCTCCCCGAGCCCGTAGCCCGCCAGGTAGACCACCGGACGGACCTCCACCGGGATCCGGTCGGTGCCCGGGATCATCGCCGCCAGCTCGTGGGCGCGCTCCACGTTCTCGCAGTCGACCAGGTAGAAGCCGCCCATGTACTCCTTGGCCTCGAGGAAGGGCCCGTCGGTCACCGTGAACGCTCCCGGCCGGCCCCGCACCACCGTGCTCTGCGACGGGTCGGCGAGCGCCTGGGTGCCCACCAGCTCCCCCGTCGCGGTGATCGCCTCCATGAAGCCCGTCTGGCCCTCGGCGATCTCGGTGCGCTCCTCCTCGGACAACGACTCCCAGGTCGCCGGGTTCATCTGGATGATCAGCAGGAACTTCACGGGTCCTCCCTCGACGTGGTGTTCGAGAAGCAGTACGGAGCCGCCGGCCTCCCGCTCGACATCCTCGTCGTGTGACGGCCACCACAGGTCCGGAAACGCCGCAGGGGCGGCACCCGGATCGGGCGCCGCCCCTGCGGGACGTGCGGTACTGCTGGTGGCAGGACTCAGAAGTCCATGCCGCCCATGCCGCCGGACGGGTCGGCAGCCGGGGCCGGGGTCTTCTCCGGCTTGTCGGCGATGACCGCCTCGGTGGTCAGGAACAGCGCCGCGATCGAGGCCGCGTTCTGCAGCGCCGACCGGGTGACCTTGGCCGGGTCGATGATGCCGGCCTTGACCAGGTCCTTGTA
>NZ_JBHSKO010000039.1:0-54679 GCF_042657305.1 Pseudonocardia zijingensis | reverse complement strand
GGTGGCCGGGATCCACCTCACCGACGTGCCGCGCCTGGTGTACGGCGAGGAGCTGTTCCGGGAGAAGCAGCTGCGCAGCGTCACGGCCAACACGCGCGCCGACGGCGAGGAGTTCCTGCGCCTCGCCACGGCGCTCGGGGTCCGGCCCACCGTGTCCCCACGACCCCTTGCCGACGCCGCCGCCGCGCTCGCGGACCTGGCCGCGGACCGGCTCGTCGGGGCGGCCGTGCTGGTCCCCTGAGGGGTTCGCCCCGGCAGGTCCACAGGTCCCCCCGCGACAGGGTCTTAAGGCCCTGGGACCCGCACCGGCGCACGCGCAGCATTCTCGGCCCAGCAAGGCGGAGGGGGCACCAAATGGCGGTGTACGCGTTCCAATGCGTCGAGCACGGGCCCGTCGACGTGCGGTTCCCGATCGGAACGGCCCCGCCCACCAGCAGCTGCCCCCGCTGCGGAGCAGCGATGCGGCGGCTCTTCAGCCCGCCTGCGCTGCGGCTCTCGTCCCGCGCGCTCGTCGCAGCCATCGAACGGGACGAACGGAGCCGCACCGATCCCGAGGTCGTCACCGCAATCCCGGCCCGCGCGGGCCGTCCGGCACGCGCGACGCACCCGGCACAGCAGCGGCTGCCCCGGCCCTGACGAAAGGACCGCTCCCATGGGAAGCGTCGGACTCCTGTACGTGGGCGCAGTGCTCTTCCTGAATGGCGCGATGCTCCTCGGCTGGGTGGACGCCCGGTCGGCCGCGCCGCTCAACCTGTTCGTCGGCATCCTCCAGGTGATCACCCCGACGTACCTGATCTTCACCGCGGCCGGTGACCCGAACGTCGTGCTCAACGCATCGGGCCTGTACCTGTTCGGCTTCACCTACCTGTACGTGGCGTTCAACCTGCTCGGCGACCTCGACGGCACCGGGCTGGGCTACTTCTCGCTGTTCGTGGCGATCTGCGCGGTCGTCTACGCGGGGCTGAACTTCTTCTGGCTCGGCGACCTCACGTTCGGCGTCATCTGGCTCTTCTGGGCGTTCCTGTGGACGCTCTTCTTCGTCCTCCTCGGCCTCAAGGTCGAGTCGCTCACCCGCTACACCGGCGCGGTGACGGCGATCCAGGGGTGGGTGACCGGTGCGATTCCCGCCTTCCTCCTGCTGACCGGGCTGTGGGGGTTCGCGGACCAGGCGACCGCGGTCGGGCTCGCCGTGTTCGGCGTGGTCGTCTTCGGCGGGCTGTACCTCTGGGCGCGCCGGTCCGCCGCCACGACCGGCACCGTTCCGCCGCCCGATCACGGCCACGCGGTCGCGGGAGTGGGCACCGCCTGAAGCTGCGGCCGGGCGGCCGGCCCGGCCGGATCTGACACCTGAGGAGTTCCGATGCCCGAGGTCGTCTTCCCCCTCGACTCCATGAAGCGCTTCACCGAGCAGCGCATCGTCGGCCACAACCGGTGGCACCCGGACATCCCGGCGCTCGTGCAGGTCAAGCCGGGTGACACGTTCCGGGTGCACTGCCGGGAGTGGTTCGACGGCGCCATCCAGAACAACGACTCCGCCGACGACATCCTCAACGCGCCGCTGCCCAGCGTGCACGTGCTCAGCGGGCCGATCGCCGTCGAGGGTGCCGAGCCCGGCGACCTGCTGATCGTCGACATCCTGGACGTCGGTCCGATCCCGCAGGAGGACTCCGGACCGCTGGCCGGGCAGGGCTGGGGCTACACCGGCGTGTTCGCCACCCGCAACGGCGGCGGGTTCCTCACCGAGCAGTTCCCGGACGCCTACAAGGTCATCTGGGACTTCCGCGGGGGCGTCGCCACCTCCCGGCACATCCCCGGTGTCTCCTTCACCGGCATCGTGCACCCGGGGCTGATGGGCACGGCGCCGTCGCGCGACCTGCTGATGAAGTGGAACGCCCGGGAGCAGGCGCTGATCGACACCGATCCGGACCGGGTGCCGCCGCTCGCGCTGCCGCCGAACCCGAACTCGGCGATCCTCGGGTCCTTGACCGGCGACGAGTTCGACCGGGCGGCGCGCGAGGCCGCACGCACCGCGCCACCACGGGAGAACGGCGGCAACCAGGACATCAAGAACCTGACCAAGGGTTCGCGCGTCTTCTACCCGGTGTTCGTCGAGGGCGCGAAGCTGTCGATGGGTGACCTGCACTTCTCGCAGGGCGACGGCGAGATCACCTTCTGCGGGGCCATCGAGATGGGTGGCTTCATGGACCTCGGCGTCGAGCTGATCAAGGGCGGCATGGACACGTACGGGGTGTCCGAGAACGCGATCTTCATGCCGGGCCGCACGGACCCGCAGTACAGCGAGTGGCTGGCCTTCTCCGGCACCTCGGTGACGCTGAGCGGCGAGCAGCACTACCTCGACTCGCACCTGTCCTACCAGCGGGCCTGCCTGCACGCGATCGACTACCTGCAGAAGTTCGGCTACTCCGACATCCAGGCGTACATGATCCTCGGCGCCGCGCCGATCGAGGGTCGCCTGTCCGGCGTGGTCGACATCCCGAACTCCTGCTCGACCGTCTACATCCCGACCGAGATCTTCGACTTCGACGTGCGTCCGGGCACGAGTGGCCCGCACCAGGTCGACCCCGGTCAGGGGGTGCCGCACTCGGCGGCCTGACGTCGAGCCCCGGTCCGGCCGGCGCGGGGCCCCGCGCCGGCCTCCGGGCCACCGACCGCGGTCCCACCGGGACGGGACCTTCGGCTCTGGGACCGCGGCCGGTCGGCGGGAGAGGCTCGTCGGGAGAGCGTGAGGGGGCGCTCTTCACGGTGCGGACAGGTGCGAGTGCGCGCTGCGCGCCGTGCTGTGGGAGGGGGAGGGGCGGTGCGTCGGCGCGCACCGCCCCATTCCACGTCCGCCCATTTCCCGTCCTCCGGCCGTCGAGATCCGGGTCCGTCGCCCCTGCCTCGGCGCCCGCATCCGGGTGATCGTCGACGGCAACGACGCAGTTCGGCGAGAGGAAGCGGCGATGAGGGCGCGTGACGTCATGAGCAGCCCGGTGATCACACTCCGGATGGACACCCCGGTGAGCGCGGCGGCGGCACTGCTGGTGTCGCACGGCTTCACCTCCGCGCCCGTGGTGGACGCCGAGAACCGGGTGGTGGGTATCGCGACCGAGTCGGACCTCGTGCGGGGGCGCATCCGGCCCGAGGGATGGCCGCCCGACGAGCGGGCCGAGCCCCTGGTCGGGGCGGTGATGACGCCGTCACCGGTGGGGATGCGGCCCGAGGACGACCTCGCCGACGTGGTGGAGCTGATGCTCGGGAAGCGGCTCCGTTCGGTGCCGATCGTCGAGGACGGGGAGCTGGTGGGCATCGTGACCCGCCGCGACGTGCTCCGCGCCGTGGCCCGCCGCGAGCTGACCAGCGAGGACGTCTGGCGCCGGCGGGCGGGTGAGCCGGACGCCGCCCGCGGCGAGGTCATCGGTTCCTGAGGCCTGGCCGCGCGCTCCGGCGGGCTCTGCGTCCGGACAGGGGCGGACGGCCCCGGCGGCCGAGCCGGAGGTCACGGCCGGGGGGTCCGACGGCCCCGACCGACGGCGACGCAGGACGGGCCGACCGGCCGTGGCCGCAGGCGGTCCCGCGGGCCGACCCTTGCCGGGTGACCGTGAAGCAGGCACCACACCCGTTCGCCGCCGCGTGGCCCCGTGCGGACCAGCGGTGGGATGCCGAACTCCCGGCTGCGCTCGGCACCGTCCTCGACGCGGTGCTCGACGCCGTACCGCCCCGCCCGTTCGCCACGGCCCACCGCTGGTGGGTCATCGTCGAGCGGAGCGAGATCGAGGTGCACGTCGCCGGTGCGCCGCACGGCGCGTCGCCGGCGGACGCGGCCACCCGGGTGGCCGCCGGAACCGCCCTGCTCGCCGTCCGGCTCGCGGTGGCGTCATCGGGGTACCGGCCGGTCACCACGCTCCTGCCCGGGGGGCTCGCGCGCAGCGCCGTCGCGGTGGTGCGGCCGGGAGTGCCTGCGCCGCCGACCCCGGTCGAGCGCGTCCTCTTCGCCGCCCTGTGCACGCCGCGGAGCGGCATGTCCCGGGCCGAGGTCCCCCTGCCTGCGGTCCGCGCGCGGCTGCGCGCCGCGGCCGACGCCGAGAGGCTGCTGCTGCGCACCGCCGCCACCGCCGAGGAACGCGCCCGGCTGTTCGCCCACCTGCCCGCGCGTCCGGTCCCGGCCGGCGGGCTCCTGGTCCTGCTCACCACCGAGCACGGGTTGCCGGTGTCGGGGTTGCGCGCCGGGCAGGGGCTGCAGCGGGTGCTGTGCACCGCCGGCACGCTCGGTCTCCTCGCCACGGTGCTCGCCGGACCCGCCGAGCTCTGGCCGCCCGGGCGGCCGCCGCGACCGGGTGCGGTGCCGCAGGTGCTGGTGCACGTCCGCGGCCGGGACGAACCTCGAGGGCAGGTACCGCCTGAGGAGCCGCGCTGAGCAGGGAATTTCGACGCGCGCTACCCTGCTCGTCGGTCGTTCGGGGGGATGACTCCGGGGGGAATCATGACTGGGCACGACGACGGGCGCGCGGCTGCGCGCGGCACCCGGCGGGTCGCGATCGCGTCCTTCGCCGGCACCACCATCGAGTTCTACGACTTCTTCATCTACGGCACCGCCGCGGCGCTGGTGTTCCCGACCGTCTTCTTCCCGGTGCTCGGTGCGGTGGCCGGCACCGCCGCCGCTCTCGGGTCGATCGCGGTGGCGTTCATCGCGCGTCCGCTGGGCTCGGTGGTGTTCGGTCACCTGGGTGATCGGCTGGGGCGCAAGCGCACGCTGGTGTACACGCTGCTGCTGATGGGGCTGTCCACGGTGGCCATCGGCGTGCTGCCGGGGGCGGCGACCATCGGGGTCGCGGCACCGATCATCCTGCTGGTCCTGAGGTTCCTGCAGGGCGTCGCGGTGGGAGGGGAGTGGGGCGGCGCGGCCGTGCTGGCCGTCGAGTACGCCCCGGCGGGCAGGCGCGGGCGCGGCGGGATGTACCCGCAGCTGGGCCCGGGCACGGCGTTCGGGCTGAGCAGCGCGACGTTCCTGCTCGTCGAACTCCTCGCCCCGGGCACGTTCCTGGAGTGGGGGTGGCGGATCCCGTTCCTGCTCAGCGCACTCCTCGTCGGCGTGGGGCTCTACGTGCGGCTGCGGATCGAGGAGACCCCGGTGTTCCGCGAGTTGCTCGCGGAGCGGGGGAGCGGGGTGCGCGACGCCGCCCCGCTGCGGGCCGCGTTCCGCCGCGACACCCGCCTGATCCTGCTCGCCGGGGGCACCGTGGCCGCCGCGTTCGCGCTCAACTACATGGGCACCGTCTACCTCACCACCTACGCCACCACGGTGCTGGGCATCCCGCGTCCCACCGTGCTGGCGCTCGGCGTCGTGGGCGGGATCGCGCTCGTCGCGGCCACCGCCGCCGGGGCGGCGGGCTCCGACCGGTACGGACGGCGCCGCGTGGTGCTGGCGGGCAACGTCGTCACGCTCGTGTCCGGTGTGATCGCCTACCCGATCATCGACACGGGCAACGTCGCGCTGGTCGGGCTCGGGCTGTGCCTGCTGATGATCGGCGGTGGGATCGTCCTCGGCCCGGCCGCCGCCTACCTGGCGGAACTGTTCGCCACCGGGCACCGCTACACGGGAGCGGGCCTGAGCTACAACCTCGCCACGATCATCGGTGGTGGTCTCCCGCCGGTGCTCGCCGCCGGGCTGGTGGCCGCGTTCGGCAGCGGTGCGATCAGCGTGATGCTCGCGGTGTACGGGCTGCTGAGCATCGCGTGCGGCCTGGCCCTGCCCGAGACGAACGAGCGGTCGCTGCGGACGCCGGCCACGTCGGGTGCGCCGACGAGCCCGTAATGCCTGATCACGGACCCTCGGAGCCCGCGGCTCCCGCACTGCCGCTACCCTGCGCCGCGTCGTGATCTCGTCCGGTGACGGTCCGCCGGGCGCCCGGGGGGTGGATGCGATGACGGAACGGAGCGCCGAACACCGACGCCCGCGGCTGATGCGTGCCGACGACGAGTCGCGCTCCGAGGTGGCGCCGATCGAGCTGTTCTTCGACCTGGTGTACGTGTCGCGATCGTCCAGGTCTCGCACACCCTGCTCGCGGATCTGAGCCGGCTGGGCGCGCTGCGCACGGCGCTGCTGTTCGGCGCGGTGTGGTGGGTGTGGAACTACTCGGCGTGGGCGATGAACTGGCTCGACCCGCGCAGCGGCGTCGTCCGCGTGCTGAACGCGCTGCTCATGCTCGCCGCACTGGGCATGTCGCTCGGGCTGCCGCACGCCTTCGAGGAGGACGGGCTGCTCTTCGCCGCCTGCTACGCCGCAGCGCAGGTGGGCCGCGCGGCGTTCACGGCGGTGGCGCTGCGCGGCCACGTGCTGGCGAAGAACTACACGAACCTGCTGGCCTGGAGCACGGTGGCCGCCGCGCTCTTCGTCGTCGGGGCGTTCCTCCCGCCCGGGCCGCGGCTTCTCGTCTGGCTGGTCGCACTGGCCGTCGACGTGGCCGCTCCGCGGTTCGACTTCCGCTTCCCCGGCCTCGGGTCGGCCCCGATGAGCACCTGGCCCACCGACGTGGAGCACCTCGCCGAGCGCAACCGGCTGGTCTTCATCATCGCGCTCGGCGAGTCGATCCTGATCAGTGGGGTTCACGTTGTCCGAGCTGGAGGAGGTCACGCCTGCCGCCGTGCTGACGACCCTCCTCGGGTTCGCCGGGCTGTTCGTGCTCTGGTGGGCCTACTTCGCCCTCGCCGGTCACGACACCGCGGCGAGCCAGGGCGAGGGGAGCACCACGGCGCTGCGGTCCGCCTTCGCCTACGCGCACGCCCTGATGGTTGCCGGGGCGATCGTCGTGGCGGTGTCGATCGAGCTGCGCATCAGCCACCCCGAGAACGACCCGCCGCTGCTGCTGACCACCGTCGGCGGCCCCCTGATCTACCTGGCAGGCAACATCCTGTTCCTGCGGTCGCGCACCGGGGCGGTGGCCCGCACCCGCTACATCGCCGTGGCCGCCCTCGTGGTGATCGGGATCGCCGGCCTCGTCCTCGGGCACGCCGTGCCGGCGCTGCTGATCGGCGTCGCGACGCTGGCCGTCACCACGACGCTGGCGGTGGTCACCCAGCTCCGGTCGGCGCGCGAGGCGGTGGCCTGACGCCGGTCGGTCGAGACACGCCGTCGGCATGCTGCGGGTCGGCGGGAGCGCCGCGTCTTCACCTGATCGGCTCGGTATAGTGCACGGGAACTCACTCGGTGTCACCAGGGAGGCTTCGTGCCCGACGGTTCCGCGCCCGACTGGTCGCTCACCGAGAAGCTGCTGCCCGACGACTACTTCCGCCAGCCGTCACCCGCGCGGGTCTGGAACTACTGGCTCGGCGGCAAGGACAACTACCGGCCGGACCAGGAGGTCGGCGACGTCGTCGCGGACATCTACCCCGGCATCCGCACCATGGCGAGCCAGTCGCGGCAGTTCCTCATCCGGAGCGTCCGCTACCTCACCGCGGAAGTCGGCATCCGGCAGTTCCTCGACCTCGGCGCCGGCCTGCCCGACCCGCTGGGCAACAACACCCACAGCGTCGCGCAGGCGGTGGCACCGGAAGCGAAGATCGTCTACGTCGACAACGACCCGGTGGTGCTGGCCCACCAACGGGCGTTGATGGTCAGTACGCCGCGGGGTGCGTCCGCGTTCTCGGCCACGGATTATCGGGACACCGATGCCGTCATCGGTCTGGCGAGCCAGACGCTGGATCTCAGCGAGCCCATCTCGGTGATGTTCATGGGCGTGTTCGGCTACCTGCCTCCCTACGACGAGCTGCGGTCCATCGTGGACCGCACCATGGCGGCCGTCCCCTCGGGCAGCTACCTCACCTTCTGGGACGGCACCGACACCAGCGACGCCATCCGCGAGTCACACCGGCTGCAGGCGGAGATGGGGCACCCCTACACGCTGCGCACCGTCGAGGAGATCGAGCAGGTCTTCACCGGCCTGGACCTCGTCGACCCGGGCGTGGTGCAGCTGTCGCAGTGGCGGCCCGAGGACCACGACCTCGCCGCTGCCCGCGCTGCGGAACCGGTCGACGCCTACGGGGGAGTGGCCCGCAAGCCCTGAGCGCGCTCGGGGGGAATTCACACCAGTAGTGATGTGCGGATTGGGGCGGTAACCGGATGGACAACCAGCTCTTCACCTACAGCCCGATCGTCGATCGCGCCCCGATCCGGTGGCCCGGCGGGGAGCGGGTGGCCTTCTACCTAGGCTTGAACATCGAGCACTACCAGGTCGACAAGCCGTCCACGAGCATCTTCGGTGGCACGGCGAACCTGGCGCCGGACCCGCTGAACTACGGCTGGCGCGACTACGGCCCCCGCGTCGGCATCTGGCGGATGATCAAGAGCCTGGACCGGCACGGTGTGCGGGCCACCGCGCTCCTCAACTCCGATGTGTGCAGCCGCTACCCGCAGATCATGCAGGCCGGGCTCGACCGCGACTGGGCGTGGGTCGCCCACGGCCGGGACAACTCCACCTTCGAGGCCGGCATGACGCGGGACGAGGAGCGGGCGTACCTCACGGATGTCGTCGACACGATCGAGGCGGCCACGGGCCGGCGCCCCCGGGGCTGGCTCGGCCCTGCCCTCACCGAGACGTTCGAGACGCCGTCCCTGCTGTCCGAGCTGGGCCTGCAGTACGTGCTGGACTGGGCCAACGACGAGCAGCCCTACGAACTCACCGTGCCCGGCATGTACAGCGTGCCGTACTCGATCGAGCTGAACGACATCTCGCTCTTCGCAAGCCGGAGCTTCACCGGCCCACAGTTCCTGCAGGCGGTGAAGGACACGCTCGACCAGATCCACGACGACGCCGCCGACTCCGGGCGCGTGATGGCCCTGTGCGTGCACCCGTTCAGCGTGAGCCAGCCGTTGCGCCACCGGTACTTCGACGAGGCCCTCGAGTACATCGCCGGGCACGAGGGCGTCTGGCTCGCCACGGCCGACGAGATCCTCGACGCCTACCGCGCGCAGCGGGGTGCGGAGGCGGAGGCCGGGGTCGAGGAAGGCGTGCCGCAGCACTGAGGATCGCCGTTGCCGCGCCACAGCAGAGCTTGATCAGCGGATTGGCGCGTTTCCCGACGCCAGGTGTCGGGTTTCGCTCCCGGCCGGTGATCATGGGGCCGGGGCCCGCACACACCGGACACGTACCGTGCGCGCGTGAGCGTCAGGTCCCGCAGAAGGTGACGTGCGGGTGCGCTCCCGCCGGGGCCGGCTTGCCGTACTCCTCCAAGTCCGGGCGCTCGTCGAAGGGCGAGGAGACCGCGTCGAGAAGCCGGTGGAACGGCGTCAGGTCGCCCTGCTCGGCAGCCTCCAGCGCGGCGTCGGTGAGGTGGTTGCGCGGGATGTAGACGGGGTTCACGCGGTTCATCTCCGTCGCGACGGCTGCGCGGTCGGCGGGCAGCAGCGCCTCCCGGCGGGCCGCCCACGCGTCGAACGCCTCGCGGTCGAGGAAGTGGTCGCGGGCCGTGCCCGCCGCGAGGACGCGGAAGAACGTGGTGAAGTCGACGTGCTGGTCGTGCAGCAGCGCCATCAGGTCCGTCGACAGCGCCGGGTCCGGTGTGGACAGGCCCAGCTTCGCGGCCATGCCGGCGGCCCAGTAGCGCTCGTACGCCGCGGGGTAGGAGGCCAGGACCTCCTCGACGGCGTCCGCCCCGTCGCCGCCCAGCAGGGGCAGCAGGCTCTCGCCGAGCCGCGCGAGGTTCCACTGCAGGATCGAGGGCTGCCTGCCGTAGGCGTAGCGGCCGGTGGTGTCGAGCGAGCTGAAGACGGTGGCCGGGTCGACGGCGTCCATGAACGCGCACGGCCCGTAGTCGATGGTCTCGCCCGAGATCGTGGTGTTGTCCGTGCTCATGACGCCGTGCACGAACCCGACGAGCATCCAGCGGGCCACGAGCGCGGCCTGGGCGTCGACCACGCGCCGGAACAGCTCCAGGTAGGGCTGGTCGGCGTGGGCGGCGTCGGGGAAGTGGCGGGCGATCGCGTGGTCGGCGAGGGCGCGCAGCACGGTGTGGTCGCCCGACGCGGCGGCGTACTGCACGGTGCCGACGCGCAGGTGGCTCGCGGCCACCCGGCAGAGGACCGCACCCGGCAGCGGACGGTCGCGCTCGATCTCCGCGCCGGTGGTGACGACGGCCAACGCCCGCGTGGTCGGGATGCCGAGCGCGTGCATGGCCTCGCCCATGAGGTACTCGCGCAGCATCGGCCCGACGGCCGCCATGCCGTCGAAGCCCCGCGCGAACGGGGTGGGCCCGGTGCCTTTCAGGTGCAGGTCGCGGCGGCGGCCGTGCACGTCGACGACCTCGCCGAGCAGCAGCGCCCGCCCGTCGCCGAGCTGCGGCTTGTAGACGCCCCACTGGTGGCCTGCGTAGACCAGCGCGGTGGTGGTGACGCCGTCCGGCAGGTTGTTGCCCACCAGCAGCGACACCCCGGCGGGTTCGCGCAGGACGGCGGGGTCGGCGCCCAGCTCGGCGGCGAGGTCCTCGTTGAGGACGAGCAGCCGGGGGTCCGGGGCAGTCACGGCGGGCCACGGCAGCGAGAGGGCGGGGACGTCGCGGGCGTAGGTGCTGTCGAGGTCGAACAGGGCCCGCGAGGTCGTCATGATTCGAGCGTAACCGCGGAACTCACGCTCACCCCATGCCGACGGGGGTCCCGCACCAGCCGCTCCCCGTGGACCAGACGGACGTGCGGTACGCCCACGGGCCCGACTCGGTCATCCACCGGGACGTCCCGACCGGCATCACGGTCGAGTGCACGTGGGACGAGAGAGCCGGCTACCCGGGCACGTTCCGCAGGTTCTGGGTGCACCTGCCCGCGCACCACGACCGGGCCGAGTGGGCGGCGCTCCACCTCCGCCATGATCGCCGGCTTGGAGCGTTTCCCGACAGCATTTCGTCGGGAAACGCGCTGACGCCGTGATCATTCCCCTTTTGCGGCGCCACCAGGAGGCTGTCACCCTTGGAGGGGCGGAGCCGGAGGTTTGACGACCGGGGGTCGCAATTTCGCCCCACCCGCTGATCCATGATCAGAGAGTTGGCGCATTCCCGTGTCGAAAACGCCCGAGAATGCGCCAAACCCGTGATCATGCCCCGGAACTGGCCGCAGGTGGCGCCGCGCGCCCACCCGGCAGGCCCCCACCCTCGGTGGCGTGGAGACGGTCAGGCGATGCCCACGCGGTTCTTCAACGAGTCCAGCTCCCCCCGATCTCTCGGGCCGGGTCGGTCTCGTACGCACCATCGCGGCCGCGCCTACTCCGCGGGGAGACCTCGTCATGTCGACTCGGAGCGGACGACACGGGCGTGCCGGGCGGGGAGGGTCGAGCCATGACCACAACGTCCACGTCGCCGCCGGAGCAGGGCTCTGCGCGGATCCCCACCGCGCCGTCCGCCCGGCGCCGCGGCGGGCCGGCGTCGCTCGCCCGCCGCGTGCTGCTGATCCTGCACCTGGCCACGAGCGTCGGGTGGCTCGGCGTGACCGCCACGTTCCTCGTGCTGACCGTGTGGCTGCTCGACGTCCGGGACCCGGCGACGCTGCGCACCGGCTACTTCTTCCACGAGCTGGCCGTCGTCTGGCTGGCCCGGCCCGCGGCGATCGGTTCGGCGGTGACCGGGCTGCTGCTGGTGCTGGTGGCCGGGCGGTTCCGCCGGTGGCGGCGGTGGATGTGGTGGGTGCCGGCGAAGTTCGTGGTGGTCGTCGCCACCGTCGTGGTGACGGTCAGCATCTCGCCGGAGGCGCTGGCCCACGCCGTCGAGCAGGCCGGCGCGGTCGGCACACCCGCCTACACCGACACCCAGTACGCGCTCGTGTGGGTGGCGGTCTACCACGTCGTGATGATCATCGCGGCGGCCGTGTTGTCGGTCTTCCGCCCCGGCGGCCGGTGCCGGCGGGGGCGACGCGTCGGGGGAGCGGCATGAGCGCCCGCGCGGTCCAGCTCACCGCGATCGTCGTGGCCGTCGCGGGGTACCTCCTCCTGTTCCTCGGTGGCGTGCGGGAGCTGCGGCCGTTCCCGCCGCCCGTCGCCGTCCTCGTGCCCGTCGCGCTCGCGGTGGCCCTCCTGCCGCGGCGGCGCTGGCCGAACGTCCTCGCCGCGGGCGTCTGCGCCGTCGCGCTGTCCGGTGCGCTGGTCATCTACCGGGCGACGTACGACCGGCTCGCCGAGCCGGCGCAGTTCCCGCTCTTCGCCGGCTCGGCGCTGCAGGTGTCCGGGCTCGCCGTGGCCGTCGTCGCCGGTGTGGTCGCGGCCCGGCGGCGCCGGGCGGGCGAGCGGGCGCCGAGCCGGTCCAGCAGCATGTGAGGACGATGGACACGATCACGATCACGCCCGACCTGGTGGCCGGGGCGCTCGAGTGGGAGCACACCGAGCACGGGCTGTTGCCGCACCGGCTCCCCGCCTGGGCCCGCGCGCAGGGCGACGGGCAGCTGGCGATGGCGGAGGCGCAGCCGTCCGGCGTGCGGCTGGCGGTGCGCACCCGGGCCACCGCCGTCGAGCTGGACACGCTGCGCACCAGGGTGGGCTACCGGGACATCCCGCCCCGGCCCGACGGCGTGTACGACCTCCACGTCGACGGTGAGCTCACGGCGCAGGCCACCACGACCGGCGGGAAGACCCTGCTCCTGGACATGACCACCGGCACGGCGGAGACGATCCCCGGCCCGCCCGGCACGGTCCGGTTCGCCGGGCTCCCCGATCGCCCGAAGGACGTCGAGATCTGGCTGCCGCACACCGAGATCACCGAGCTGGTGGCGCTGCGCGCCGACGCCCCGGTCGCACCGGTGCCGCGCACCGGGCGCCGGGTGTGGCTGCACCACGGCAGCTCGATCAGCCACGGCTCGAACGCCGCGAGCCCGTCGACGACCTGGGCCGCGCTGGCGGCCGCCCGCGCCGGCGTCGAGCTGATCAACCTGGGGTTCGGGGGCAGCGCCATGGTGGACCCGTTCACCGCGCGCGTGCTGCGGGACACCCCGGCGGACCTGATCAGCGTCAAGCTCGGCATCAACGTGGTGAACGGCGACGTGATGCGGCTGCGGGCGTTCGGCCCGGCCGTGCACGGCTTCCTCGACACGATCCGCGAGGGGCACCCCACCACACCCCTCCTGGTGGTGTCACCGATCCTCTGCCCGATCCACGAACGGACGCCGGGGCCGGGGGCGATCGACTTCAGCACCGGGACGCTGCGCTTCCGCGCCACCGGCGATCCGGCCGAGCGCGCCGCGGGCAAGCTGACGCTGGAAGCGGTGCGGGAGGAGCTGGCGCGCATCGTGGCGCAGCGCGCGCCGGGCGACCCCCACCTGTTCCACCTCGACGGCCGCGAGCTCTACGGCGAGGCGGACGCGGCCGAGCTGCCCCTGCCCGACGCCCTGCACCCGGACGCCGCGACCCACCAACGCATCGGCGAGCGGTTCGCCGCCCTGGCCTTCGCCGGAGGAGGACCGTTCGCGGCCTGACGGCCGCCGAGGTGCTCGGCGAGGTGCGTTCGATGGCGCTACCAGCGACCGTTCTCGAACCGGGCCTCGTCCGGGTTGTCCACGGGCCAGCTCGGGACGGTCGCCGCCACCACGCGCAGCCCGTCCGCGCCGGCCCGGAACTGGAACGTCGTGCCGAGCGGGATGGTCAGGCTCACCCCGGGCTCCAGCGCGGTGACCTCCTCGCGGCCGTCCTGGCTGCGCCACATCTCGCCCGTTCCCGAGGTGACGAACCAGATCTCCTCCACGGTGGCGTGCGACACGGCCTTCGCGGTCTGCCCCGGTGCGAGCTCGAACTGGGCGAAGCTCGCGACTCCGGGGAGCACGCACAGCGGCCGCACCGTGGAACCGTCCGGTGCAGCGACCACCGGAGCCTCGTCGAGCCGCATCGTCGTGAAGCGTTCGGTCATGATCATCAGGCTACGGCGGTGCGAGCCACTTCATCCCGTCCGGGGGATGCGACGCCTGCGCCGGCCCGGCTACACCAGCGCCGATGAGCGCACCGGAGGACCGGCGGTGGATCGTCGTCGGGATCGACGGCTCGCCGCGCGCGCTGGACGCCGTGCGGTGGGCCGCGGCCGAGGCGGCCCGGCGGGGTGCCGGGCTGCGCCTGGTGACCGCGGTGGAGGGGCCCGATCGCCCGATGCTCGGGTTCCCGGTCGAGGCGATGCTCGAGCCGGTGGGCAGGGACGTCGAGGACGCGGCGGCCGTGGCGGCCGAGGTCGCACCCCCGGTGCCGCTCGATCGGAAGGTCGAGGTGGGCCACCCGGTCGCCGTGCTCGTCGCCGAGTCGCGCCGCGTCGAGCTGCTGGTGGTCGGGGCGAGCGGGTTCGGGCGGATCGCGGCCGCCCTGGCCGGTTCGGTCGCGATCGGAGCGGCCACGCACGCGGCGTGCCCGGTGGTGGTCGTCCGGGGCGAGCGGCCCGACGGCACCGCCCCGGTGGTGCTCGGTGTCGACGCGTCACCGGTCGGGGAGGGGGCGATCGCCTTCGCGTTCGAGGCCGCGGCCGCGCGGGGCGTGCCCCTCGTCGCGGTGCGCACGTCGGGTGGGCGGCGCCGTGGCGAGCGGAGCGCACCGCAGTGGGGCGAGCTCGACGGGTGGACCGAGCGCCACCCCGGCGTGGACGTGCGACGGATCGTGGGCCACGACCACCCCGCACACCGGTTGCTCGAGCTGTCGGGGGAGGCGCAGCTCGTCGTGGTCGGGTCGCGCGGGCACGGGGAGCTCGTCGGGTTGATCCTGGACTCGGTCAGCCACGCCATGGTGCACGGGGCGGCCTGTCCGGTTGCCGTCGTGCGACCCCGTGGACCTGCCGAGGAGGTGCGGTGAACCCGCGCGCGGGGACCGGGGTGCGAGCCGGGTGCGCCATCCGGACCGGCGGGTGGGGCGGGTGCGGCACCGGCCTCCTCACCGGCGCCCTCGGCAGCTCGACCGTTCTCTGGTCGACGCCCGCAAACGCGGGGACGCGGAGCGGGACCGTGGGGAACTCGATCGTGGCGGGCTCGGCCGGATCGACGGCGGGAGCGCGGCGACCGAACAGCGCGACCACGCCGAGGGCCAGGAGGAACGCGGCCCAGGACAACCACATCGACTGCCCTCCGATCACGGTGACGGCCACGACGGTCGCTGCACCCACGGCGGCGACGGCCTTCGGGCCCGTGCCCGGGGCCAGCACGGCGAAGGCGGCGACACCGATCCCGTACAGCACGAAGTAGAGCCCGCCGGTCACCCCGAACAGGACTTCGAGCGGGAAGAGCCCGCTCGCGCTGAGCGCGGCGATCGGGGTCAGCACCGAGCCCACCGCCAGCACGGCGTACACCGGGTTCCCGTCCGCGTCCCGGGTCCTCGTGAGCACGGCAGGCAGGTAGCCGCTGCGGGCCAACCCGAAGATCAGCCGGGACAGCGCGAACGTCGCCGCGAAGACGTTGGCGACGATGCACGCGGTCACCACGAGCAGCGTCGCCGGCTCGGCGAGCGAGCCGAGCGACCGCTGCGCGAGTGCCAGCAGGGGCGCCGAATCCAGGCGCGGATCGGTGGAGTCCACGGCGACCAGCAGACCCAGCAGCAGGATCGCGTAGAGGGCGACCACGATCACGTAGGACGTCGCGAAGATGCGCGGGATCAGGTCGGACCGTTTGTGCTCCTCGAAGGTGAACGCCACCGTTTCCCACCCGGCGAACGCGACGTAGACGGCGGTGAGGACGATGCCGAGGTCGCCCTCGGGGAGGGTGTCCGCCGGTGGCGGCACGAATCCGTGGACGCCCAACGCGGCCACGGAGATGCAGGTGACCAGGACGAACAGCCCGGTGATGAGACCGACCTGCACCCGGCTCGACAGGTTCGCGCCGATGTGGGCCGCGGCCGTCGCCCCGACGAGCACGATGATCGGGAACGACCAGGTGGCGGACTCGACGCCGGAGAACTGGGCGATGTAGCGCCCGCCGGTCGTGGCGGTGGCCGGGATGATGGAGAGCAGCCCGATGGCCGCGATGATCCCGACGGCGCGCCCCGTGGTCCTCCCGAGCGCGACCTCGGCGTAGTGGGCCACCCCCGATGCCGACGGATAGCGGCGGCCGAGCCACCCGTAGCAGCACAGCAGGGGGATGACCGAGACCGCGGCGATCGTCCACGGCAGCCACGCCGACCGGCCGAGCTGGTGGTAGCTCACGCCCGGGAGGATCATCATGCCGCTGCCCAGCACGGCGGACAGCGCCATGAACGTGCCCGCCACGGCGCCCATCGACTTCCTCAAGTTGTGCACATCAGTCCAAGCGCTCAGTGCGTGCGGGAACGGCTGCGTACGGGTCGGCTCAGCCGGTCACCCGAGGTCGGGGCGGGGCCGGCGGCGCTGCCGGGGGAGATCGACCGCCGAGCCCGAGCCGATGCAGCCGGCCGCGCGGAGGAGGAGCTCGACGCGCGCGCCGTCGAACCGTCCTCCGGCACGGATCGCGGGTGGCGTCCCCGCACCGCAGACCCGTCGGTGCCCCGGTCGGTCGCCGGCGGGCCCGCGTGTCCGACTCATCGCTGCTGCATCCCCCGTCACGTCCCGGATCCGGCGAAGGGCCGATCGCGGGCGTGACGCTAAACGGGTGAACGCCTCCCGTCTTCACCCCTGAGGGGCAGACCGTCGGTACCCCTGACGGAGTAGCTGTCACCCCAGCAGGGTTTCGGGGGTGATCGGGAGCTGCCGCACGCGGCGCCCGGTGGCGTGGAAGACCGCGTTGGCGATCGCGGGCGCCACCCCGACGAGCACGATCTCGCCCAGGCCTTTCACCCCGAGCGGATCGGCCTGGGTGTCCTCGCCGTCCACGTAGATCGCGCGGAGGTCGGGGATGTCGGCGTTGACCGGCACGAGGTAGTCGGCGAGGTTGGCGTTGACGATCCGGCCGTCGCGGTGGTCGGTGACCGTGTGCTCGAGCAGGGCCTGGCCGATGCCGCCGATCATGCCGCCGTGCGCCTGGCTGTCGGCGAGCCGCGGGTTGACGATCCGGCCCGCGTCGAAGACCCCGAGCATGCGCCGGACCCGCACCAGTCCCAGCCGGGCGTCCACCGCGACCTCGGCGAAGATCGCGCTGTAGGCGTACATCGAGTGGGCGGCTTCCTCCGGGGGCTCGTAGGAGCCCATCACCTCGAGGTGGGCGCGGCCGGAGCGGGCCAGGAGCTGCTGGTAGGTCTCCCCGCGTGTGAGGTCGTTGGGGAGGTGCATGTGCCCGTCCCGCACCACCACCTCGTCCGGGTTCGCGCCGTGCAGCGGCGAGCGCTCGTCGGCGACGGCCAGCCCGATCGCCTGGCGCCGCAGGGCGTCGCAGGCGTTCTGGACCGCCGACCCGACGCTGGCCATCGTCCACGCGAGGGCCTGCGCCGGGGCGGTCGGCATCGTGGAGTCGCCGAGCCGGAACTCGACGGTGTCCATCGTCAGGCCGAGCGCGTCAGCCGCCACCTGCGACATCGAGGTTGCGGTACCGGGACCGATGTCGCTGGTGGCGGACTGCACCACGGCCCTGCCGCCGGCGTCGAGGCTGACGTGCGCCTGCGCGTTCATCCGCTCGGTCGGGTAGGCGCCCGCGGCCATGCCCATGCCCATCAGCCAGTCGCCGTCGCGGGTGCCGCCCGGCGTGGGGTTGCGCCGGTCCCAGCCGAACTCGCGGGCACCGATCGCGTAGCAGTCGTGCAGCCGCCGGGTGGAGAACGGCAGCCCGGTCGCGAGGTCCGCGCTCGGTTCGTTGCGCATGCGCAGCTCGATCGGGTCGATGCCCAGCTCGTGGGCGAGCTCGTCGAGGGAGCACTCGAGCGCGTAGGCGGCGGTCGACCACCCCGGCCCCCGCATCCACGTGGGCGTGTTCACGTCGAGGGGCACGAGCCGCACGTCCTGGGCGACGTGCGGGGTGGCGTAGAGCATCCGCCCCAGCGCGAGGTCGTCGTTGTGGGTCTCGTAGCGCGACGTCTCCCCGCGCACGTCGTGGACCATCGCGGACACCCGGCCCTGCCGGTCGCTGCCCAGCCGCACCGCGTACTCGTACGCGGGCCGGTAGCCGATGCCGGCGTAGAGCTGCTTGCGGGTCATGACCAGCTTCACCGGACGCCGCACTTCGCGCGCGGCCAGCGCCGCGATCACCGAGTGCACCCAGGTGCGCCCGCCGCAGCCGAAGGCGCCGCCGACGAACGGCGAGAAGCAGCGCACCTCGTCCTGGGGGATGTCGAAGGCCGCGGCGAGCTCGTTGCGCGGGTCGGTGACCCACTGGGTCTTCTCCCACACGGTGAGCCGGTCGCCGTCCCAGCGGGCCACGACGGCGTGCGGCTCCATCGCGTTGTGGTGGTTGCGCGCGAGCCGGTAGTCCATCTCCAGCCGGACCTCGGCGGCCGCGAGTGCCGCCTCGGCGTCGCCCCGCGCGTAGACCTCCGGCTCGCCCGCGGGGGCGCCGGACAGGTCGGTGACCGGCGGCACGGCGTCGTAGCCGACCTCGACGAGGCGCGCGCCGTGCCGGGCCTCCTCCAGCGTGCCCGCCACGACCACGGCGATCGGCTGGCCGAAGAACCGCACCTGGTCGTCCTGGAAGGCGCGCAGCCGCTCCCCGGGCGGGTTGATCGAGTCCGGGAACGGGTTGTCGCGGTAGGGCAGCCGCGGGGCGTTGCCGTGGTGGATCACCCGGAGCACCCCCGGCAGGGCCTCGGCGGCCCGCGTGTCGATCCCGGTGATGCGGCCGCGGCCGACGGTGCTCTCGACGAGGACGGCGTGCACGACGCCGGTGACGCCGTCGTCGGGACCGTGGTCGGCCGCGTACGTGGCCTGCCCGGTGACCTTGAGCCGGCCGTCCACCCGCGGCTGGGGCGTGCCGACGGCGGTCTGCGGCTGGATCATCTGAGGACGGGTCACCGTTCGCCTCCCACGACACGCAGCTGGCGCTCGACGGTGCGCCGCAGCAATTCGATCTTGAACGCGTTGTGCTCCAGCGGCCGGGCGCCCTCGGTGGCGGCGGCCGCCGCGTCGGCCCACAGCTGGGGCGACGGGCGGTTGCCGACCAGGCGCCGTTCCACCGCGGGCAGGCGCCAGGGCACGGTGCCGACCCCGCCGGCGGCCACCGCGGCGGAGCGGATCACCCCTGCCTGCACGTGCAGCACGACCGCGGCCGAGGTGAGGGCGAACTCGTAGCTCTGCCGGTCGCGCACCTTGAGGTAGCCGGACGCGAGCGGCCGCGGGTGGGCGGGGATCTCGACGGCCGTGACGAGCTCGCCCGGGCGGATGTCCTGCTCCCGGTCGGGCGTGGTGCCCGGCTGCAGGTGGAACGCGGTGAACGGCACGCTGCGCTCCCCGTCCGGCCCGCGCAGGTGGACGGTGGCGTCGAGCGCCGCGAGCGCGACGGCGAGGTCGGAGGGGTGCGTGGCGACGCACGCCTCCGAGGTGCCGAGGATCGCGTGCCCGCGGTTGACGCCCTCCCGAGCGGCGCACCCCGATCCGGGGAGCCGCTTGTTGCAGGTGGCACTGACGTCGCGGAAGTAGGGGCAACGGGTGCGCTGCATGATGTTGCCGCCGATCGTGGCCATGTTGCGCAGCTGCGCCGACGCGCTCAGTTCCAGCGCCTCGGCCACCACCGGGTAGGCGTCGCGCACCGCGGGGTGGGCCGCGACGTCCGCCATCCGCGCGAGCGCGCCGATGCGCAGGCCGCCGTCCGGGGTCGGGGCGACGTCAGCGAAGGGGAGCGCGCTGATGTCGACCAGCTCGTCGGGGTGCTCGACGGTCTCGCGCATGAGGTCGACCAGGGTGGTGCCGCCCGCGATGTAGCGCCCGCCGCGCTGCCCGCCGCGCAGCGCGGACTCGACGTCGGAGGCACGGGTGTAGGAGAACGGGAACACGGCTCACGCCTCCCGGGCGGCTTGCTCGACCGCCCTGACGATCTTGACGTAGCAGCCGCAGCGGCAGATGTTGCCGCTCATCCACTCCCGGATCTCCTCGGCGGATCCGGTGCGGCCCTCCCGGATGCAGCCGACGCCGGACATGATCTGGCCGGGGGTGCAGTAGCCGCACTGGAACGCGTCCTGCTCCACGAACGCGCGCTGCAGCGGGTGCAGCTCGGCGTCGCCGGGGGCGAGGCCCTCGATCGTGGTGACCTCCGCGCCCTCCAGCCGGACGGCCAGCGTCAGGCAGGCGTTGACGCGGCGGCCGTCGACGAGCACCGTGCACGCGCCGCAGGCGCCGGCGTCACAGCCCTTCTTCGTGCCGGTCAGGTGCAGGTGTTCGCGCAGGAGGTCGAGCAGCGAGGTCCGGTTGTCGACGTCGAGGGTCACCGCGGTGCCGTTGACCCGCAACGACACCCGGCCCGAGCCCTCCGGTGGCGCGTCGAGCGCGTCGGTGCCGGACTGGGCGAGGTAGGTCACGGCGACGGCACCGCCGGTCGCGACGCCGGTGGCGGCGATGAACGTGCGCCGGGACACGGTCCACGGCGTGCGTGTTTCGGTCACGCAGGAACCGTATCAATCTCTTGATGACAGTCAACCGATTGGGCAGTTAATCGATACTGTCGATGGCTGGTATCGACAGTCATCACTGTTGTGCCTGAGTGGTCGCGGTTACCGTTTGCGGCGCCACCCGATCCGTTCCCCGTCCACGGAAGGCAGCGCTGCGATGGACGACACCAGGTTGCTTCGGGACTACATCGCGAAGTGCTCGAACTGGGGGCGCTGGGGCGACGACGACCAGGTCGGCGCGCTGAACCTCGTCGGGCCCGACCAGGTGCGCCGGGCCGCCGGGCTGGTGCGCAAGGGCGTCTCGATCTCGTTGACCCTGCCCTACGACCAGCGCGGGCCGCAGCCCGGCGGATTCCGCAACAACCCGCAGCTGTTCGCGACGGCGACCGGTCTGGACCACGTCTCCGGGGCGCAGGAACCACTGCCGGGCGGGTTCGGCCCGGCCCGTGGGTTCGGGTTCCACGACGACCTGCTGGTGATGCCCACGCAGTGCGGCACGCAGTGGGACGCGCTGTGCCACATCTTCTGGGAAGGCCGGATGTGGAACGGGCGGTCGGCGGGGGAGGTCACGAGCCGGGGCGCCGCGGCCAACGGGATCGAGAACTACACGGGCCGCATCGTCATGCGCGGCGTGCTGGTCGACGTCCCCGCCCACCGGGGCGTGGACGCGTTGCAGCCGGGCGAGGCGATCACCCCCGACGACGTCGAGAGCGTCCTCGCCGCACACGACCTGGAGGTGGAGCCGGGCGACGCGCTGCTGGTCCGCACCGGGTTCATGGCGGCCCGGCGGGGCGACTGGGGCGACTACGCAGGCGGCCCGGCGCCCGGGCTGTCGCTGCACATGGCGCCGTGGCTGCGCGTGCACGACGTCGCCGCGGTGGCCACCGACACGTGGGGTGTGGAGGTCCGGCCCAACGAGATCGGCTATTTCCAGCCGCTGCACATCGTCTCGCTGGTGCACGGCGGGATCGCGTTCGGAGAGATGTTCGACCTCGACGCGCTGGCCGCGGACTGCGCCGCCGACGGGGTCCACGAGTTCATGTTCGTCGCTTCCCCGCTGCCGCTCACCGGTGGTTCCGGTGCCCCGGTGAGCGGGCTGGCGATCAAGTGATCGGCGAAAGGGCGGCACCGTGTTCGAACCGTTCCCGGACAAGTACGTGTGGAACCTGTCTGTCGGGATCGCGCTGGCGGTCGGCGGGCTGATCGGCGAGGTCGACCGCGCCTGCCGCCCGCTGCGCGACCTGCCGTCGGACGACGAGGACGAGGCCACGCAGGCGTTCTTCCGCTCCTGGTGCGCGGTGGCCGACAACCTCGTCGAGCTCGCGGAGGACGACGAGAAGCGGCACCGGCTCACCAGCGCGGGGGCCAAGTACGGGCGCGCGGCGGTGTACTACCAGACCGCCGAGCGGATGCAGGCGCACTCGTTCGAGCCGCGCCGGGCCGCGTACCGCAAGGCGCTGGACAGCTTCGGCCGGTACCTGGAGCTCACCGGGCAGCCCGCGGAGCAGGTGGAGATCCCCTTCGGGGAGGCGAGCCTGCCCGGGATCCTGGTGCGCCCGGACACCGACGAGCCGGTGCCGTGCGTGCTGTTCTTCAACGGCCTGGACAGCACGAAGGAGCAGATCTACGGCACCGGGACCCCCGCGGAGCTGCGCCGCCGCGGCATCGCCACGTTGATGGTCGACACGCCCGGCGCCGGCGAAGCGCTGCGGTTGCGCGGTCTGACCGCCACCCCGGAGACCGAGGGGTGGGCGGGCGCGTGCATCGACTACCTCGCGACGCGGCCGGACGTCGACGAAGGGATGGTCGGCATGCTGGCCTGGTCGCTCGGCGGCTACTACGGGCCGCGGGCCACGGCGTTCGAACCCCGGATCCGGTTCGGCGTGGCCTGGGGCTCGAACTACGACTGGGGGCAGGTCCAGCTCGATCGGTTGAAGAACCAGGGCGACCGCCCGGTGCCGCACTACTGGGAGCACGTCCAGTGGGTGTGGGGCTGCCGCGACCTCGACGAGTTCCTCGAGCTCGCGCCACGGATCACGCTGCGCGGCGTCGTCGACCGGATCCGCGTGCCGTTCCTCGTGGTCCACGGCGAACGCGATCGGCAGATCCCGGTGCGCTACGCCCACGACCTCTTCGACGACCTGGTCAACAGCCCGAAGCGGGAGCTGAAGATCTTCACCGACCGTGAGGGGGGCGTCGAGCACTGCAGCATCGACAACCTCCCGGTCGTGCGCGACCACATCTGCGACTGGATCGGCGAGACGGTGGCCGAGCTCAGAGGTCGTCCGCGATCTCGGTGATGCACGACCGGAGCCAGCTGTGGGCGGGGTCCTGCGTGTGGCGCGGGTTCCAGTACATCGCCTCGACGATCGGGCGCAGCGGCACCGGCGGTTCCAGAAGCCGGAGCCGCGCCTGCTCGGCCACCCGCGCGGCGAGCCGCTCGTGCACGAGGCTGACCAGCCTGGTTCCGGTGAGCAGGAACGGCGTGATCACGAAGCTCTGCGTGCGCACCTCGATGCGCCGTTCGATCCCGACCTCCTCGAGCTCGCTCTCGCCGAGCGCCTGCAGCGGGCCGACCCGGTAGGACAGGTAGGGCAGCCGGGCGAACTCCTCGGCGGTGACGCGCTCGCCGACGTCGGAGTTGTCGCGATCGGCGGCCAGGACGAACCGGTCGCTGAACAGCCGGACGTGCGGGAACTCCTCCCGGCGCACCAGCGCGGTCGGGATGATCAGCAGGTCGACCTGGCCGCGCCGCAGCTGGTCGGTGAAGTCCGGCTGCAGCGGCACGACGTTGACGCCGATGCCGGGCGCCTCCACCCCGAGCCGCGCGAACAGCGGGCGCAGCAGCACCAGCGTGACGTAGTCGCTGGCCACGATCGTGAAGGACCGCTGATCCGTGGCCGGGTCGAAGCCGGCGCGGGAGCCCAGCACGGCCTCGATCGCCACGATCGCCTCCCGCACGGGCGCGGCCAGCGACTCCGCGAGCGGGGTGGGCACCAGCTTGCGGCCCTCCCGCACCAGCAGTGGGTCGTCGAAGTGCTTGCGCAGCCGGGCCAGCGACGCGCTCATCGCGGGCTGGCCCACCAGCGTGCGCTCGGCGGCTCGCGTCACGTTGCACTCGGTGAGCAGGGCGTCGAGCGCCACGAGCAGGTTGAGGTCGATTCCGCTCAGGGCCATCCGTATCCCATCGACACCAGCGATATATGTCATCGACAGCAATCGTTTCCGATGCTGTGTGGCGGGTCATACCGTACCTCCTGTATCCACCTCAAGTTCTTGATCGTCACGAAGGGACTGGCAATGACCAGGTTGCTCGGCCACCTCGTCTCACTGGAGATCACGAGCCCCGACGTGGCGGCGTCCGCAGCCTTCTACGAGGAGCGGTTCGGCCTGCGTGTGATCGACCGGATCGGCGAGCGGGTGTACCTGCGCTGCTGGGGCGACCACTACCACCACAGCCTCGTCATCGCCCCGGGCTCCGACGCCGGCCTCGCGGACATGACGTGGCGCACCGAGAGCGAGGCCGCGCTCGACGAGCTCGCCCGCCGCGTCGAGGCTGCCGGGGTCACCGGCGAGTGGCGCACCGACGAGCACGCCCAGGGTCGGACCTACACGTTCGTGGGTCCCTACGGGCACCGGATGAGCCTGGTGTGGGAGGTGACCGACTTCGTGGCCGAGCCCGGGTTCGAGTCGGTGTACCCGGACCGGCCCGAGCGCCGCAGCAGCCACGCGGCCGCCCCGCGGTTCCTCGACCACGTGACCATCGCGGCAGGCGACGTCCGCGGGTTCGCCCAGTGGTACTCCGACGTGCTCGGGTTCCGCGTGATGGCCTACACCGACCTGGAGGACGCCCCGGTCACGGTGTTCTCGGTGCTGACGACCAACGAGAAGTCGCACGACCTCGGCATCGTGATCGACACCTCCGACGCCCCCGGCCGGGTCCACCACATCGCGTTCTGGGCCGACCACCCCGAGGATCTCCTGCGCACCGCCGACCTCCTGATCGAGAACGGCACCGCCATCGAGTACGGGCCGTCCGTCCACGGCATCGGCGAGCAGAACTTCCTGTACTTCCGCGAGCCCAGCACGCTGCGCGTCGAGGTCAACTCGGGCGGCTACCGCAACTACGTGCCGGACTGGAAGCCGCGCACCTGGCTGCCGTCGCAGGGCTCGAACAACTTCTACCGCAACTGGGACATGCCCGACTCGATGATGGAGGCGTTCCCCACGGCCGCGGGTCTCACCGCCACGGAGGACGGCGCGTCGCCGCAGCTGCACGAGGCACTGACCAATCCGTGGGCCACGAAGACGTCCTGAACACCAGCGATCCCACAGCGAGGTGGAGCCATGACACGAGTTCTGATCGTCGGCGGCGGGATCAGCGGACTCGCTGCATCCCTCGTGCTGGCCCGGCAGGGGATGGACGTCGACCTCGTCGAGCGCAGCTCCCGGGTCGAGGCCCTGGGCAGCGGGATCACCCTGATCGGGCCCGCCCTGCGGGCGCTGGACGACCTCGGGGTGGTCGACGAGTGCCTCGCCGGCGGGTACGGGAGCACGCAGTTCCACATCCGCACCCCGGACGGCGGGGAGATCGCGAACCTCCCGCTGCACCCGAGCCGGCCCGGGCTGCCCGGCCTGCTGGGCATGAAGCGCCCGCAACTGCACCGGATCCTGTTCGATCGCGCGGTCTCGGAAGGGCTGGCCGTGCGCACCGGCGTCTCGCCGACGGCGATCGAGAACCGGGAGGACGCGGCCGCCGTCGCCTTCAGCGACGGCGCGAGCGCCGAGTTCGACCTGGTCGTCGGGGCCGACGGGCTGCGCTCGACGGTGCGCGACCTCGTCTTCGGCCCCGTGCGCCCGACCTTCCAGGGGCAGGCCTGCATCCGGGTCATCCTGCCGCGCCCCGCCGAGATCGATCAGGAGATGCAGTTCCACGGCTGCCGGTACCGGCACGTCGGGTTCACGCCGATCGGTCCCGACAGCATGTACCTGTACTGCTGCGTGCCCGTGCCCGACGCCACGCGGCCGCCGCAGGAGGACCTGCCGCGCATCCTGCGCGAGTACCTGGCACCGTTCGGTGGCCCGGTCGCCGCGGCCCGCGAGCACATGACCGACCCCGACCTGGTCAACTACGCGGTGCTCGAGACGATCCTCGTGGATCCGCCGTGGCACTCCGGGCGCACCGTCCTCGTCGGCGACGCCGCGCACTGCACCACTCCCCAGCTGGCCGCGGGCGGTGCCATGTGCCTGGAGGACACGCTCGTGCTCGGGGCGGAGCTGGCATCGGCGTCGTCGATCCCGGCCGGGCTGAAGGCGTACTCGGAGCGCCGGTTCGACCGGTGCCGCTATGTGGTGGAGAGCTCGGTGCAGCTCAGCGCCTGGCAGATCCTGCCCGAGACGCCCGACGAGGAGCAGCGGCGGCTGTTCGGTGAGGCCGTCGCGGTCCTCGCCGGCCCGTACTGAGTCGCGGCATCCCGGAATTTCGCGGGATATGTGTGTTGCCTGTAATCAAGATCTTGATGCACACTCACGACTTCACGACTTCCGGAGGTGGGCCATGCGGTACGTCGCACTGGAGGAGGCGTTCGCCGTCCCCGAGCTCGCGTCCCGCCAGCCGGCCAGCGAGATGCGGATCCGGGTCACCGACTCCTACGCCGCGATGTGCGGCCGCAAGCTTGTCGACTTCGAGGAGCACCGGCTGCCGGACATGGACGCCCACGGCATCGACGTGCAGGTGCTGTCGCTGACCGTCCCCGGCATCCAGGCCGACACCGACTCCGCCGCAGCACGGGACAACGCACGGTTCGCCAACGACTTCCTGGCCGAGGTGGTCGCCCGCCACCCCACGCGGTTCCAGGGCTTCGCCGCGCTCCCGACGCAGGACCCGGAGGCCGCGGCCGCGGAGCTCGAGCGAGCGGTGACGCAGCTGGGCTTCCGCGGCGCGCTCGTCAACGACCACGCTCACGGGCGCTACCTCGACGACCCCGACTACGCGCAGCTGTGGAGCACGTTCGAGCGGCTGGGGGTGCCGCTCTACCTGCACCCCGGATCGGTCCCCGCCGACGACTGGCACGTGCTGGCGGGGCGGCCCGAGCTGTACGGCGCGAGCTGGAGCTGGCAGGCCGAGACCGGCGGGCACGCCCTGCGGCTGGTCTACGCCGGCGTCTTCGACCGGCACCCGGCCGCCACGGTGATCCTCGGCCACCTGGGCGAGTTCCTGCCGTTCCAGAAGTCGCGGCTCGACAGCCGGTATCGGACGCTGCAGGTCGACCAGCCCCTGCAGCAGCCGCCGTCGAGCTACATCGGCCGCAACATCCTGCTCACCACCAGCGGGGTTCTCGCCCCCGAGGCGGTCGAGGCCGCCGTGCTCACCGCGGGCGAGGACGCGGTGATGTTCTCGATCGACTACCCGTACGAGGAGACCGCCGCCGCGGTGACGTCCGTCGAGAAGGCGGATCTGAGCCTCGAGGCCAAGGAGAAGGTCGCCCACCGCAACGCCCGGCGGGTGCTGCGGCTGCCGCAGGAGGCGTGAGCCCGCGGTCCGGCGGCCGGGCCCCCTGCGGCCGCCGGACTGCTCCCCGGATCCAAAGCCCCACCCCACCGCCGCAACGGAGCGAGGAAGAGGTGCCACGGCCATGCACAGCACGCCAGATCGATCCACCCGGGTGGTGCGGTGGCCGGCCCGACTGGCCGCCACGATCACCACAGCCGCCGCCGTCGCCCTGACCGGCTGCGGCGCGGGCGGCGCCCAGGTTGAACAGACCGAGTCCGGGCTGACCCGGCTGGTCGTCGACTACGGCGCCACCGCCAACACCGCCCAGCTGTCGCTGGGCATCCGCCAGGGGATCTTCGAGCGGCACGGCCTCGAGATCCAGCAGCTGCCGGGTACCGGCGCCAGCGCCAACAGCGTCGCCCTGCTGCTGAACGGGCAGATCCAACTGGCCGTCGGCGAGATCACCGCGGTGCCCGCGGCGGTGGCCGCCGGGTTCCCCGTGCAGATCGTCGCCTCGATGATGGCCGACTACACCTCGCCGACCGGCGACGTGTTCTCCCTGGTCGTGGCAGGCGACAGCGACATCCGCTCGTTCGCCGACCTGCAGGGCCGCCGCGTCGCGGTCAACGCGCTGGAGAGCATCTTCGACCTGTCGGTGCTCGAGGCGGTGCGGGCGGCCGGGGGTGATCCGGCGGCGGTCGAGCTCGTCGCCGTGCCGATGGAGGACCAGGTCGCCGCGCTGCGGCAGGGCCGTGTCGACGCGGTCAACACCGTCCAGCCGTTCGCCGGCCGGCTGGTGGCCGACGGCTTCCGCTCGGTCGGCAACCCCGTCACCGAGGCGCTCGGTCCGCGCAGCATCTCCGGCGTGCTGACGGCGTCACAGCAGTTCGTGGAACAGAACCCGGACGCGGTGGGGCGCTTCGTGCGGGCGTGGGACGAGGCCACCCGGTACGCCAACGAGCACCCCGAGGAGATCCGCGCGACGATCGCGGAGCTGACCGGAGCCCCGCCCGAGGCGGTGGCCCGGCTGCCCCTGCCGTGGTACGTCAGCGGCGTCGACCGCCGGTCGGCCGAGGCGGTGACCCGGTTGATGGTCGAGCACGGCCGACTGGAGACCGCCCCGGCGCTCGACGCCTTCGTGTGGGCGCAGGCGCCGGAGGCCACCGGCCTGACGACGCCGCCGCAGCACCTGCAGATCTCGGGCTGACGCCATGAAGCCCACCGTCCTGTTGCCGGTCGTCACGACGGCCGCGCTGCTCGCGATCTGGGAGGCGCTGTCGGGCTCCGGCGCGCTCCCTCCCGAGATGCCGCCGGTCACCGACATCGCCGCCTGGCTGTGGGCCGGCCTCGGCACCGCCGGACTGTGGACGGCGATCGCGCAGACGCTCGCCCACTGGGCGCTCGCCCTGCTGGCCGGTGTGGTGCTCGGCGCGGTCGCCGGTGCCGCGATGGCGGCGATCCCCGTGGTCAACGAGCTGCTGCTCGGCACCGTCGAGTTCTTCCGCCCGATCCCCGTGGTGGTCTACCTGCCGATCATGCTGTTGCTGCTCGGTGCCACGTCCGAGGTGGTCGTCACGCTCGCGGCGCTGGGGGCGCTGTGGCCGATGCTGCTGCAGACGTTCTACGGCGTGCAGGACGTCGACCCGGTCTCGCGCGACACCGCGCGGGTGTTCGGGCTGACGCCGGTGCAGCGGCTGCTGTGGGTCACCGCCCCGAGCGTGTTGCCCTACTTCTCCACCGGCGTGCGGATCGCCTCGACGATCACGCTGCTCGTAGCGATCGCGATGGAGCTGCTCGGCGCCGTTCCCGGCCTCGGCAACACGCTGGGAACCTACGCCGCCAACGGCCTCTACGCCGCCACGTACGGGTCCATCGTCGTCGCGGGCCTGCTCGGGGTTCTGCTCAACGCGGCGTTCGAACGGCTGGAACGGCGGGCTCTCACCTGGCACGCGTCCCACCGGCACCGGATCGCGTGAGGAGGCCACCCGTGCTGCGAACCTGCCTGCGACTGATCGTGCCGGTGCTGCTCGTCGTGCTGTGGTGGAGCACCTCCACCGCGAGCAGCTCCCCCTTCTACCCGCCGCTGAGCGTCGTGCTGCAGACGTTCCGGGAGACGTGGCTCTTCGCGCAGCTGGGCTCCGACGTGGTGCCGAGCCTCGCGCGGCTGCTGGCCGGACTGGTGATCGCCACGCTCGCCGGCGTCGCCGCAGGCGCGGCGATCGGCCGCAGCAGGCTGCTCGCCGCCGCGGTGAACCCGGCCGTGCAGTTCGGCCGCTCCGTGCCCGGCACGGCGCTGGTGCCGGTGAGCGTCGTGCTGATGGGCATCGGCGACGCCGCGAAGATCGCGGTGATCGCGTTCGTGTGCCTGTTCCCGGTGCTGCTGAACACCATCGACGCGGTGCGCGGGATCGACCCCCAGCTGGAGGACGTCGCCCGCTCCTACCGGCTCACCCGCACCCAGCGCCTGGTGTTCGTGCTGCTGCCCGCGGCGGCGCCGCAGATCTTCGCCGGCATCCGCACGGCGCTGGGCATCGCTTTCATCATGATGGTCGTCACCGAGCTGTACGCGGCGACCAACGGAATCGGCTTCGTCACGGTCACCGCACGGAGCTCGTTCGACGTCCCGCTGATGTGGGCGGGCACCGTTCTGCTGGGTCTGCTCGGGGTCGCGGTGAGCGTCGCGTTCCTCGCGCTGCAGCGGCGCGTCCTGCGGTGGCACACCGGCATGACGGGAAGGAACTGAATGCTCTCGGTCACCCATCTCCAGAAGACCTACGGCTCGGGGGAGAAGGCCGTCGAGGCGATCCGCGACCTCACGCTGACCGTCGCCGGGGGCGAGTTCGTCTGCATCGTCGGGCCATCCGGCGCCGGCAAGACCACGCTGCTCAAGTGCCTGTGCGGGCTGCTGGCGCCGTCGGCGGGCTCGGTGGTGCTCGACGGGGAACCGGTCACGGGGCCACCGCGGGCGATGGCCGCGGTGTTCCAGGACTACAGCCGATCGCTCATGCCCTGGTTCAGCGTGGCGCGCAACGTCGGCCTGCCGCTGCGCAACAAGCACCGGTCGGCCGCCGAACGAGACGCGCGCGTGGCGCGGGCCCTGGACGCGGTCGGGCTCGGCGGATTCGGCTCGCGCTACCCGTGGGAGCTCTCCGGCGGCATGCAGCAGCGCGTGGCGATCGCCCGCGGGCTCGCCTACGAGCCGGAGATCCTCCTGCTCGACGAGCCGTTCGCGTCGGTGGACGCCCAGACGCGCGCCGACCTGGAGGACCTGATCCTGCGGGTGCGCGACGACACGGGCGTGACGATGCTGCTCGTCACGCACGACATCGACGAGGCGGTCTACCTCGCCGACCGGGTCGTCGTGATGTCCGCCCGGCCCAGCGTGGTGGTCGAGACGGTCGAGGTGGACCTGCCCCGGTCGCGCGACCAGGTCACCACGAAGAGCCTGCCGCGGTTCGCCGAGCTGCGCGCGCACGTGCTGACGCGGATCCGGCGCACGGACGCGGAGCCGGCCTCTGCCGGCGGCCCCACCGTGGGAGCGATGCGATGACCCGCCGCCGGCGGTTGCTGGTGGGAATCGCGTTCCTCACGATGATCGCCGACGGCCTGGACATCACGATCCCGGGCTTCGTCTACCCGCAGATCGTCGAGGAGTGGGGCACGTCGCTCGGCGCGGTGACCGCCACCGTGACGATCGGCGTGCTCGCGATGGCCCTGGGCGGCGCGGTGGCCGGTCCGATCGCCGACCGCCACGGGCGGCGGCCGGCCACGCTCGCCGGGGTGGTGCTGTTCGGCCTGGCCACGGCGGGCATGGGGCTGGCCGGCTCGATCGAGGTGTTCACCGCGCTGCGGATCGTCGCCTGCGTGGGCCTGGGCGCCACGATGCCGGTGGTGCTGGCCGTGGTGGCCGACGCGGTGCCGCGGGCCCGCCGGGCGCAGCTGGTGACCCTGACCTTCGCGGGGGTGTCGGTCGGCACGATCGTCGGCGGTTTCCTCGCCGCGGCGCTGGTGCCGGCGTTCGGCTGGCAGGTGCTGCTGCTGGTCTGCGGGCTCACGCCGCTGCTGCTGGTGCCGGGCCTCGCCGCGCTGGTCGAGGAGCCGGAGGCCACCCGCACCGCGGACGCGCCGGGCGGGGCCGTCGGGGTGGTGCTGTCCCGGCAGCTGATCGTCACGACGCTGCTGGTGTGGCTGTGCTTCTTCATCGGGATCGGCGTGGTCTTCCTGATCCTCAACTACCTGCCGCTGATGGTCCGGGGGAGCGGGCTCGGTGCCGGCGAGGCCGGGGTGCTCATCGCCGTCTTCGGCTGGGGCGGGCTGGTCGGGCAGCTGCTCGTCGCGTTCGCCCTGCGCCGGTTCGACCGGTTCCGCGTGCTGGCCCTGCTGTGGGCGGGCGGGACGGTCGGGCTCTGGGTGATCGCGGCGCTGTCTCCCGGCTTCCCCGGCCTCGTGGTGCTGCTGTTCGTCCTCGGGCTGGCCCTGCCCGGGGCCAACGGCGCCCTGCAGGCGATCGGGGCGCTGGCCTACCCGCCGCACGCCCGCGCCACCGGCATGGGCTGGACCAGCGCCGTGGGGCGGCTGGGCACGCTCGCCAGCGGCCTGCTCGGCGGGCTGGTGGTGGGGGCGGGCTGGACGCTGGGCGCGATCTTCCTCGCCCTCGGCGTGCCGCTGCTCGCCGGCGCCTGCGCCGCGTTCGGGCTGCGGGCCGAGACCCGACGCCGCGGGGACACCGACGCGGCGACGCCGGCACCGGCGGGAGCGGCGTCGTGAGCGCCGCCGGTCACCGCTGCGGCGGCATCGACGTCCACCACCACGCCATCACCGAGCGCTACCGGGAGCGCATGCGCTCCCGGGCCGGGGTCGCCGGCATCCCGGCGATCCCGGAGTGGAGCGCCGAGAGTGCGCTCGCCTGGTTGGACGCTGTGGGCATCGAGCGGGCCTTGCTCTCCCCTGCGGCACGGGGATTCGGCGCGGGCGAGGTGGACGAGGTCGTCGACTTCGCCCGCGCTGCCCACGACGACCTGCTCGGACTGCGGGAGCGGCACCCCGAGCGCTTCGGCGTGCTCGCCCCGCTGCCGCTGCCGGCGCTGGAGGAGGCCCTCGCGCACGCCGAGCGGGCGCTCCGGCACGACGGCGCCGACGGGATCGCGCTGCTCACCCAGTACGCCGGGCAGCACGTCGGCCGGCCGGAGTGGGACGACCTGCTCGCCGTGCTGGACGACCACGGCGCGCTCGTGCACGTCCACCCGACGGCCCCGGCCGGCGCCCCGCTGCGTGACCTGCAGGGGCCGCACCTCGTCGAGTACGTCTTCGACACCACGCGGGTGGCGGTGCTGCTCGCGCGGCGCCACGTCTTCACGCGGTTCCCGCGGATCCGGTGGATCTTCGCCCACGGGGGCGGCACGCTGCCCTACGTCGCGGAGCGGTTGGACGACCCGCCGGGCACGGTCGACGGCGGCGACCGGTTCGCGGACCTGCTGCGGGTCAGCTGCTTCGACACCGCGCTGCTCGGGCGGCCCGCGCTGGCGGCCCTCGCGGAGTTCGCGGGCGCGGATCGCATCGTGTTCGGCTCGGACGCGCCGTTCATCCATGGAGACCGCATCAAGAACTTGATGCACATTCAGGACTTGATTAGACTCGGCGGTGCAACGACGCCGAGCGACGGAGGACGATGAGCACCGCACTGAGCACCGACGCCACCACCCGCGACGGCGACCTGGCGGCCACCGGCACCGAGGTGATCACGATCGACCAGGCCACCGGGGAGGAGCTGGCGCGCCACCCCGTGGCCGGGCCCGAGGAGGTACAGGCCGCGGTCGCGGCCGCGCGGGCGGCCGCCGCGCCGTGGTGGGACCTCGGGTTCGACGGCCGCGCGGCCCGGCTCCGGGCGTGGCGCCGCGAGATCGCGCGCGGCGGCGAGGAGGTGGCGGCCCTCATCCACGCCGAGAACGGCAAGTCCGTCGAGGACGGCCGGGCGGAGGTGCTGTCCACCATCGGGCACCTGACCTTCGTGATCGACAACGCCGAGCGGGTGCTGGGCCGCCGCAAGGTCGCCGTGCCGCCGACGACGCCGAACCAGCGGGGATTCGTCGAACACCTGCCGTACGGGGTGGTCGGCGTGATCGGGCCGTGGAACTTCCCGCTCGGCACGCCGGGCGCGATCGTCATCCACGCCCTGGCCGCCGGGAACGCCGTCGTCCTCAAGCCCAGCCAGCTCACCCCCGGCGTGGGGGAGTGGCTCGCCCGGTCCTGGGCGCGGGCCGTGCCCGACATGCCCGACGTCCTGCACAACCTCATCGGGTTCGCCGCCACCGGGCAGGCGCTCACCGAGGCCGGCGTCGACAAGATCGCCTTCACCGGCAGCGTCCGGACCGGGCAGGCCGTCGCCGCGGCCTGCGCCTCCCGCCTCACCCCGATGCTGCTGGAGCTCGGGGGCAACGACGGGGTCGTCGTGGCCCGCGACGCCGACCTCGACGAGGCCGCCGCGCACATCACCTGGGGCGCGCTGCAGAACTCCGGGTGCGGGTGCATCAGCCACGAGGTGGCCTACGTCGTCGACGAGGTGCACGACGCGCTGGTGGAGAAGATCGCCGCGCTGGCCCGGCAGGTGCGCGCGGGCAGCGGCGATGACGACCAGATCGGGCCGGTCCCGATGCCCGGCCAGATCCCGGTGATCCGCCACCACGTCGAGGACGCCATCGCGCGAGGCGCCACCGCGGTGGTGGGCGGCCCGGACGCGGCGGGCGCCGACCGGTACGTCCAGCCCACGATCCTCGTCGACGTGCCGGTCGATGCACTGGCCGCCACCGAGGAGACCTTCGGGCCGGTCCTGTCGATCGTGCGGGTCCGCGACACCGACGAGGCCGTCGAGCTGATCAACTCGGGCCCGTACGGGCTGGGCAGCGCGGTGTTCAGCCGCGAGCACGGTGAGGAGATCGCCCGCCGCCTGCGCGTCGGCATGACCAGCGTGAACGACGCCATCGCGTTCTCGATGATCCCGGGCCTGCCCTTCGGCGGCCGCGGCATCAGCGGCTACGGCCGCAAGCACGGCGACGAGGGCCTGCTCGAGTTCGCCTACCCGCACGCCATCAGCGTCAAGACCGGCCCCGCACCGGTGGCCACCACCACCTTCGAGCGGCCGCCCGGGGCGCTGACCGGCGCGCTCGCCGCCGTGCGCGACCGGCTCCTCGCCGAGCGCGAGCAGGGCTGATCCCGGCCGGGCTGGAGGACGACGATGACCGACACGGCCGAGGCGGCGACCCCCACCCCGACCCCCACCGTGCCCACGGTGCGCACCCGACTGCGCGTCGACGGCGACCTCGTCGACCTCACCGACGACGTCCGGCTGACCCTGCTGGACGCCCTGCGCACCCGGCTCGGCGTGACCGGCCCGAAGAAGGGGTGCGACCACGGGCAGTGCGGGGCGTGCACGGTGCACGTCGACGGCCGTGCCGTGCTGTCCTGCCTCACCCTGCTGGCCACCGCCCGCGACGCCGATGTCCGGACCGTGCACTCGCTGGCGGCCGACCCCTGCGGCAGGCGGCTTCAGGAGGCGTTCGTCGCCCACGACGCCTTCCAGTGCGGGTTCTGCACGCCCGGCCAGCTGATGTCGGCGGCCGCGGCCCTCGCGCGGCCGGACCTGCGCGACGCGGCGGCGATCCGCGAGTTCATGTCGGGGAACCTCTGCCGCTGCGGGGCCTACCCGAACATCGTCGCCGCGATCCAGGAGGTCCAGGGAGACGAGCCGCGTGCGTGAGTTCCTGGGCACGCCCGTCGACCGGATCGACGGGCCGGCGAAGGTCACCGGCACCGCGCGGTACCCGGTGGACGAGACGCGGCCCGGGATGCTGTGGGGACACCTCGTCACGAGCGAGGTCGCCGCAGGCAGGCTGCGCGCGCTGGACACGGAGGCGGCCGCGCGCTCGGCCGGGGTCGTCGCGATCTTCTCCCCGTTCGACCCGCTCCCGATCCCGCCGCTGCCGTCGATCTCGAACCCGGCGGGCGCGCGCTGGGCGCCGCTGGCGGACACCGCCGTGCACCACCACGGCCAGGTCGTGGCCGTCGTCGTGGCCGACACCCCCGAACAGGCTCGGAGCGCCGCGTCCCTCGTCCGTGCGTCCTACGACGTCGAGCGCGGCCGGGTCGACCTCGACCCCGCACACGAGCGCGTCCCCGCCGCCGTCGACCACGGCCAGGACCCCGACATCGGCTACAGCCCCGACGGCAGCACCGTCGAGCAGGTCCTGGCCGGGAGCGACGTCACCGTCAGCGGTCGGTACCGCACGCCCGTGCAGAACCACGCGGCGATGGAGCTGCACAGCGCGCTCGCCTGGTGGAGCGACGACGGCCGCCTCCACGTGCGCACCGGCCACCAGGCGATCCCGTGGCTGGTGGGGGAGCTGTCGCTCACCTTCGACCTGGACCCCGCGGACGTCGACGTGGTCGCCACCCACGTCGGCGGTGCGTTCGGCGGCAAGACCAGAGCCGGGGTGGACGTCAAGCTGGCCTGCGCCGCGAGCCGGGTGCTGGGCCGGCCGGTGAAGATCGTGCTCACCCGCGAGCAGGTGTTCACCTCCACCGTCGTCCGGGCCGCCACCGAGCAGGAGGTGACGCTCGGGGCGCACCGCGACGGCCGGCTCACCGCCGTCGTGCACCGGTCGCGCTCGGCCGAAGCCGCGGTGCTGTCCGACCTGCTCGTGGCGCCCGGCCACACGGTCTCGCGCGTGCTCTACGGCGCCGAGGCCATGGCGATCAGCCAGCGGGCGGTCACCGCGCACCTGCCGCGCACCGGTTTCATGCGCGGGCCGTCCGAGGTACCCGGGCTGTTCGCGCTGGAGACGGCGATGGACGAGCTCGCCGACGCCCTCGACATGGACCCCGTCGAAATCCGGTTGCGCAACGACACCCCGGTGTTCCCCGGTACGGACCTGCCGTGGAGCAGCAGGCACCTGACCGAGTGCCTGCGCATCGGCGCCGACCGCTTCGGCTGGAGCGAGCGGGCCCGCCGTCCCGGCACCCGGCTCGACGGCGACTGGTTCGTCGGGCTCGGGATGGCGGTGACGTCCTACCGGGCGGCGCAGGTCGCCCCGGTGGCGGTGTCGGTGACCCTGCGCGCCGACGGCGACGCGGAGGTGGCCACCTCAGCCGTGGACCTGGGCACCGGCATGGCCACCGTCCTGGCCATCACCACCGCGGACGCCCTGGGCATCCCGATCGAGCGGGTGCGGGTGCGCCTCGGCGACTCCGCGCTCCCGCCCGGTGGTGCCGCGCTGGGGTCGACGGGGACCGCGGCGGTGGTCCCGGCGGTGCGGGCGGCCGTGCGTGCCGCCATGGCCGAGGTGCGGCCCGACGCGACCGCCGTCCCGTTCGCCGAGGTCCTGCGGTCCGCCGGTCGCACGGCTGTCACCGGGCGCGGCGAAACCCGACCCCGCGGCGCTCTCACCGACGGCCACGCCCACTGGTCGTTCGGGGCCCAGTTCTGCGAGGTCCGGGTCAACCGCTGGACCCGGGAGCCTCGGGTGACCCGGATGCTCGGCGTGATGGACATCGGCCGCGTCGTCAACGCGAAGGCGGCGCGCAGCCAGATCGTGGGCGGGATGGTCTGGGGCCTGTCCGCCGCACTCCTGGAAAGCATCGAGTTCGACCCGTCGGCGCGGATGACCAACGCCGATCTGGCCGGCTACCTGGTGCCGGTCAACGCCGACGTGCCCGACGTCGACGTCGTGCTGCTGGACGTCCCGGATCTCGAGCACAACGAGTGCGGGGTCCGCGGCGCGGGCGAGATCGGCGCGGGCGGCATGAGCGCGGCCATCGGCAACGCGATCCACAACGCGGTCGGGATCAGGCTGCGCGAGCTGCCGATCACCCTCGACCGGATGTTCACCCCCCGGGAAGGAAACGAGCGACCATGACCGACCTGCAGGAGACCCCCGCGCTGACCGAGGAGCGGATCGCGCAGGTGCTCGACCGGATCGCCGACGGGTTCAGCCACCTGTCCCGTTCGCCGCTGCTGCACTCGCCCGCCGAGCACGGGCTCGATTTCTCCGATGTCACCTTCCCGTCCCACGACGGGGTGCCGCTGGAGGGCTGGTTCATCCCGGCACCCGGCTCGGACAAGCTGGTGATCGCCAACCACCCCATGGGCTTCACCCGCTCCGGCCTGCCCACCCACCTGGAGCCCTGGCACTCGATGTGGGCGGCCAGCGGCAACGGGTTCGAGATCGACTTCATCCCCGACTACGCGGTCCTGCACGAGGCCGGGTACAACGTGCTGGCCTACGACCTGCGCAACCACGGGCTCAGCGGCGCCGCCAACGGCGGCATCGCCTCGAGCGGAATCTTCGAGGCCCGTGACGTCGTCGGCGCGCTGGCCTACGCCCGGCAGCGGCCCGACACCCGGGACATGGCGATCGGCCTGTTCAGCCGATGCCTGGGCTGCAGCTCCACGTTCGCCGCCATGACGCAGTTCCCCGGCGCCTTCGACGGGGTGCGCTGTCTCGTCGGCCCGCAGCCGGTGACCGCGCGCACGATCATGGAGCGCCGGCTCGCCGCGATGGGCCTGGCCGACCGGATCGACGACCTCGACCGGCGCATCGTCGTGCGCTCCGGGATCGGCTTCGGCCCGCGCAGCCCGCGGGAGTGGGCCCGCAACGTCCGCGTCCCGACGTTCCTCTACCAGGTGCGCGACGACGTGCTCACGCACCCGAGCGACGTCCAGACGATGTTCGACAACATCCCGGTCGCCGAGAAGAAGCTGCAGTGGATCGAGGGCACCACCGCGCGGTGGGACGGCTACATGGAGTTCCAGCGCAGGCCCGAGCCGATGCTCGACTGGTTCGCGACCTTCATGTCCTGACGCGGGTGGGAGGCGAGATGGGTCGGTTGTCGGGGCGCACGGTCCTCGTGACCGGTGGCGCGCAGGGCATCGGCGCGGCGGTGGCGACCGCGCTGGCGCGCGACGGGGCGTACGTGGCGATCGCGGACCTGCGGGTGCCGGAACGCACCGTCGCGGCGATCCGCGAGGCGGGCGGTGCGGTCTTCGGCGGGGTCTGCGACGTGGCGGATCCGGAGTCGGTGTCGCGGCTGGTCGGCGAGGTGCTGGACCGCCGCGACGGGATCCACGGGCTGGTGACCAACGCCGCCCTCTTCACCGGCCTGCAACCCCGCCCGTTCGAGACGATCCCGTCCGAGGAGTTCGAGCGCGTCCTCACCGTCAACGTGCGCGGCACCTTCGAGGTGATCCGCGCCGTCGCGCCCGTGATGCGCCGCCAGCGGGACGGCTCCATCGTCACCGTCAGCTCGGGCACCGTGTTCAAAGGCATCCCGATGTGGGCGCACTACGTGTCGTCGAAGGGAGCGGTCATCGCGATGACGCGTGCCCTGGCTCGCGAGCTCGGACCCGACGGCGTCCGCGTGAACTGCGTGGCACCGGGCTTCACCCTCAGCGAAGGCGTCCTCGACCACTCCGAGAGCTTCCCCCGCGGGCTGATGGACGCCAACGTCGCGAGCCGGTGCCTGCCGCGGGAACAGACCCCGGACGACCTCACGGGCGTGATGAGCTTCCTGCTGTCGGGCGACAGCGGCTTCGTCACGGGCCAGACGGTCGTCGTCGACGGGGGATCGGTCCTGCGCTGAGGCCCTTCCTGCGCCGATCATGGCGGGCTGCGCTCAGTCGCCGTCCCGCTCGTCCTGCTCCCGTTCCCGCGCGGCCTCGGCCGCATCCTCCGCGTCCTCGCGCGCCTGTTCGCGCGCGTCGGCGAGGACTTCGCTCGGGCGCATCACGTGGACCGTCGCGAACGCGCCGACGGCGTCCACCACGACCTCGCGGCCCGGCTCGCTGCAGGCCCGCTCGCACTCGGTGCCGCCGAACGCCACGCGGCCGGTGACGCGGGCGCGCACGCCGTCGGGCACCACGACGTCGACGGTGCCGAAGAGCGCTCCCACCTCCATCCGGGCCTGGTCGGTTGCCACGGCGACCTGGCGGCTGCCCAGCAGCGCGGTGCCGTCGTGGGCGGTGAGGATCTGGGCCCCGAAGACCAGCGCGACAGCCGCGACCAGTGTCCCGCCGACCCCGGCCGCGACCCGTTGTGCCCGGTTCTGCGGGTGGTGGGTGCGCACCACCGGGATGGGTTCGGTGACGGCCTCCCGCGTCGAACGCCCGGGGGTCTGCGGTGCGTTCCGCTTGCGCGCGAGCACGGTGGCGGTGGCCGTGGCGAGGACGAACAGGATCCCGGCGATCAGGATGTACAGGTACATGCCGGTCGCGGAGTTCTGCGGGGTGCCGTCGACCACGGTGGGGGTGGCGTTCAGCACCGCGGTGCCTGCGACGGTGACGACGGCGCCGCCGACCGCGAGCATCACCGAGACGAGGCCGGAGACCACGCCGTGCCGCGCGGGCGGCGCGAGCCCGGTCGCCAGGTTGAACCCGGAGGTGTTGATGGCGCCCGCCGCCGTGCCGAGCAGCGCGAACCCGGCCACCGCCAGCGGGAACGACGACACCCCCGCGAGCATCGTGAAGGTGCCCGCCGTCCCGATGGCGATGCCGCCCAGCAGGGTGCGCGCGGGGCCGATCCGGGAGGCGAGCCAGCCGGCGACGATGCCGCCGAGGATGATGCCGGGCGCGGGTGCGGCGAACAGCAGGGCGTTCGGGCCGACGCCCTTGAGCCCGTACCCGAGCCCGAGTTCCGGGGGCACCGACGCGATGAGGTCCGTCAGCTGGATCACGGCCTGGAAGGAGCCGGCGGCCAGCACCACGGCGAGCAGCGTCAGCAGGATCGGCCTGCTCAGGGCGCGGAGGTCGACGATGGGCTCCTCGACCCGCAGGGCGAGCACCACCCAGCCGGCCAGGGCGGCGGCACCGGCCGCGAGCAGGACGACCATGCCGCCCGACAGCCACCCGAGGTCCTGGCCGAGGCTGGCGTAACCGAGCACACCGGCGAGGCCGGTGCCGAGCAGGAACGCGCCGAGGACGTCGACCCTGCCGCCGGTGCGGACGGGTGACTCCGGGATGTACGCCCGCACGCACAGCACGGCGGCCGCGGCCAGGACGACCGACACGACGAACACGCTGCGCCAGCCGAACCGGTCGATGAGGGGGTCCATCACGAACGGTTCGACGATCCCGATGATCGCGGAGGCGGAGGTGACGATCCCGATCGCGGTCATCGCCACCCCCGGGGCGCTGACCTGGCGCGTGAGCGCCACGGACAGGAACACCACGGCCATGGCGGAGCCCTGGAGGAGCCGGCCCAGCAGGAACACCACGAGGTGGGGCGCGACCAGGCAGATCACCGAGCCGACGCCCGCGAGGACGAGCGTGGCGAGGAGCACCCGGCGCTTGCCGTAGATGTCGGCGCTCTTGGCGAGCAGCGGTGACCAGATGGCACCCGCGAGCAGCGCGCTCGAGTTCAGCCAGGCGACCTGGTTGGTCGAGAAGTGCTCGAGGATCTCCGACGTGACCATCTGCGGGGTGGTGAGCACCGTGTCGGCGACGCGGTTGGCGAGGACGAGCACGACCACCCAGCCGATGAGCCGCGCACTCCACCGGCGCTCCTCCACCACGGGCGCGAGCTCGACTGTTGCGTCATTCACGGGTGCGTTCTCTCCAGCAGGTCTGGCGGGTTGGGGCCTGCTGCGCTGCAGGAGGGGACGTGGGACGTGGGCAACCGGGTGCCGTTCAGCTTGCCGCTTGCAGGCGTGCGTTGCGGGTGTCGATGGCGTCCCAGGTGGGCGGGATCAGGCGCTCGCGGCCCTCGTCCACCCGCTGCTGGGCGGCGGTGACGTACGGACGCTGCCGGGCCTCGTACCGCTCGAAGGCGGCGGCGTGGTCGGCCCCGTACCGGCCGAGTTCCTCGGCGAGGAACCACGCGCCGGTGAGCGCGAGCGAGGTGCCCCGGCCGGAGAGGAAGGCCGCGCAGTGGCCGGCGTCGCCGACCAGCACCACGCGGCCGCGGTGCCAGGACGGCATGTGGATCTGGCTCGCCGAGTCGAAGAAGAGCTCGGGGTCGGCGAGGGCGGCGTCGAGCAGCCGGCGGATCCGCCACGAGCTGTGGCCCGCGAAGGCGTCCGCGAGCAGCTTCTTCTGGGCGTCCAGGTCGTGGTGGTCGTGGTCGAGCCACTCCGAGCGGAACATCAGCACGGCCAGGGCCCGGTCCTTGAACCGGGCGATCCCCGCCAACCGGCCGGGGACGTTGTGCATCGAGCTGACGCGATCGGGGCGCGCCTCGCCGGGGAGGTCGGCCAGGGCGATGTAGACCCCGAGGTGGCGGAGGTGGTCCCGCTCGGGGCCGAACACGAGCCTGCGCACCGCGGAGTGCTGGCCGTCGGCGCCGACCACCAGGTCGTACCGTTCGGTGCGGCCGGACCGGAACCCCACGTCGACGCCGTCGCCGTCGTCGGTGAGCGCCTCGACCGAGTCGCCGAAGCGGATCGTCACGGAGTCGGGGATCGCGTCGGCGAGGATGCGCACCAGGTCCTCGCGGACGATCTCGATGTCGTCGTCGGAGTCGCTCACCTGCGCCATCGGGATGTGGGCCACCGGCAGGCCGTCGGCGTCGACGAACTGCATGAGCTCGCTCATCCGGATCCGGTGCTCGCGGATCTGGGGGAGCAGGCCCATCCGGTCGGTGATCTCGATGGCGTCGCCGCGGATGTCGATGGGTGTTCCCGTGAGCCGCAGGTGGGGGGCGTACTCGACGAGGGTGACGTCGTGGCCGCGGGTGGCGAGGTCGCGCGCGCCGGCGAGCCCGGCGACTCCGGCTCCGGAAACGAGGATCTTCACGTGGGGCCTCCACCCAACTAAAAACAACGATCTGTTGCTTTAACTCACCGTACGCCTGGCCGCCGCGGGCCGGCAACGCGGGTTGGTCGGGATGCGCGTCGACGGGGTGAGGCCGTCCGTGCAGGATCACGGCGTGGAGTTCGTGATGGTGCCGGGCGGCTGGCAGGGCGGGTGGGTCTTCGAGCCCGTGGCGGCGGAGCTGCGGCGCCACGGCCACCACGTCGAGGCCGTGACCCTGTCGGGCCTGGAGGTGGACGGCCCGGCCGACCCGGACCGCCCACCGAACCTGGACGCCCACATCGACCAGGTCGCCGGGATCGTCGAGCGCAGCGGCGGAACCGACGTCGCGCTGTGCGGGCACAGCTATGGCGGAATGGTGATCGCCGGCGTCGCGGACCGGCTCGGCGACCGCCTCCACCAGCTCGTCTTCATCGACGCCTACGTCCCGGCGGATGGGGACTCGTGCTGGTCGCTCACCAGCGACGCGTTCCGGGAGGTGTTCGTGGCCGGCGCCCGCGCCGACGGTCGATGGGTCGCGGTCCCGGACGGTCTGGACCCGCGCGCACGGCCGCACCCGCTGGCGAGCTTCCTCCAGTCGGTGCGGCTGCACTCGTTCGCGGGCGGCGGTTCGGGACAGGCGTACGACCGGACGTACATCAGCGGGGGTGCGTGGCGGGGGAGCCCGTTCGTGGAGCTCGCCGAACGGTTGCGCGCCGATCCGGGTTGGCGCGTGCACGAGATCCCCGTCGGGCACAACACCGCCCGCCGCGACCCGCACGGCCTCGCGGCCGTCCTCGCCGCGTCGGCCTAGCTCTCCGAGCGGGATCGTGCGGCGCAGGCGGGTGCGCGGGGCGGGCGCCCACCACGCCGCCCGCGCCCGAAGACGTCCTCGGTCAGCTAGATGCTGGTGAGCACGGAGAAGTCGACGTCGTCGGCCACCGCGAGGTGCACGCGCTGGCGCAGGTGGCCGTCGCGCAGGTGCATCGTGCCGCGCGGGCCGTCGTAGCCCACGGAGTCGGCGACCGCCACCATCCGGTCCACTCGCGTCGACCCGGCGCGGTGGGCCAGTGCGAACAGGGTGCGGATGCCCTCGTAGCACGACTCGGCCGCGTTGTTCAGCGGCGGCGCGTGCGGCCCGAACCGGTCGACGTAGCGGCCGACGAGGTCCAGCGAGCCTGCGGTGGTCAGCGTGCGGAAGTACGACGCGGCGACGTACAGGCCCGTGGTGGCGTCCGGCCCGCTGGCCAGGAGCATGTTCTCCTCCATCAACGGGCTGAAGCGCACGATCCGCTCCTGCAGGCCGCGTTCGGCGAAGCGCCGGTTGAACTCCACGGCGTCCTGTCCGACCAGGAGCATGAGCACCGCCTGCGCCCCGCTGCGGCCCACCCGCTCGGCGGCCGCGCGGAAGTCGCCCGCGCCGAGCCGGAGGTACTGCTCGTCGAGCAGGCTGAGGTCCAGCGCCGCGGCGTAGGCGCGGACCGCGACGCTCGTGCGCAGTGGCCACACGTAGTCGTTGCCGACCACGGCCCACCGCCGCAACCCGAGTTCGTCGCGCAGCCAGCGCAGGGCGGGGGCGAGCTGGTCGATCGGGGTCTCGCCCGAGCAGAAGACCCCGGCGCGGTGCTCGCCGCCTTCGTACAGCGAGGTGTACACGTAGGGCACCCGTCCGGCGATCGCGGGCACCACGGCCTCGCGGACCGCGGAGATGTGCCAGCCCGTGACGGCGTCGACGTGGTCGGCGTCGACGAGGTCGCCGACCTGGCGGGCGATCGTCGCGGGCGCCGCCCCGCCGTCGACCACCACCAGCTCCACGGGACGGCCCAGCAGCCCGCACTCCGCGTTCAGTTCGGCCGCGGCGAGCTCGGCGACCGCCTCGCACGATGCGCCGAACAGCCCGGCAGGCCCCTGCAGCGGGATGACCAGCGCGATCCGGTAGGGCAGATCGGTGACGAGCATGTCCCCCCTCTCGAGGTGACGTGCGGCACGGCGATGGGCTCGCTGCTACTTTCACATGGAAGCTTTAGCTTGGGTAGGGCCAACACGTCAGACGTTCGGGGGGCGCCGTGTCGAGGACCGACGAGGAGGACGCCGCCACCGCGCCGTCCCTGCTGCTGGACCGCGCCGCCGGGCGCGTGTCCGCCGCGGTGCTGAAGGTGCTGCGCGACAGCGGCCTCACGCTCGAGCGGTGGCGGATCCTCGACCTGCTCGCCGGCCGTGACGGGATGACGATGAGCGAGATCGCGAACGCTGTCGTCGTCACCGGGCCCACGCTCACCCGGATCGTCGACGATCTCGCGACGAAGGCGCTCGTGCACCGCGAGGTCGACGCCCACGACCGCCGCCGCGTGCTCGTCCACCTCACCCCGCGCGGGGAGCAGCTGCGGAGCTCGCTGCGGCCTGCCGTCGCCGAGGCGGAGGCGGCGGCGTTCTCCGCGCTCACCGACGATCAGCGCAGCACCCTCTCCGCGCTGCTCACCCGCCTCGCCGCGGCATCCGCCGACGGCTGATCGGCCCAGTGCGCTGATTCCGGCGGTGGTGGCCGCTTGACTTTTCCTTCCACCTGGATAAGTTCCAGATGGAAATAACAGGAGGTCACATGGTCACCTACCAGTACCGGTGCGCGGCCTGCGGCGACGTCGACGTGCGCCGCCCGATGGGCGCGGCCACGTCCCACGTCCCGTGCCCGCGCTGCGGCGCGGACGCCCGCCGCGTCTACACGAGCCCGCGCACCCGCCTGGTCGCCCCCGGCCTGGTGTCCGCACTCGACACCGCGGGGGCCAGCGCGGAGAACCCGCAGGTCGTCCGGCGCGAAGTCGCACCGCGGGCCCCGCGCCACGCCCACCCGCTGCACGCCCGGCTGCCGAGGCCCTGACATGGGCAACGTCGGGCTGCTCTACGTCGGAGCGGTGCTCTTCGTGAACGGGCTGCTGCTGATCGGCACCGTCGACGGACGCGCCGCGGCGCCGATCAACCTCTTCGTCGGCGGCCTGCAGGTCGTCACCCCGACCTACCTGATCATCGCCGCCGCCGGCGACGCCCGCGCGATCTCGCTCGCGGCCGGGCTGTACCTGTTCGGGTTCACCTACCTCTGGGTGGGCATCAATGCGATCACCGGCTGGCCGCAGACGGGCCTCGGGTGGTTCTCGCTGTTCGTGGCCCTGGCCGCCGTCGGGTTCGCCGTGCACTCGATCGCCGTCCTCGGTGACCGCACCTTCGCCGTCATCTGGCTCTTCTGGTCGTTCCTGTGGCTGCTGTTCTTCCTCGTGCTCGGCCTCGGGCTCGATCGGCTCACCCGCTTCACCGGCTGGGTCACGATCATCGAGGCGTTCGGCACGGCCGCCGTGCCCGCGCTGCTGCTCATCACCGGCTACTGGTCGGACTCGACCCGGCTCGCCGTCACCTACCTCGTCGTCGGAGTCCTGCTGTTCGGCGGGCTCTGGTTCGCACTCGGGCGCCGCGCCGCGGCACCCGTCTCGGTCCCCCACCACGCGTGAGAACGGAAGGAGCTCGTCATGCCAGAGGTCGTGTTCAGCGTCGACCAGGCCAAGTCGATGCGCGACCAGAAGGTGCCCGGCCACAACCGGTGGCACCCGGACATCCCGCCCGCCGTGATGGTGAAGCCGGGTGACACGTTCCGCATCGAGTGCAAGGAGTGGACCGACGGGCAGATCGGCAACAACGACTCGGCCAACGACGTCCGGGACGTCAACCTCGACGTCGCACACATGCTCAGCGGCCCCATCGGGGTGGAGGGCGCCGAGCCGGGGGACCTGCTGATCGTCGACATCCTCGACCTCGGCCCGGTGCCGCAGGAGACCGGCCCGCACTGCGGGCAGGGCTGGGGCTACTCGGGCATCTTCTCGAAGGTCAACGGCGGTGGCTTCCTCACCGACTACTTCCCCGACGCCTACAAGGCGGTGTGGGACTTCCAGGGCCAGCAGTGCACGTCCCGGCACGTCCCGGGGGTGCGGATGACCGGCATCACCCACCCCGGCCTGTTCGGTACCGCGCCCTCCCCGGAGCTCCTGGCGAAGTGGAACGAGCGCGAGCGCGCGCTCATCGCCACCGATCCGGACCGCGTGCCGCCGCTCGCGCTGCCGCCGCTGGGCGCCGGCGTGCTGGCCGGCACCGCCACGGGTGCAGCGGTGGAGGCGATCGGGCGCGACGGGGCCCGCACCGTGCCCGCCCGGGAGAACGGTGGCAACCACGACATCAAGAACTTCAGCCGCGGCAGCCGCATCTTCTACCCCGTGCACGTGCCGAACGCCCTGCTCTCGGGTGGGGACCTGCACTTCAGCCAGGGCGACGGCGAGATCAACTTCTGTGGCGCCATCGAGATGGGCGGCTTCATCGACATGCACGTCGACCTCATCAAGGGCGGCATGGAGAAGTTCGCGATCCACAACAACCCGGTCTTCATGCCGGGCAACGTCGAGCCCCGGTACACGGAGTTCCTCACGTTCATCGGGATCTCCGTGGACCACCGGGACAACAGCAACGCCTACATGGACGCGACGCTGGCCTACCGCAACGCGTGTCTCAACGCGATCGACTACCTCAAGACCTGGGGTTACACCGGCGAGCAGGGCTACCTGATCCTCGGCACCGCCCCGATCGAGGGCCGCATCGGCGGCGTCGTCGACATCCCCAACGCCTGCTGCTCGGTGTTCCTGCCGACGGGCATCTTCGACACGGACATCCGGCCGAACGCCGAGGGTCCGCGCAAGGTCGACCGCGGGCAGGTCTGCGTCACGTCCTGATCCGGACGACGCCGCCGGCCGGCTCGTTCCCGGAGCCGGCCGGCGCGCGTCAGCCGACGGTCGCGTCGAAGGCCAGCCCCAGCAGGTAGGTCGCCAGCGCGGCGGCGGTGCCGATGGCGAGCTGGCGCAGCGCGCGGCGCAGCGGCGGTCCTCCGGACAGCACCGCGACGGCGGCGCCGGTGAGCATCAGCGCCGCCCCGGTGAGCACGGCGGCCAGCGCCACCGCGGCGAGGCCCTCGACGCCGAACAGGAACGGCAGCACCGGGATGGCGGCCCCGACGCTGAAGAACGCGAAGCTCGACGACGCGGCGCCGACGGCGCTGCCGACCACCTCGGCTCCGTGGGAACGGGGGTTGTCCGACCGCGTGCTCGCGGAGCCGTGCCGCAGAACCTCGTCCGCGCGGCGTTCGGCCTCGTCGGCCGGCAAGCCCCGCGCCCGGTAGACCAGGGCGAGCTCGTTCGCGTCCACGTCGAGGAGGGGGACGGCGGCCTTTGCCGCCTCGTCCGGGTTCGACGCGGCCAGCAGCTCGCGTTGCGAGCAGACCGAGATGTACTCGCCCGCCGCCATCGACAGCGCTCCGGCCAGCAGCCCGGCCAGGCCGGTCAGCAGGATGGTCGCGGTGTCGGCGCCACCGCCGATCACGCCGAGGACGAGCGCGAAGTTGCTCACCAGGCCGTCGTTGATCCCGAAGACCGCGGCCCGCAGCGTGCCGGACATCCGCGCCCGCCCCCGCGCGGCCAGCCCGCGCACGACCTCGCTGTGGATGCGCTCGTCGGCCAGCATCGCCTCCGGCACGTCCGCGTCCGGGGCGGTGAGCGAGCGCCGTTCGGCCTGTTCGATCAGCGCGAGGACGAACACCCAGCCGAACCACCGGGCCAGGACGCCGACCAGCCGTGCCCGCAACGACGGGCGCCGCGGGGGGCCGGCGCGATCGCCCAGCCTGCGCTCCCAGTACGCGGCATGGCGCTCCTCGGCCCCGGCCAGGCCGAGCAGGATCTCCCGCTCCTCGCCGTCCCTTCGCCGGGCGAGCTCGCGGTAGACCAGCGCCGCCTCGCGCTCGTCGGCGAGCTGGCGCCGCCACCGGCGCAGCCTCGCCGGCGACGGAGCACTCCCGGAGCGACGGCTCTCGTCCCGCACCGCGCACATCCTCGCAGAACAGCGGCGCCGCAGCAGCTCTGCCGGTGTGCCGTTCCGTAGCGGAGTGGCGACGTCGGGTAACACCACGTGCCGGCCGTCCGACCCCACCTGCACCGGAGATCCCCGTCACGGAGGGTGTGCCGACATGTCCGAGCCCCGGGCCGACCAGCCGCTCCTGATCGCGGTCCGCCCCGATGACGAGATGACCGACCTCGCCGTGGCGGCGATCGTCGCGGAAGCCGCCGCGCGCGTCGCCGGGGTCGGGGGGCCGGTCGAGGTCCGCCGCCTCGGCCCGGACGGCCAGCGCGACCGGATCGTCACCGTACGGGTGGCCGACGCGATCGGGTCGCCCACCTACGCGTCCACGGCGTGGGAGCTCACCCACGTCCTGCAGGACACCGGTGATTTCGCCGTCGCGGAGGCCGACGTCCCGGTCCGCGCGTTCGACCCGGAGGCCCGCGCCACCGGTGCGTTCTCCGGCGGCGACTGCGGTGCCGATGCGGCGTCGGAGGACCACGGGTGGGCGCTGGACGCGATCGGCTGGCAGGACGCTCTCGCCGCGATGGACCCCGCGACCCGGGGCGGCGCGGGCATCCGCGTCGGGCACCCGGACTCGGGCTTCAGCGACCACCTCGCCCTCGGCGCCGAGGTGGACGTCGCGGCGGACTGGGACCTGATCGATGACGACGACGACGCCACCGATCCGCTGCGCCCGCCGAACGTCACGTTCTTCAACCCGTTGCCGAATCCGGGCCACGGCACCAGCACGGCCAGCGTCATCCTGGGCAAGGGGGACGGCGCGGGGTTCAGCGGGGTGGCACCGGAGGCGGTGCTCGTGCCGTTCCGCGCCACGGAGAGCGTGGTGCAGGTCTTCGACAGCGACGTCGCCGCGGCGGTGCACCGGGCTCGCGCGGCCGGCTGCCACATCGTGTCGATGAGCCTCGGCGGCACCGGGTTCTTCGGGTTGCGCGAGGCGATCCAGCAGGCGGTGGACGACGGGATGATCGTCATGGCGGCCGCGGGCAACCACGTCGGCGTCGTCACCGCGCCGGCCTCGTACGACAACTGCATCGCGGTCGCGGCCACCGGCACCGGCGACTCGATGTGGCCGGGGTCGTCCCGGGGCGCCGCGGTGGACGTGTCGGCGCCCGGGGCCTGTGTCTGGGCCGCGGGGTTCGACTGGAACGTCTCCCCGCCGAACCGCGTGGTCGAGCGGACCGACGGCACGTCCTACGCGGTGGCGCACCTCGCGGGCGTCTCCGCGTTGTGGCTGGCCCACCACGGGCACGCGGAGCTGGTCCGGCGCTTCGGGCGCCACCGCGTGCAGGCCGTCTTCCTCCACCAGGTCCGCGCGCCCGGGGTGTGCGCGCGGCCCCTGGGCTGGGACGACGACTGGGGCGTGGGCCGGATCGACGCGGCTGCGCTGCTGTCCCAGCCGCTGCCGGACGTCTCGGAGGTGGACGGGGCCCGTGCGTTCGGGGCGCCGGCGCAGGCCGGGCCGGTCGAGCGCATCGCGGCGATCACGAACGTCGACCCCCGGCGGGTGCGCGAGTGGCTCGCCGACACCCTCGGGCCCGCCGACCTGGACGCCCGTGCCGAGCGGTTCGAGGGCGAGCTCGTGTACCTGCTGCTCGAGGACCAGTCGTTCCGGGCCGGCCTCGCGCTGCCCGGGCTCTCCGCCTTCTCCACCGGCGCGCCGCCGGCCGCGGCGTCCCCGCAGCTGCGGGCGACGATGGCGGGCCGCTGAACCGACGACCCCGCTCAGGCCTCGGGCGGATCCGTGGCGAGATCCGCGGATCAGAGCGTCATGTCGATCACGAGCTTGCCCGCCGCGTGCCGGGTCTCCACCAGCGCGAGCGCCTCACCCGCCCGCGCGAGCGGGTAGGTCGCGGTGATGTGCGGGTCGAGCCGTCCCGTGGCCATCAGCTCGGCCACGCGCTCGATGCTGTCGCGGTCGAGGCGGCGGTGGACGAACACGCCACCCAGCTCGGGCACCGACAGGTCACCCACGGAGAGCAGCGCGCCCGGTGTCGCCGCCAGCGGGGCGACGGCGCGCAGCGAGTCACCCCCGACGGTGTCGACCACGGCGTCGAAGCCGTCCGGGGCGTGCGCCCGCAGCCGGTCCACGACGTCGCCCGCGGTGTAGTCGACGAACGTCGCCCCGGTCTTCGCCACCAGGTCCCGCTTGGCCGCGCTGGCCGTGCCCACGACGACCAGGCCGCGGTCCCGCGCGATCTGGGCCACGGCGATGCCCACGCCGCCGCCTACCCCGTTCACCAGCACCGACGCGCCCGCGGGCAGCGCGAGCTGGTCGAGGGCGTCGAGCGCGGTGGTCCCCGCGACGGGGATGGTCGCCGCCCAGGTCTCCGGCAGCGCGTCGGGGATGCGGCCCGTCGACTCGGCCAGCAGCAGGGTCGTGCCCACGTAGGTGCCCGCGCCGGTCAGGGCGAACCCGGCCACCCGGTCGCCGGCGGACAGGCCGGTCACGTCGGCGCCCACCGCCAGGACGGTGCCGGCGGCCTCCATCCCCAGGACCTGGGGGAAGGGGAGGTGGCCGTTCATCCGAGGGGCGTACCCGGACCGGAGCAGGTGGTCCAGCGGGTTGACCCCCGCCGCCGCGACGCGGATCAGGACCTCCGCGGGCCCGGGCGCCGGGTCGGGCCGGTCGAAGAACTCCTGGACGTCGGCGGCCCCGTAAGCCCGGTATCCCAGAGCTGTGCTCATCGCGCATTCCTCCCGGTCCTCGGCCGGCTCTCGGCTCGAGGGCGTACGCGACGCTAAGCCCTGACACCAGTGTCAGATTCCAGTCCGTGTGAGGGGAGGAACAGCGGGAGCCGTTCAGATCGCGATGAAGCCCGTCCACAAGCCGACGACGCCGGTGATCCCGCCGGCGACGATCAGGGCGCAGAGCGCCACCTCGGTGGGGGTGAACAGCCTCCTGTTCCGTTCACTGCGCGCCTTGACGTAGAGCAGTGTGGCCGGAGCGAGGAGCACCGCGGACAGCAGCAGGAACTGCAGGCCGGCGGCCTCGAAGAGGAACAGCGTGTAGGCGGTCGCGATCCCCGCGACGATCGCCTCCTTGCGCCGCGTCCGCGCGTCGACGTTCTCGTACGACTCGCCGGTGAGCCCGAGCTTCAGCGCGTACGCCGCGGCGAAGAAGTAGGGGATCAGCGCCAGGCTGGTGCACAGGTCGAGCATGAAGTTCAACGCGTCGGTCAGGACCAGCGTTGCAGCGAGCAGCGCCTGAACCGCCAGCGAGCTGACGACGAGAGCCGTGATCGGCGTCTTCTGGTCGTTCTCCCTGCCGAGGAACGCCGGGAAGTCCTCGTTGCGGGCCGGCATGTACATCACCTCGGCGGCCATCAGGGTCCAGGCGAGGTAGGCGCCGAGAACGGAGATGATGACGCCGGCGCTGATGAACCAGCGGCCCCAGTCGCCGACGACGTGCTCGAACAGCCCGATCATCGAGGGCTGGCGGGTCGCGGCGATCTGCGGCTGGGCCATCACCGAGTAGCTCGCCAGCGTCACCAGGGCGAAGATCGACAGCACGCTCAGGAAACCCAGGACGGTGGCCTTGCCGACGTCCGAGCGCTTCTTGGCGTAGCGGGAGTAGACGCTGGCGCCCTCGACCCCGAGGAAGACGAACGTCGTGATGATCATGGTGTTGCGGACCTGCTCGTCGAGCGATCCGAGGTCGCCGTAGCCGGTGGCGATCCAGTTGTCGGCGAAGATGCCGGCGTCGAAGGCGAGGAACAGCACGACGATGAAGACCAGGATCGGGAGGATCTTGAGGATCGTCACGATCCGGTTGATCGCCGCTGCGTCGCGGACCCCGCGGGCGATCAGGTAGTGGAACAGCCAGACCCCGACGGTGGAGAGCGCCACCGCGAGGATGGTGTCGCCGTCGCCGAAGGCAGGGAAGAACGCGCCGAGGGTCGCGGTGATGAACACCCAGTAAAAGGCATTGCCTGCGATCGCGCTGGCCCAGAAGCCGATCGCGGAGTTGAAGCCGACGTAGTCGCCGAAGCCGGCCTTGGCGTAGATGAAGACCCCGGAGTCCAGGTCGGGCTTGCGGATCGCGAGGTTCTGGAAGACGAAGGCGAGCATCAGGATCCCCGCCCCCGCGACCGCCCAGGCGATCAGCGAACCGAGGATGCCGGTGGCCACGCCGAAGCGCGCCGGCAGGGAGAACACGCCCGCGCCGACCATGCTGCCGACGACCATGCCGGTCAGGGTGGGCAGGCTCAGCTTGCCCGGCTCCGTGGCCGAGCTGTCGGTACCCGAGGGCGTGACCGACGTGGGTGCGGCCGAGGTGCCGGCAACCGTGGGGACCGTGTCGGCCATGGTCAGCTCTCCTGTCCTGGTGTCACTCGGGGGACCGTTCCCATCAGTCGGGGATCTGGTTCATCGACACGACGCGCAGTCCGAGGTTCTGGATCAGCGCCAACACGCCGAGCAGTTGGGACTCGTCGATGACAGCGCCGTAGATGAGCGTCTCGGCGGGGAGGTCGACCACCTTCATGTCCGGGAACGCAGCGCGGGTCTCGTCCGACAGCCGTCCGGCCACCCGGAACTCGTACCGTCGCGGATTCATGTCGCGACCCCTCCTCCCCGGAGTCGACGCGGGCGATGTCACCCTGCTCAGCGGGGCGATGCCACCGGATCGTCCGCACGGGATGAGATCGGGTTCCCGGCGGGACGACCGCTGTGGCGAAAGCACCTGGACCGCAGCCGTTCCCCGTGCACGCCGGGGTGCGGCGCCGGCCGATCTCCCCCTCTGCGGACGAGGCCGGGCGCGCCGTGCGGGGACAACGGTGGACCTCCCCGCGCACGAGATCACGCGGTGAACCAGACGGAGGAGGCCGCTGTGTCCGGTCCGCACACCTCTCCCGCATCGGCATCCGCTGCGCCGCCGGGCGCGGCCGAGAGCGCGCCGCCGGTCGAACCGGTCGGCGCGCACCCGGAACAGCGGCCGATCCCGGCGTGGCGGCGCGTCGGCCTCGTGGTGTTCGGGCTGCTCACCGTCGTCTACGGGCTGCTGGTGATGAGCCTGCGCCCGGCCGCGCTCGCGACCGTCGCCATCCTCGCCGGGTTCGCGCTGATCGTGGGTGGCGTCGCCCAGCTCGGGCTCGCCCCCGAGGTGGAGCGGGGCTGGCGGTGGCTCGCCTACCTGGGCGGCGTCGTCGGGATCATCGCGGGTCTCGCCGCGTTCTTCTGGCCCGCCCTCACCCTGTTCGTGCTGGCCCTGGTCACCGCCTGGTCGCTGGTCATCAACGGCGTCATCCGGATCATCGACTCGGTGGTCGCCCGCACCCGGGACCTGTGGTGGCTCGGGTTGATCGCCGGCGTCCTGGAACTCGGGCTCGGACTGTGGGCCATCGGCTCGCCCGGCCGCGAACTGCTCCTGCTGGTCAACCTGATCGGGATCTACCTCATCATCGCCGGTGTCGACGCGATCGTGGCCGCGTTGACCGCTGAGCGGGACGGCGGACGTGCACAGGCGGGCGCGGTCCCGGCGCAATGACCGAGATCGAGGGTGTCCGCGAGCCGTCCATCGCCGACGCGGTCATCCCCCTCGTCACGCTGGTCGTCCTGATCGCGAGCTCGCTCCTGCTGTTCGGCCTGGCCGCGCTGGACGGCCCGCTCCAGGTCGCGCTCGTGCTGTGCGCGATGGTGGCGGCCCTGATCGCGCTGAAGAACGGGCACCCGTGGGAGGAGATCCAGGCCAGCGGTCAGCGGGCGTTGTCGTCGATCACGAGTGCCGTCTTCATCCTGCTCGCGGTCGGTGCGCTGATCGGCACCTGGAACCTCTCCGGCACCATCCCGACGCTGGTCTACTACGGGATCCAGGTGCTCTCGCCCACCTGGTACTACGCGGCGTCCGCCCTGATCTGCGGGATCGTCGCGATGTCGATCGGCAGTTCGTGGACCACCGCGGGCACGATCGGGGTCGGGCTGGTCGGGATCGCCGCGCTGCTGGGCGTCTCGCCCGGGATCACCGCGGGCGCCGTGATCTCCGGTGCCTACCTCGGCGACAAGCTCTCCCCGCTGTCGGAGACCACCGTGCTCACCGCGCAGCTGGTGAAGGTCGACCTCTACCACCACATCAGGCGGCAGGCGTGGACGTCGGTGCCGGCCTTCGGCATCGCGTTCGTGCTGATGCTGATGCTCGGCCTGGTCTGGGGGCCTGCACCGACCGACGCGGGCGACACCGGTGTCGAGCTCACCGCTCTCGGCGACATCTACTGGATCACACCGCTCAACCTGCTGCCGCTGGTGCTGCTGGTGTTCCTCTCGATCCGCAAGACGCCGGCCTCGCTCGCCCTGGCCGCCGCGGCGCTCACCGCGGGCGTCCTCGGCGTCTTCCTCCAGTACGACGTCGCCCGCGCGTTCGTGAACGAGCCCGGACTCAATCCGGTGCTGACCGGGATCCAGGCGGTGTGGCAGGCGATGGCCACCGGGTTCTCGATGGAATCCGGCCTCGCCGACGTCGACGCGCTGCTGTCGCGCGGCGGGATGGACAGCATGCTGCTCACCCTCTGGCTGATCATCGGCGCCGTCACGTTCGGCACGCTGCTCGAGGAGTTCGGGCTCGTGCGCCGGCTGATCGACCCGATGATCCGCCTCGCGAAGGGCACCGGCCGCCTGTTCCTCGTGGTGTTCGGCACCGCGTTCGGCCTCAACGTCGTCGCGGGCGACCAGTACATCGCGCTCGTCCTGCCCGCGAAGGTCTACCGGGCCGAGTTCGCGAAGCGGGGCCTGGCCCCGTCGAACCTGTCCCGGCTCACGGCCGACAGCGGCACCGTCACCTCGCCACTGGTGCCGTGGAACTCGTGCGGCGCGTTCATGGGTGCGGTGCTCGGTGTGCCGACGATCGTCTACCTGCCGTTCTGCTTCTTCAACATCGCCAGCCCGCTGCTGAGCGTGATCTACGGCTTCACCGGGTTCACCATCGAGAAGGTGGATCCGGCGAGCTCCGAACCCGTCGAGCGGTGAGCGGGATCGTCGTCAACCAGGAGGAACCGCTATGACCGACCCGAGCGCGAATCCCGCCGCGGCCTACGGAGTGCACTCCGAGGTCGGGAAGTT
>NZ_JBHSKO010000038.1:0-55168 GCF_042657305.1 Pseudonocardia zijingensis | reverse complement strand
ACCCCGCCCACGTCAACGACCACCACAAACACGATCAACCACGGCGGCACACGCCACCGCGGTGACCCCCCACGCCCTCACCACACCAAGACTGGACTTGACCTCGTCCTCATAGGCTGCTCAGGCGGGTACCACCGCTCGCTGCGCGTCGCGCCTGGCCACCTCGGCGCGCACGAGCGGGATCACCTCGCGGCCGAACTCCCGCGCGTCGTCCAGCAGGTCGTAGCCGCGGGCCGACAGGATCCGCACGCCGAGGTCGTAGTAGTCCATCAGCGCGGCGGCGACGGTCTCCGGGGTGCCCACCAGCGCCGTGGAGTTGCCTGCTCCGCCGGTGGCCTGCGCCGTGACCGTCCACAGCGCCCGGTCGTGGCGCTCCCCCTGCTGGGCCACGGCCAGCAGGCGCTGCGACCCGGCGTTCTCCGGGTCGGTGAGCTTGTGGCGGCGGGTGAGCTGGGCGCCGCCCTTCGTCCGGTCCTGGATCGCCGCCACGGTGGCGTAGGCCTTCTCCCAGGCCTCCTCCTCCGTGCGGCCCAGGATCGGCCGGAACGCCACCTGGAACGTGGGCGCCGGGCGGCCCGCCGCCGCGGCCAGCTCGGTGATCGTGCGGATCTGCTCCGCCGTGCCCGCGAGCGGCTCGCCCCACAGCGCGTAGATGTCGGCCTCCTCCGCGCCCACCCGGTACGCGGCGGCCGACGACCCGCCGAAGGAGATCCGCGGGCGCGGCTTCTGCACGGGCTCGACGTCGAGCACGAAGTCGGTGAAGTCGTAGTGCTCGCCGTGGAAGTCGAACGGCTCGCGCGCCGTCCAGGCCTTCTTGAAGATCTGGATGGCCTCGCGGGTGCGGTCGTAGCGGCGGTCCTTGGGCAGCGTGTCGCCCTCGCGCTGCTGCTCGTGGTCGTTGCCGCCGGTGATGACGTGCACGGTGGTGCGGCCGCCGCTGATCGCGTCCAGCGTGGCGATGGTCTTCGCCGCGAACGTGGGGTAGGAGACGTTGGGCCGGTGCGCCACGAGCACCTGCAGCCGCTCGGTGCGGCAGGCGATCAGCGCTGCCGCCTGGGCCGGGTCGGAGCTGCCGCTGCCGTACGCGGTGAGCACCCGGTCCCAACCGGTCTCCTCGTGGGCGCGGGCCAGCGCCACGGTGTACTCCGGGTCGAACGCCGGGCCCGATCGCGGGTGCGTCTCGGTGCCGTCGTTGGTGGCTCCCATGCCGAGGAACTCCACGGGCATGTCGTGCTCCTGTCGTCCGGTGGTGGGGTGGCGGGTTCAGGAACCCGGACACGCCGCCGACCACACCCGACCGAGGTCGACGTGGCGGCGGATCACCAGCGGGACGCGGATGGCCACGCCTCCACCACAACACCCGGGGCTGCCGTCGTCAACGCTCGAGCGCGCTGGCCGATGCCGCGGGACCGACATACGCTCGGGGAGCCGGCGGCGCCGCCCGCCGTCCGCGCGATCGGGCGCGGCCGCCCATCGCCCGGAGGAAACCCTGTGAGCAGAGCGATCGCGATCGTCGGTGCGGGTCCGCGCGGCGTCGGGGTCCTCGAGCGGCTCGCGGCCAGCGCGCCCGAGATCGGGCCCGACGGGCTCACCGTGCACCTGATCGACCCCTATCCACCTGGTTCGGGCCGGATCTGGCGCCACGCGCAGTCGCCGCTGCTGGCCATGAACTCGATGGCCGCCGACGTCACGATGTTCACCGACGACTCGGTGGTGTGCGACGGGCCGGTCCGGCCGGGCCCCTCGTTCTGGGAGTGGGCGCAGGAGCTGCGCGCGAACGGCGATCCGGACGCGCTCGGGCCGGAGCTCGCCGCCGAGCTGCGCGCGGTCACCGCGGAGACCTTCCCGAGCCGCAGGCTGCAGAGCGCCTACCTGTCGTGGGTGCTGCGCGAGGTCGTGACCCGGCTGCCGGCGGGCATGCGGGTGCAGCTGCACCGCACCCGCGCCGTGGACCTCGCCGACGACGGCGACGTGCAGGTCGTGCGCCTGGAGAAGGGCGGCGCGCTGCGCGTCGACGCCGTCGTGCTCGCCTCCGGCCACCTCGACGCCACCCCCACCGACGACGAGCGCGGGCTCGCCGAGCGCGCCGCGGCCGACGGGCTCACCTACCTGCCGCCGGAGCAGACCACCGACTCGGACCTGTCGGTGGTGCCCGCGGGCGCCACCGTGCTCGTGCGCGGCCTGGGCCTGGCGTTCATCGACCTCGTCGTGCTGCTGTTCGAGGGGCGCGGCGGCCGGTTCGAGCCCGACGGCGACGACCTGCGGTACGTGCCCTCGGGGGCCGAACCGCGGCTGGTGGCCGGGTCGCCGCGGGGGATGCCCTACCACGCCAAGCCGCACTACCGGCTGCGGGCGGGCCGCCCGCCGCTGCCGCGGTTCTTCGGGCCGCCCGCCGTCGACCCGCTGATCGCCTCCGGCGGGCCGGTCGAGCTTGGTGCCCAGGCCTGGCCGCTGATGGCCAAGGAGATCGCCTGGGGCTGGTACCACGAGCTGTTCCTCGGCCACCCCGGCCGCGTCCGCCTGGACTGGCCGCGGTTCGCCGAGCGCTTCGCCGAGCTCGGCTGGGACTCCACCGCGATGCACGACCTCCTGGCCGCCGCGGTGCCCGACCCGGTGGACCGCATCGACCTGACCGCACTCGACCGGCCCCTCGACGGCGTGCGCGCGCCCGACCTCGCGGCGCTGCAGCCGCTCGTGCGCGAGCGGATCGCCGAGGACCTGCGCCAGCACGTGGACCCGGCGCACACCCCCCATCTCGGGGCGTTCGTCGCGATGCTGTCGGTCTACGGCGAGGTCACCCGCCTCGCCGGGTCCGGGGTGCTCTCGGCGCGGTCGCGGGCGGCGGATCTGCGCTGGTGGCAGAGCTTCTTCAACGCCGCGGCCAGCGGCCCGCCCGGCTTCCGGGTGCGCGAGCTGCTCGCCCTCTCGCGCGCCGGGTACGTCGCGTTCCTCGGCGAAGGCATGTGGGTCGACGTCGCCGACGGCGCGTTCCGGGCCGGGAGCGCGAGCGTGGTGGACGCCCCACCGGTCACCGCGCACGTGCTCGTCGATGCCCGGCTCCCGGACCCGAGCGCGGCCCGTACCACCGACCCGCTGCTCGCGTCGCTGCTCGCGCGCGGTGCCGTGAGCGAGGAGGTGCTGCGCGAGCCCGACGGCACCGTGCTGCGCAACACCGGCCTGATCCGCGTGCGGCCCGCCGACGGGGCGCTCGTCGACGCCACGGGGGCCGTGCACCCGCGGCGGTTCGCGGTGGGCCCGCACACGTCGGTCAAGGTCGCGGGCGCGTTCACCCGGCCGGGTATGAACGCGCAGAGCCTGCGCTACAACGACGCCGTCGCCCGCGCCGTGCTGCACAGCCTCCCCGGCGCCCGGGCGGCCGCCGCCTGATCATCGGCTACGGTGGCCCGTGGAATCGATTTCACCGCTCCGTGCCGGAGGGACAATGGCGAACCCCGAGACACCCCTGCCCAGTGCCGCGCTGCTCAGCACCGCTCTGATCAGCACCGCGGCGACGCGGTCGATCAGCCCGGAGAACCCCACCGGCGCGCCCGGGGCGGGAGGCGGGGCCACCGAGGGCACGGGCGCCACCGCCGCACGCGACCTCGGCCGCGGGTGGAAGGTGTCCCCCTCGATCGAGGTCCCGGCCGGCACCACCGCCCGGCTCGCCGAGATCGACGGCCCCGGGGTCGTGCAGCACATCTGGATCACCACGCACCCGTCGCACTGGCGCAGCCTGCTGCTGCGCATGCACTGGGACGGCGACGACGAGCCCGCCGTCGAGGTGCCGCTCGGCGACTTCTTCGGGCAGGGGTGGGGCGAGTTCGCCCAGCTGTCGTCCCAGGTCGTGGCGGTGAACCCACACGGAGGGTTCAACTGCTACTGGCAGATGCCCTTCCGCTCCGGCGCACGGATCACGCTGGAGAACACCGGCGCCGAGCAGGCAATCGTCTACTTCCAGATCACCTACGCGCTCGCCCCCGTGCCCGAGGAGGCCGGATACCTGCACGCCCAGTGGCGCCGCGACAACCCGCTCACCAAGGGCGAGACCCACACCCTGCTCGACGGCGTCACCGGCCGCGGCCACTACGTCGGCACCTACCTCGCCTGGGCCACGAACTCGACCGGCTGGTGGGGCGAGGGCGAGGTCAAGTTCTACCTCGACGACGACGACGAGCTGCCCACCATCTGCGGCACCGGCACCGAGGACTACTTCGGCGGCGCGTGGAACTTCGACGTCCCCGGCAGCGGCTACACCTCCTACACCACGCCCTACCTGGGCCTGCACCAGATCCTGCGGCCCGACGGCTGCTACCGCAGCCAGCAGCGCTTCGGCATGTACCGCTGGCACCTGCCCGACCCCATCCGCTTCGAGCGCGCCCTGCGGGTGGACGTCCAGGCACTCGGGTGGCGCTCGGGGCACCGCTACCTGCAGCTGCAGGACGACATCGCCTCCGTGGCCTGGTTCTACCTCGACCGCACCTCCACCCGCCGACCGCCGGTCCCGGACGCCGACGACCTCGAGGTCTGCTGACCCGACCGTGGGCCGCGGCGCTCTGCCACACTTCCCCGCGTGGCAGCGACGCGGAGCGCGGGAGTGGTGCTGCACCGGCCGGGGCCCGGGGGCACCGAGGTGCTGCTCGGGCACATGGGCGGTCCGTTCTGGGCGCGCAAGGACGACGGCGCGTGGTCGATCCCGAAGGGCGAGCACGGGCCCGACGAGGACCCGCGCGACGCCGCGGCCCGCGAGTTCGCCGAGGAGCTCGGCGCACCTTTGCCGGACGGCCCGCTCGTGCCGCTCGGGGAGGTGAAGCTGTCGGGCGGCAAGCGGATCACCGCGTTCGCCCTCGCCGCCGACTTCGACGCCGACCACATCGTGCCGGGCACGTTCACGATGGAGTGGCCGCCGCGGTCGGGGCGCATCCAGGAGTTCCCGGAGATCGACCGCGCCGCGTGGTTCGGGCTCGAGGACGCCAAGCGGAAGATCACGAAAGGGCAGGTCCCGCTGCTGGAGCGGTTGCCCGCCCTGATCGCCGGGTAGCGGAGGACACATGCGAACCCTGCTCTCCGGAGTCCTGCGCGGCGGCGCCGCCGGCGCCGCGGGCGCGGGCGCCCACCTCGCCACCGGCTACCTCGACGGCTCCGCGGGGACGCGGGCTCGCGGGCGCTCCGAGCTGCTCGCGGCCACCGCAGCCGGGCTGGGCGTCGGCGCGCTCGGCGGGGTGCTGCGGGCCGCAGGCGTGCGCCCGCCCGCTGCGGTGAGCGGCCCGCTGCTCGGCCTGGCCGCCTTCGCGGCGAGCGCGGGCCCGGCGGCCGTGCTGCGGGCGCTCGACCCGCGCGGCGCCGGCCGCGACCGGCTCGCCGCGCTCGTGCCGCCCCTCGTCTACGGGTTCACGACGCACTCCACCCTCGTGTCGGTGTCCCGGATGGCGGAGGGCCGCGAACCGGTGCCGCAGGCGAGCCCCGCGGCGCTGCTGCGGGCCGCCGCACTCGGCGCGGCCAGCGGGTCGCGCAGCGCCACCGGGGTCGCCGCCGTGGCGCTCACCTCCCGGCCCGATGACGCGGGGCCGGTGGCCTCCCGGCTCGGCGGCCGCACCGCCACCACGCTGTCGAGCCTGGCCGCGGCGGGCGAACTGGTGGCCGACCAGCTCCCGGACGTGCCGAGCCGCCTCGCGCCGCTCGGGCTGATCCCCCGGGCGGCCGCGGGCGCCACCTCGGCGGCGGCGATCGCCCGGCGCGACGGCCACGACCCGACGCTTCCCGGGCTGCTCGGCGCGGGCGCCGCGATCGGCACCGCCGTGCTGGGCGTGCGGCTGCGGGCGCTGGCGCAGCGGCGGCTCGGGTCCGACCGGCCGGGCGCGGTGGCCGAGGACGTCCTCGCCGCGCTGCTGGGCTGGCTCGGCGCCCGGCGGAGCGGATCCGGAATGAACCCGTGGCAGAAGGGTTGAGCAGAGCATGGCCGGTATCACCCGAGGTTTCGTCGGCAAGCGGCGCGAACGCGACCCGCGCCTGCCTCCCGGGCAGTACGACGCGCGCGACGAGTGGCCCGTGCTGCACGCCGAGGCCACGCCGGACATCCCCGCCGAGCGCTGGACGTTCACCATCGAGGGTCTCGCCGAGAACACCGTCACCTGGACCTGGGACGAGATCCACGCGCTCCCCCGCTCCCGCTACGAGGGCGACATCCACTGCGTCACCACGTGGTCCAAGCTCGGCATGACCTTCGACGGCGTCTCGGTCGACACGCTGCTGGACGCCGCGAAGCCCCTGCCCGCCGCCACGCACGTCATGGCCGTCTCGCACACGGGCTACACCACCAACCTGCCGCTCGCCGACATCACCGGCGGCAAGGCGTGGGTGGTCTGGGAGGCCGACGGCAAGCCGCTCAGCACGATCCACGGCGGCCCGGCCCGGCTGCTGGTGCCGCACCTGTACTTCTGGAAGAGCGCGAAGTGGGTGTCGGGGCTGCGCCTGATGGACCACGACGAGCCCGGCTTCTGGGAACGCAACGGCTACCACGACCGCGGCGACCCCTGGGCCGAGCAGCGCTACCAGGGCGACTGACGGCGGGCGCCCCATGACGCTCACCCCGGGCGGCACCACCCACCGCCGCACCCTGCGCTGGCAGAGCGCCAAGGTCCTCTCCGTGCGCGACGAGACTCCGCGCGCCCGCACCTTCCGGCTCGCCCTGCCCGAGCCGCGCCCGCACCTGCCGGGGCAGTACTACGTCGTGCGGCTCACCGCGCCCGACGGCTACACCGCCTCGCGCGACTACTCCGTGGCGTCGGCCCCCGACGACACCGGGGAGATCGAGCTCACCGTCGAGCGGCTCGACGACGGCGAGGTCTCGGAGTTCCTCCACGAGGTCGTCGTGCCCGGTGACGAGCTGGAGGTGCGCGGCCCGATCGGCTACTTCGGCTGGGACGCGAGCGGGCCCGCCCTGCTCGTGGGCGGCGGGTCGGGGGTGGTGCCGCTGATGGCGATGCTGCGCCACGCCCGCAGGATCGGCCGCCCGGACCTCGTGCGGATGGTCGTGTCCGTCCGCTCGCCCGAGGACCTCTACTACGCCGACGAGCTGCCCGGCCCCGAGACCAGGGTGATCTACACCCGGCAGGCCCCGCCCGAAGCCGGGCGCGCCGCGGGCCGCATCGCGCTCACCGACGTGGCCCCGCTGGTGCAGGGCGGGGAGACCGCCTACGTCTGCGGCTCCTCCGGCTTCGCCGACGCCGCCACGGCCGTGCTCGTCGAGGCGGGCGTGCCGGTGGAGAACATCCGCGTGGAGCGGTTCGGCCCGTCGGCGTGAGGGCCGGCTACCCGCCCGCCACCTCGAGGAGCACGTCGGCGTGGCAGGGCTCGCCGGGCGGGCACCAGCAGCCCAGCGGGCGCCCCGCGAGCTCCGCGCGGGCAGCCTCGACCACCTCGGGGTGGCGGCGCAGCCACGACCGGTAGGCCGTCACCACGCGGGCCCGCCCGCCCCCGGAGCGCCGGTGGTCGAACGGGTTGCCCCAGCGCGAAGGGCGGCCGACGTAGACGGTGCCGGGCGGCTTGTGCCACCCGGGCCTGCGTGCCTGCCAGTGCACCCGCCCGGTCATCGTCCACGCTCCCCTCGCCGATCCCGATCCCGATTCCGGTGCCGACGCCGGTGGCGGCGGAGCCGACGCGATCGTTAGGTTGTCAGGACCAATGGCGCCGCACGGACAGGAGGTCGCGATGCCGGACCGCCCGCAGGTCCTGGTGGACCGCGCCAGCCCGGTGCCGCTGTACTTCCAGGTGGCGCGGCAGCTGGAAGAGGCGATCGAGTCCGGAAGCCTGCCACCCGGTTCCCGCCTGGACAACGAGATCGCGCTCGCCGAGGAGCTCGGGCTGTCACGCCCCACCATGCGGCAGGCCATCCAGTACCTCGTGGACAAGGGGCTGCTGGTGCGCAAGCGCGGCGTCGGCACCCACGTCGCCCGGGCCCGGGTCCGCCGCCCCGTCGGCCTCACGAGCCTGTTCGACGACCTCAGCAGCGCGGGCCGCCGCCCCACCACCACCGTGCTCTCCCACACCGTGGAGGCCGCCACCGGGGTGGTGGCCGCGGCGCTCGAGGTGCCGGAGGGTACCTCCGTGATCGCGCTGGAACGGTTGCGCCGCACGGCGGGGGAACCCCTCGCGATCCTGCGCAACCACCTGCGCGCCGACCTCGTGCCGTTCGAGCCGGAGGTCCTGGAACGGCGCGGGCTCTACGAGCTGCTGCGCGAGGCCGGGGTCGCGCTCGCCTCCGCGCGGCAGAGCATCGGTGCCCGCCGGGCCACGGCCGCCGAGGCCGAACTGCTCGACGAGCCGCGCGGCGCCCCGCTGCTCACCATGCGCCGCACGGCCTTCGACGACCGCGGGATGGTCGTCGAGTTCGGCGATCACCTCTACCGGGCGTCGCGGTACTCGTTCGAGGTGGACCTCACGGGGCGCTGACGGCCGCGCCGCCGGGTCGGGCGACGCCGGCGAGCACGGTCCGTCGCGACGTCACCCGATCTCGTCCCTGGAGGGACCCCTTCGGGTGGAATTGGCCCCACGGCCGCGACGCAGCCCGCCAGGGCGGCCAAGCTGTGCCCATGCGACGCACGCGTCTCGTGGCAACGGCCCTGGTCAGCGCGGTGATCGGTGCGGTGCTGGCGCTGCTCGCGCCCGCCGCGCTCGCCGGTACCTCCGACGCCGACGGATCACCCGGCAACCGCGGCTGGGTGGTGAGCCACTCCGATTCCGCCAGCAGCGACTCCGACGGCAGCGACTCCGACGACTGATCCGGCCGGCACCCGGACTCGGGGTCCGATCGCCCCGGGCTGACCGCCGCCGCTCCCACCCCCTCCGGTGCGGCGGCGGTCTGCGTCGAGGGACGCAGGGGTCGGGGGACGGATCAGGTGGGGCCGTCGGCGATGCGCCGGTACACCTGCGCCGCGGCCCGGGAGAACCCGTCGGGCACACCCACCGCCGCGAGCGCGGCCGCCGCCTCGTCCATCTCCCCCGCCCAGCGCCACGCCTTCCCGTCGGCCCGCCTGCGCAGCGCGGCGACCTGCGCCGCGAGGTCGACGCCGTCGCGCGCCAGCTGCTCGCCCAGTGCGTCCCGCACGCCGTAGGCGTCGGCCGCGTCCGCGAGGGCCGCCCACACCGCGGGCAGTGCCTTGGTCTGCAGCGCGTAGCACGCCTTCAGCGCGCTGGCCGCGCCGAGATCGGGGCCCAGCTCCCGCGCCGCGAATGGGGACCCGTCGAACAACGCGGCCACCGCTGCCGCCGCCGGGCCCGACAGCCACAGGACGGTGTGCCCCGGCTCCCAGGCCGGGCGGCCGATCACCGCCCCGTCCACCACGCGCCCCGCGGCGAACAGCGTGCCGATCTCGCGCACCGTGGCCGGCGCCACCGCGTTGGCGTCGACGTAGAGCGGCGGGTCGGGCCGGTCCGCCACCGCGGCCGCCACCTCCTCGGCCACCGCGCGGGCCGCGTGCGGCGGGCAGATCGACACGACCACGTGCGCGCGGCGGGCCAGCTCGGCGACGTCGGGCACAGCGACGAGGTCGGCGAGCTCGGCGCGCTTGGCGGTGGCGTGGCTGCGCCCGGCCGCCGCCCAGATCACGGCGCCCGCCCGCGCCTTCAGAGCCGAGCCGAGCGCCGCGCCCATCGCGCCGGGGTGCAGGATCCCGACCACCGGCCGGTTCGGGAGGGGTGAGTCCACCCGTGCATCATCGTCCGCGCCCCGTCCGGCCCCTCAGCCGCCCGCGACCAACCGCTCCACGTGGTCGCGCACCTGCAGCAGCCACGGCGCCACCCCCGGCACCACGAACGCGGTGAGCAGGAAGACCCCCACCGTGAGGGCGGGTGCCACCAGCCACGCCTCGACGGGGCCGCCGGTGCGGAACCGCAGCGGGCGCGGGCTGCCCACCGGGTACCAGCGCCGCTTGCGGATCTGCAGCGGCCACAGCAGCGGAGCGCCGGACTCGGTGATCGCGTCACCGAGCGAGTGCACCACCATGCCCATGGCGACCGCCGTGCCGAGCCAGCCCGCGGTGCCCGCTGTGCCGCCGGGCACCATCTCCTCGATCGCGTAGGTCAGACCCGCCGCGATCACCAGCGACGGCGGCCCGGGCACGATCGCGTCGAGCCCCTTGATGGCCAGCGCGATGCACACGAACAGCGTTCCGACCAGCACCGGCGTGCCGAACCGGGCGGAGGCCAGGTTCAGCGCCATCCCCAGCAGCACCGCACCGATCACGGTGTGGGTCAGCCCGCGGTGGGAGCCGCGCCCCGTGTCGCGGCGCCCGCGCGTCAGGTCGTACACCACGCGCGACAGCGGCCGCACCGCGTGGCTCGCCACCCAGGACGCCACCGCGAACCGCCGGGAGGCCGTGGAGGACGGGTGGTCGAGGTCGGGCAGCAGCGCCGCCCCCGCGCACACGGCGGTGAACGTCAGCACGGTTCCGGCGTCCGGGCTCTCGCCCAGCAACTGGGGCACGAACCCCGCGACCGCGAGCCCGAGGGCCGCTCCCGACAGCGCGTGACTGACCCCGAGCACACCGCGACGTTAACCCGATCGGGGCCCTCTCCCCGGGCGGGCGCGCCGGTCCCACACCTCCATCCGGCGTGGCGTGCGCCTCATCGCGGGACCCGCGGGATGTCGGTCCGGGGAGCAGTCGGTTGCACCGCCCCGGCACCTCGGCTCGCTCCGCGAGCAGCACACTACTGCTCGCACCACAGCAATGAGGTACGGCTCGCACTGGCCGTCGCCCGCTCCTGGTGGTCATCGGAACCTGACGGTCGTCGCAGCTGCGGCCGTGTGCTTCTCGGTCCGGCTCTGCGGTGTCGATCCCCGTGAGCAGCACACCACTCCACCGTCGGGGTCACGGCCGTCCTCGTCCGGCTCGGGGCATGCGGCGGGCGGCTGCCACTGACCCGGCGCCCGCCTCGCCTGAGGGCAGGCCGGTCAGCCGCCGAGCCGGTCCAGCAGCTGCTCGGCGGCCAGGGTGGGAGTGAGCTCGCCGTCGCGGACCGCGCGCTCGACGTCGGGCAGCGCCGCGCGCACCCCGGGGTCGGACTGCAGCCGGTCGAGCAGGCGGTCGCGGACCACCCGCCACATCCACTCGACCTGCTGGTCGGCGCGGCGGCGCTCCAGCTCCCCCGCGGCCTCGAGCGCGGCACGGTGGTCCTGCACGGCGGCCCACACCTCGTCCATGCCGGCGCCGGTCTGCGCGCTGCAGGTGAGCACCGGGGTGGTCCACCCGGTCGCCGCCAGCGCAGGGCTCGCCGGGGTGAGCATGCGCAGGGCGCCGCGCAGCTCGCGGGCCGCGGCGCGGGCGTCGGCCTCGTGGGGGCCGTCGGCCTTGTTGACGGCCACGACGTCGGCGAGCTCCAGGATGCCCTTCTTGATCCCCTGCAGGGAGTCGCCGGTACGGGCGATCGTGAGCAGAAGGAACGTGTCGACCATCGCCGCCACGGCCACCTCGGACTGCCCGACGCCCACCGTCTCGACCAGCACCACGTCGTAGCCCGCGGCCTCCATCAGCACGATCGTCTCGCGGGTGGCGCGGGCGACGCCGCCGAGCGTGCCCGCGCTCGGCGAGGGCCGCACGAACGCGTTGTCGTCGTTCGCGAGGCGGGCCATGCGGGTCTTGTCGCCCAGGATGGAGCCCTTCGTCCGGGTGGACGACGGGTCGACCGCGAGCACGGCCACCCGATGGCCCGCCGCGGTGAGCCGGGTTCCCAGCGCCTCGATGAACGTGGACTTCCCCACCCCGGGCACCCCGCTGATCCCGACCCGGCGGGCGCCCCCGGCGTGCGGGAGCAGCTCCATCAGCAGCTGCTGCGCCGCCTCCCGGTGGTCGGCGCGGTGCGACTCGACGAGCGTGACCGCCCGGGCCAGCACCGGTCGCGAGCCCTCCAGCACGCCCTTGACCAGTGCCGGGACGTCGACCTCACGCGTCACCGGTGCAGCTTCGCGGTGAGGGTGCCGAGCAGGTCCACCGCCGCCTCGGCGATCACGGTGCCCGGCCCGAACACCGCGGCGGCGCCCGCCTCGCGCAGCGCCGCGTGGTCGGCGGGCGGGATCACCCCGCCCACCACGATCGTGATGTCCTCCCGGCCGAGCTTCGCGAGCTCGGCACGCAGCTCCGGCACGAGCGTCAGGTGACCCGCCGCGAGCGAGCTGACGCCCACGACGTGCACGTCGGCGTCGACGGCCTGGCGCGCGACCTCGGCGGGCGTGGAGAACAGCGGGCCGACGTCGACGTCGAAGCCGAGGTCGGCGAACGCGGTGGCGATCACCTTCTGGCCCCGGTCGTGGCCGTCCTGGCCCACCTTCGCCACCAGGATGCGCGGCTGGCGCCCCTCCTGGACGGCGAACTCCTCCACCAGCTCGCGGGCCCGGTCGATCGCCGGGCTGCTCCCGGCCTCGTGCGCGTACACACCGGAGATGATGCGGATCTGGCCGGCGTGGCGCGAGAAGACCTTCTCCAGCGCGTCGGACATCTCGCCCACGGTGGCCTTGGCCCGCGCCGCCGCCACCGACAACGCGAGCAGGTTCTGCTCGTCCGAGCGCGGCGAGCCCTCCGCGATCGCCGCCGCGGCCGACGTCAGCGCCGACAGCGCGGCGTCCACCTCGCGGTCGTCGCGCTCGGCGCGCAGGCGGCGCAGCTTCTCCAGCTGCTCGCGGCGCACCCCGGCGTTGTCGACCTTGAGCACCTCGATGTCCTCGTCGTCGTCCACCCGGTAGGTGTTGACGCCGATCACCGGCTGGCGCCCGGAGTCGATGCGCGCCTGGGTGCGGGCGGCGGCCTCCTCCACGCGCAGCTTGGGGATGCCGGCGTCGATCGCACTCGCCATCCCGCCGGCGCGCTCGACCTCCTCGATGTGCGCCCACGCCCGCCGGGCGAGGTCGTAGGTCAGCCGCTCGACGTAGAAGCTGCCACCCCACGGGTCGATCACCCGGGTGGTACCCGACTCCTGCTGCAGCAGCAGTTGCGTGTTGCGCGCGATGCGTGCCGAGAAGTCGGTGGGCAGAGCGAGCGCCTCGTCCAGCGCGTTGGTGTGCAGCGACTGCGTGTGGCCCTGGGTGGCGGCCATCGCCTCCACGCAGGTGCGGATCACGTTGTTGTAGACGTCCTGCGCGGTGAGCGACCAGCCCGAGGTCTGGCAGTGCGTGCGCAGCGACAGCGACTTCGGGTTCTGCGGGTCGAACTGCTTCACGAGCTTCGCCCACAGCAGCCGGGCCGCGCGCAGCTTCGCGACCTCCATGAAGAAGTTCATCCCGATGCCGAAGAAGAAGCTCAGGCGCGGCGCGAACCGGTCGACGTCCAGCCCGGCGTCGCGGCCCGCCCGCAGGTACTCCACACCGTCGGCGAGGGTGTAGGCCAGCTCCAGGTCGGCCGTGGCCCCGGCCTCCTGGATGTGGTAGCCCGAGATGGAGATCGAGTTGAACTTCGGCATCTCCCGCGAGGTGTAGGAGAAGATGTCCGAGATGATCTGCATCGACGGCTGCGGCGGGTAGATGTAGGTGTTGCGGACCATGAACTCCTTGAGGATGTCGTTCTGGATGGTCCCCGTGAGCCGCTCGTGCGGCACCCCCTGCTCCTCGGCCGCCACGACGTAGAGCGCGAGGACGGGCAGCACGGCCCCGTTCATCGTCATCGACACCGACATCTCGCCCAGCGGGATGCCGTCGAACAGCTCGCGCATGTCGTAGATCGAGTCGATCGCCACGCCCGCCATGCCGACGTCGCCCGCCACCCGCGGGTGGTCGGAGTCGTAGCCGCGGTGGGTGGCGAGGTCGAAGGCGATCGACAGGCCCTTCTGCCCCGCCGCCAGGTTGCGCCGGTAGAACGCGTTCGACTGCGCCGCGGTGGAGAACCCGGCGTACTGGCGCAACGTCCAGGGCTGGGTGGTGTACATCGTGGGGTACGGGCCGCGCAGGTAGGGCGCGATGCCCGGGTACGTGTGCAGGAAGTCGACCCCGGCCAGGTCGGCCGCCGTGTACAGCGGCTTCACGCCGATGCCCTCGGGCGACTCCCACACCGGCACGTCACCCGCCCACTCCGCGGCCGGGGCGCCGGCGTCCTCCAGCGGGACGCTCGTGAAGTCGGGGATCATGCCTGCACCTCCTGCGCCGCGTGGACCGACTCGATGACCGCGAGCGCGTCGCAGCCCGCGGCCAGGTGCCCGTCCACCCCCGGCACCTGCGCCCGGCCCGCCAGCAGCACGAGCCGCGCGCCCGCCGCCCGCAGCGCGGCCGCCGTCTCCTCGGCCCGCTCGGCGTACAGGGCGTCGGTGGCGCACAGCACCGCCACCGGGGTACCCGCCTCCCGGAACGCCGCCACCACGTCGTCCGCGGATTCGGTGGGCCCCGCCTCCGGCGTCTCGATCCCGCCGGCCTGCAGCAGGTTGCGCGCGAAACCCGCCCGCGCGGTGTGAGCCGACAGCGGGCCCAGGGTGGCGAGGAACGCGCGCGGCCGGGCACCCGTCTTCTCGAGCAGGGCGTCGGAACGGTCGCGGAAGGCCTCGTACGGCTCGGCGGGCCGGAAGCGCGGCAGCCCGCCAGGGCCCGGCTCCGGTGGCTCGACCACCTCCGCCCGTGCCCGGGGCTCGGTGAGGTCGGCGTACTCGCTCACCCCGACGATCGGGGCGGTGCGCCGGGCCGCCGCCTCCGCACGCCGCTCGCGCACGGCCGCCACCCGCTCGGCCACCAGGCCCGCGTCCAGCGCGGCCACCACGCCGCCCGCGGCCTCGATCTCCTGGAAGAACGCCCAGGCCGCCGCGGCCAGCTCCCGGGTGAGCGACTCCACGAACCACGCGCCGCCCGCCGGGTCGACCACCCGCGCGAGGTGCGCCTCCTTCACCAGCAACGCCTGCGTGTTGCGGGCGATCCGCCGCGAGAACGCCTCCGGGGCGCCCAGCGCCGCGTCGAACGGCGCCACCGTGACCGCGTCGGCACCGCCGACCCCGGCCGCGAACCCGGCCACCGTGCCGCGCAGCATGTTCCCGTGCACGTCGCGGCGCGTCAGCATCACGGGTGCGGCGGCGGCGTGCTGGAACTGCGGCAACGCCTGCCCGCACGCCTGCGTGACCCGCGACCACAGCAGCCGCGCGGTCCGCAGCTTCGCGATCGTCGGGAACTGCTCCGTGGTGGCCGCGTACCGGAACTCCAGCAGGGCCGCGGCCGTGGCCAGGTCGAGGCCGGCGCCGGTGAGCGCGCGCAGGTACGCCACCCCGGCCGCGAGCGAGTAGCCCAGCTCCTGCGCGTCGGACGCGCCCGCGCCGTGCACCGGGAGCGCGTCCACCACCACGACCCGCACCCGCGGGAACCGCTCGGCCACCCGGGTCGCGACCGGGACGACGACGTCGGGCGCGGGCCCGGTCCCGGTACGGGCGCGGCGCCCCACCGGGTCGAGGCCGAGCGTGCCGAGCAGCTCGGCCCGCTCGCCGCCCAGGTCCAGGAACGCCTCCGCCGCGGCGAGCTCGGTGTCGGCGGCGTCGCCGGACGCGTCGAGGACGACCGGCGCGAGGTCGAGCCGCACCCCCTCCAGCACCGCACCCAGATCCGCCACGGCCGTGCCGCCCGCGCCGACGGCCAGCCAGAGGGAGGAGACGCCGTTCTCGAGGTCGGCCAGCACCGCGGCGCGCGCCGAGGCCGGATCCGGGTCGGCGTGCCGCTGCCGGACGTCCCACCCGTCGGGAGCGGGCCCGTTCGCCTGCCCACCCCGCACGTACGGGGCCGCACCGGGCACCCCCGCCGACTCCGGATCGGGGGCGTCCTCGGCGGTGTACAGCGGCCGCACCACGATGCCGTCGAACGTGCGGCGGGTCAGCGCCTCGAACCCGGCACCCGCCTGCGCGCCCTCCGGGATCCGCCGGGCCTTGCGCACCACCTGGTCGACGAGCGCGAGCCAGTCCTGCCGCTCCGCCGCCGGGAACTCCGCCGCGAGCGCGAGCTCCTCCGGCTCGGCGGGCGCCTGCGCGTCGAGCGCGTCACCGTCGACCTGAGCCGTACCGCTGGGGGCCGTGTTCATGCAGCACCTTCCGCCACCCCGGGCAGCAACCCCGCCGCCGGGCCCGACCGTCCGGAGTGTAGGTCGGGACACGGGCGGTGACCCGGTCGCGACGGAGTGATCCGAGGCACGGCCGGTGCCTCCCCCGGGGGAAGGCGGGGGGAGGGCAGGAAAGCCACATTCAGGGCCGCTGCGGCCCTGAATGTGGCTTTCCTGAACTTCGGGAGGGGGCGGGGTGGGGGCGGCTAGGCGAGCCGGATCTCCTCGCCGTCCACCTCGATCGCGCGCTCGGGCAACGGGCTGTCCGCCGGGCCGTCGACCACCTTGCCGTCCTCCACGGCGAACTTGCTGCCGTGGCAGTTGCAGTTGATCGTGCCGTCCGCCACCTCGGTGACGGGGCAGCCCTGGTGCGTGCAGGTGGCGGAGAAGGCGCGGAACTCGCCCGCGGTCGGCTGCGTGACCACGACGTCCTGCTCGGCGAACACGGTGCCGCCGCCCACCGGCACGTCGGACGCGGCGACCAGCGACGCGCCGCCCTGCGCCGGGCCGCCCTGGGCCGGCGCGTCCGGCGCCGGGCTCGAGGCGGGGGCCGCCGGCCCGACGGGGTAGGTGCTGCAGGCGCTCAGCGCGGCGGTGCACGCCGCGCCGCACGTGCCGGCGACGAACATCCGTCGCGTGACCGAGGTCGGATGTGCAGGGTGCACGGGGGTCCTTTCAGAAGGTGAGTCCGGACGTCGAGAAGAACCAGCCGGCCGAGCTGGCCCACACCGCGGTGAGGGCGGTGAACAGCAGGCCGCCGAACAGCGGCAGGCTCCACCGGGGGCTGCGGGGCTGTTGCAGCACCAGCATCTTCGTGACGAACACGCCGTAGAGGAAGCAGCCTGCCACCGAGTGCACCAGCACCCGCGGGGTGGAGTCCTCGTAGCCGAACGCGTAGAGGCAGTGCACCGCCACCGGCACGGTGAGCAGCACGGCCGCCCGGCCCGACCAGCGGTGCAGACCGGTCACCCAGTCCGGGGCGCCGCCCGCGGCGCGCCACCGCCGCCCCACCCGCCCGTACAGGGCGGAGGCCGACCACAGCTGCACCAGCGCCAGCAGGAACGCACCGCTCGCCAGCCACGCCTTCGCGGCGAGCCCGGAGGAGAAGCCGGCGATGTTCAGCGCGACCGACGCCGGCTCGTGCAGCCGCCCGTACGCGCCGAGGCCCACCGCCACCAGGGCGCCCACGGCCACCGCGACGAGCAGCGCGCCGCCGCCGGACCGCTGCGCCGCACGCCGGTGCGGTGGCCCCGCGGCCGGGTAGCCCTCCGCGCGCGGGATCACGCGTTCCCGGTGCGGCCCGGAGTGCGGGCCGGGCATCTGCGTGCCCCAGTCCTGCGCCGTGACCCGCTGGACCGGGATCTCCGGGTCGGTCACCTCGTGGGCGGGCCGGCTCATCGCCCGATCACCGGCCCGGAGCCGTCGAGGGGCGTGACCGTGACCGGCACGCCGCCGATCCGCGTGCCCGTGAGGTCGGTGGGGTCCAGGTCGGGCGCGGCCCGGCGGGTGCCGCCGGAGTTGGCGACGCCGGTGACGTCGCCGTCCTCGTCGACGATCCAGCCGATCCGGGTGAGGACGCCCTTCACGGAGGCGCGGCCCTCGTACAACCCGGCGGGCGCGGTGACCTGCTGGGCGGCGAACGGCAATTCCTCGTCCCCGACGGTGACCGTGCCGAGGGTGGCCGCGTCGGTGACGGTGGCGGTGATCCCGGGGGCGCCGCCCGCCGCCGACAACGACAGGTCGGCGCCGGTCAGCGTGCCCTCGTACCACGCCTCGATCTTCTTGCCGTCGCACACGTACGCCACGGCCTTCCCGTCCTTGACCGCGACGGCGACGGTGACCTCGTTGCCCGCCGAGCGGCCGGTGTAGGCGGCCTCGGCCACCGCGGGAGCCGCCGCGGGTGGTGGCGCCTCGGCGAGTGGGACCGCGGGCGGGACGGCCGTCTCCGGTGCGGCGGCGGCCACCGCCGTGCCGGTGGTGACCGTCGGCGGACCGGCGATCGTGGTGTTGAGCAGCAGCAGCCCGCCGCCGAGTGCGGCCACCGTGCCGAGTGTGATCAGCGGTGCGAACCTGGCCACGGCACTCCCCCGGTGTCGTCGGGGCCCGGTCGGTCCGGGCGCGCTTCTTCCCACACGGATCGCGGGCGCAACCGGTTCAGCCGGAATTCCGGTGGATCCGCGGTGAACCGGATGCCCCGATGCGACGTGTCGGTGGTGGGAGCCGCTCGACTAGGGTTCCGCCCCCGACCTCACGCCCCCGGGAGCCCACCGACCATGCCGCCCGCCCGTGATCGTGACGAGGCACTTGTGCACGCCGTCTACTCGGAGCACGGGCGAGCCCTGCTCGCCTACGCCACCCGGCTGACCGGCGACCGTGCCGCTGCGGAGGACATCGTGCAGGAGACACTCATCCGCGCCTGGCGACATCCGGACGTCCTGACCAACGGCAAGGGCTCCGCGCGGGGCTGGCTGCTGACGGTGGTGCGCAACCTCGTCACCGACCGGTACCGGGCCCGCGCGGCCCGGCCGCAGGAGGTGGCGGAGAACCCGGACGCGCCACCGGTGGTGCGCGACCACGCCGACAGCGTGGTGGCCTCGGTGACCGTGATGGCGGCGCTCGACGAGCTCTCCGAGGACCACCGGGGTGTGCTCGACCAGATCTACTTCAAGGGCCGCAGCCTCGGCGAGGCGGCCACCGCGCTCGGCATCCCCGCCGGCACGGTCAAGTCGCGCTCGTACTACGCGTTGCGGGCGCTGCGCCAGGCGCTCGCCGCGACGGCCGAGAGCGCGGGGCGGGAGGTGCCGGCATGAACCGCCACCGGGCAGGCAACGGCGACTGGATGGATCCGCACGACGGCGAGGCGCACGACCCCGAGGAGCTCGGGGCCCACGCCCTGGGCCTGCTCGACCCGGCGCAGTCGCGTGCCGTGGAGGAGCACCTCGCGGGGTGCCCGGCGTGCCGGCGCGAGTGGGAGGAACTGCGTGGGATGGTCCAGTTGCTCGACGACGTGCCACCGGAGGCGTTCCTCGAGGGACCGCCCGACGCCGACCTGATGTTGCAGCGCACCGTGCGGCAGGTGCGGTCCGAGGCCGCGGCCCGGCGCCGCAGGCGGCGGTTCCTGCTCGCCGGCACGGCCGCGGCCGCGGTGGCGGTGTTCCTCGGTGGCGGGGTGCTGATCGGGCGCGAGACCGCGCCACCCCCGCCCGAGCCCCCGGCCGTGGTCGCCGCGCCGGGCGCGGTGCAGCTCACCGGCAGCGGCGCCCCCGGCGTCGCGATGACCGCCACGCTCACCCCGGCGACGGGCTGGGTGCGGCTCACGACCACCGTGAAGGGGATCCCGGGCGGCGAGCGCTGCTACATCGTGGTGGTGGCCCGTGACGGCACGCGCGAGATCGCAGGCAGCTGGCTGGTGCCCCAGACCGGGTGGCGCGACGGGGTCACCCTCGACGGGTCGGCGCTCGTGCCCCTCGACCAGGTCTCCGAGGTGGTCGTCGAGAACGACGAGGGCAAGGAGTTCGCCACCGCCAGAGTCTGACACCGCGCGGGTCCGACGCCGCACGGCGCGATCTACGCCACCCACCCCACACCTGATCTTCTACATGCGGTAGAACTACTACAGGCCGTAGAAGTTCAGGGAGGCACGGGGTGGATGCACTGGACCTGGCGCGCTGGCAGTTCGGGATCACGACCGTCTACCACTTCCTGTTCGTCCCGCTGACGATCGGGCTGTCGGTCGTGGTGGCCGCGCTGCAGACGGCGTGGCACCGCACCGGGCGGGCCGAGTACCTGCGCGCCACCCGCTTCTTCGGCAAGCTCTTCCTGATCAACTTCGCCATGGGCGTGGTGACCGGGATCGTGCAGGAGTTCCAGTTCGGGATGAACTGGAGCGCCTACTCGACGTTCGTCGGGGACGTCTTCGGGGCGCCGCTGGCGATGGAGGCGCTGCTCGCGTTCTTCCTCGAGTCCACGTTCATCGGGCTGTGGATCTTCGGGTGGGACCGGCTCCCCCGCCGGGTGCACCTGGCCACGATCTGGGCCGCGGCGATCGGCTCGAACCTGTCGGCGTTCTTCATCCTCGCCGCCAACGCCTGGATGCGGCACCCGGTCGGCTTCGCGGTCGACCCCGCGACGGGCCGCGCGTACCTCACCGACATCGGCGCGGTGCTCACCAACCCGCAGGCGCTCTCGACCTACCTGCACGTGGTCAGCGCGTCGTTCGTGGTGGCCGGGCTGTTCGTCGTGGCGGTCAGCGCGTACAAGCTGCTGCACCGCGACAAGGCACCGCACCCCGACGAGCCCGGCATGTTCCGCCGCACGCTGCGCGCCGGGCTGGTCACCACCGCGATCGCGGGGGCCGTGGTCGCGCTCTCCGGCGACCACCAGGCCAAGCTCATGGCCGAGTACGAGCCGATGAAGCTCGCCGCCGCCGAGGCGATCTGGGACACCGAGGGCGCCGCCGGGTTCTCGCTGTTCGCGATCGGCGACCACGAGATCGGCGAGGTCGGCGTGGGGCGCAACATCGTCGACGTCGAGGTGCCCTACGTGCTGAGCTTCCTCGCCACCGGCTCCCCGGCCGGCGAGGTCGAGGGCATCAACGACCTGCAGCAGCGCTTCGCGGCGCAGTTCGGGCCGGGCGACTACACGCCCAACATCCCCGTCCTCTACTGGTCGTTCCGGCTGATGATCGGCCTGGGCCTGGCCGGGGTCGGCGTCGGGGTGCTCGGCCTGTGGCTCACCCGGCGCGGCGCGCTGCCGCGGCAGCGCTGGATGTACCGGGTGGCGATCGCCGCCCTGCCCGCCGCACTGGCCGCGAACATCTTCGGCTGGGTCCTCACCGAGATGGGCCGCCAGCCCTGGACGGTGGTCGGGCAGCTGCTCACGGCGGCGAGCGTCTCCCCGGGCGTGAGCCTGGCGGAGGTCGCCACCTCGCTCACCGTCTTCACCGTGCTCTACGGGGTGCTCGCGGTGGTGGAGGTGCGGCTGCTGCTGCGCTACGTGGCGGCCGGGCCGGGCCACGTCATGCCCTACCCGCGCCAGGGTGAGCCCGAGCCCGCGTCGATCCCCGCGTTCGTCTACTAGCCGGCCCTGGTCGGCCCAGGAAGGAATGATCGTGGACCTGCCCACCGTCTGGTTCGTGGCGATCGCGGTGCTGTGGACCGGCTACTTCGTGCTGGAGGGCTTCGACTTCGGCGTCGGCATGCTGCTGCCGGTGCTCGGCCGCGGGCGCGCGGCGGAGGCCGACCGCCGGGTGGTGATCAACGCGATCGGCCCGGTGTGGGACGGCAACGAGGTCTGGCTGATCACCGCGGTCGGCGCGATGTTCGCCGCGTTCCCGGCCTGGTACGCCGCCACCTTCAGCGGGTTCTACCTGCCCGTCCTGCTCGTCCTCGTGGCGCTGATCGGGCGCGGGGTGGCGTTCGAGTACCGCGGCAAGCGCGACGACGCGCGCTGGCGGGCCCGCTGGGACGCCGCGATCGTGTTCGGCAGCGCGGTGCCCGCGTTCGTGTGGGGTCTGGTGTTCGCCAACGTCGTGCGCGGGGTGGAGCTGGACGCCGACGGGGTGGTGCGCTCCGGTCTGGTCGACCTGCTCAACCCGTACGCGCTGGTGGGCGGCATGACCACGCTGGCGCTGTTCGTCCTGCACGGCGCGGTGTTCCTCGCGCTCAAGACCGACGGCCCGGTCCGGCGGCGGGCGCTGGCGGCGGCGCGCACCGCCGCGCCGGTGGCGGGAGCTGCGCTCTTCGCCTTCCTCATGTGGACCCAGGCCGACCACGGGTCGCCCGCCACGGCCGCGTTGGCCGCCTGCGCCCTCGGCGCGCTGCTCGCCGGGGCGGCGCTGGTGGCCCGCGGCCGCGAGGGCTGGGCGTTCGCCGCCACGGCGGTCGCGGTGGCGGCCACCTCGGCCGTGGTGTTCGCCGCGCTGTTCCCGGCCGTGCTGCCCTCGCTGCTCGACCCGGCCTTCGACCTGACCGTGGCGAGCGCGGCGTCGGCGCCCTACACGCTCGGGATCCTCTCCTGGGTCGGCGCGCTGTTCCTGCCGCTGGTGGTGCTCTACCAGTCGTGGAGCTACTGGGTGTTCCGGCGGCGGGTCACGCGGGCGCACGTCTCGTGAAACCCCTCGACCCGCGCCTGGTGCGCTCCACCGCCGCGGTGCGGACGCACCTGGCCGTCACCGTGGCGTGCGGGTTCGCCGCCACCGCGCTGATCCTGCTGCAGGCCTGGTTGGTGGCGCACGCGATCGCCGGGGCGAGCGCGGGCGGTGCAGGAGCGCTCGGTGCCACCGTGGCCGCGGTCGGGGCCGTCGCGCTCGCCCGCGCCGCACTCTCCTACGGCGCGGAGACCGCCGCCCTGCGCAGCGCCGCCCGGGTGAAGTCCGACCTGCGGCTGCGCCTGGTGCGGCACGTGGCGGCCGCCGACCCCGCCACCACGGACGCCGGGGAGCTCGCCACGCTCGCCACCCGCGGCCTGGACGCCCTCGACGACTACGTCGCCCGCTACCTGCCCCAGCTCGTGCTCGCCGCGCTCGTGCCCCTGGCCGTCCTCGTGGTCGTGTTCCGGGCCGACTGGATCTCCGGGCTGGTCATCGCGCTGACACTGCCGCTGATCCCGCTGTTCATGGCACTCGTGGGCATGCACACCCAGGACCGCACGCGACGGCAGTGGCACCTGCTGCAGCGCCTCGGCGGCCATTTCCTCGACGTCGTGGAGGGCCTGCCCACGCTCGCGGTGTTCCGCCGCGCCAAGGCCGAGGCCGCGCTCATCCGGCGCGTGACCGACGCCCACCGCGAGGCGACGATGCGCACGCTGCGCGTGGCGTTCCTGTCGGCGTTCGTGCTCGAGCTGCTCGCGACCCTCGCCGTGGCGCTGGTGGCCGTGGAGGTCGGGCTGCGGCTGCTCTACGGGCGGCTGGACCTGGAGACGGCGCTGCTCGTGCTCGTCCTCGCCCCGGAGGCCTACCTGCCGCTGCGCGAGGTCGGCGCGCGGTTCCACGCGAGCATGGAGGGGGTCACGGCGGCCGAGCGCGTGTTCGCGGTCCTCGAGCGGCCGGGCCCGGCCGTGGCCCCGTCCACCCCCGTGCGGCCGGCGCCGCGCCCGCACGTGCGATTCGCGGGCGTGGGCCTCGTCCACCCCGGACGCGACGCACCTGCCCTCGACGGCGTGGACCTCGCGCTGCGCCCGGGCGCCATCACGCTCGTCACCGGGCGCAGCGGAGCGGGCAAGACCAGCCTCCTGGCCCTGCTCCTGCGCTTCGCCGAGCCGACGGCGGGTCGCGTGCTCGTCACCGCGGCTGACGGGACGGAGATCGATCTCGCGCGGACCGACCCGGACCTCTGGCGGCAGCGGATCGCGTGGCTGCCCCAGCACCCGTACCTGTTCGACGACTCCGTGGCCGGCAACATCCGCCTCGGCCTGCCGGACGCGCCCGACGAGGCCGTGCGCCGGGCGGCGCGCCGCGCGGAGGCCGAGGAGGTGATCGCCGCGCTGCCCGACGGCTACGCCACCGCGCTGGGCGAACGCGGCCACCGGCTGTCGGCCGGGCAGCGCCAGCGCATCGCGCTCGCGCGGGCTTTCCTGCGCCAGGAGGTGCTCGACGCCCCGATCGTGCTGCTCGACGAGCCCACCGCGCACCTCGACCCGGAGCACGCGGCTGCGGTTCGCGCCGGCGTGGCCCGCCTGCTGGAGGGGCGGACCGGCGTGATCGTCGCCCACGACGACGGGTGGGCCGACCTGGCCGACGAGGTCGTGCACCTCGACGCCGGGCGCGTCACCGGGCCGGTGCTCACCGGAGCGGGCCATGGCTGAGAACACCACCCGGTCCCGCGACCCGCTCGTGCGCATGGTGGCGCTCGCCCGCCCGCGCGGCGCCCGGTTCGCGCTCGGGGTGCTCGCCGGGGCCACGGCCACCGCGTCCGGGGTGGCCCTGCTCGTGGTCGCCTCGTGGCTCATCGCCACCGCCGCCACGTCGCCGCCGCTCACGGCGCTCTCCGTGGCCGTCGTCGCGACGCGGGCACTGGGCGTGACGCGCGGGGTGGCGCGCTACCTGGAGCGGCTCGTCACCCACGACGCCGCGCTGCGGACGCTCGCCGACGCCCGGGCCCGCGTGTACGAGCGGCTCGCAGGCAGCGAGCCGGTGCACCGGTTCCGCGTGGGCGACCTCGTGAGCCGGCTCGTCAGCGACACCGACTCCACGCAGGACCTGCTCGTGCGCGGCCTGACCCCGCCGCTGGCGGCGCTGGTCACCGGCGCGGGCGTCGTGGTGGTGAGCACGGCGCTGTTCGCGCCCGCCGGGCTGCTGCTCGCCGCGGGCCTCGTGCTGGGCGGCGTGGCCGTCCCGCTCGCCGCCGCGGCCGCCGGACGCGGCCCGGGTAGGCGGCGCGCCACGGGCCGCGCGGCCCTGTCCACGGCGCTGGTCGACGCCCTGCACGGCGCGCCCGACCTGGTCGCCTACGGCGCCATGCCCGCCGCGCTCGCCCGGGTCGAGGCGGCCGACACCGAGCTCACCGCGGCGGAGCGGCGCGACGCGGCGCTGTCGGGTCTCGGCGCGGGCGCGTCCGCGCTGGTGGCGGGCCTCACCCTGTGGGCCACCCTGCTCTGCGGCGTGGCCGCGGTGCACGACGGTGAGCTCGCGCCCGTGCCCCTCGCGGTGCTGGTGCTCACCGCGCTCGCCGCTTTCGAGATCGTCGCGCCGCTGCCCGGGGCCGCCGCCCGCCTCGGCGCGGTGCGCGCGGCGGGCGCCCGGCTGTTCGACGTGCTCGACACCCCGCCCGCGCTCATCCGCCGGTCCACGGCCGCACCGGCCCCGGCGCCGGACGGGCTGCGCGTCCGCGGGCTGCGGGTGCGCTACGGCCCCGGCGAGCCGTGGGCGCTCGACGGCGTCGACCTCGACGTGCCGCCGGGAAGGCGGGTCGCGGTGGTGGGCCCCAGCGGGTCGGGCAAGACCACGCTCGCCGCCGTCCTCTTCCGCTTCCGCGACCCCGACGCGGGCACCGTGCACCTCGACGGGGACGACGTCACGGCCCTGCCCGCCGACACCGTGCGCACCCGCGTGACCGGGATGCCCCAGGACCCGCACCTGTTCACCGGCACCGTGCGGGCCAACCTGCTCCTGGCCCGCCCCGACGCCGACGACGCGCAGCTGCGGGCCGTGCTGGCGCGGGTCGGCCTCGACCCCGCGCTGCTCGACACCGAGGTGGGCACCCACGGGGCGCGCCTGTCGGGCGGGATGCGCCAGCGGCTCGCGCTCGCCCGTGCGCTGCTGGTGCCCGCGACCGGGCGCACCGGCACGCTGCTCGTGCTCGACGAGCCGACCACCCACCTCGACCCGGACACCCGCGACGCGGTGCTCGACGACCTGCTGCGCGCGACGGAGGGCCGGTCGCTGGTGCTCATCACCCACGACCTGGCCGCCCTCGACCGGATGGACGAGGTGGTGGTGCTGGTGGACGGCCGGGTCGCGCAGCGGGGCACGCCCGCGCAGCTGCGGGAGCGTCCGGGCTGGTTGCGGAGCGCGACCGGCGCCGCCTGAGCCCGATCGCGGCCCGGCGGTAGGGTGCGGCGCGTTCCCACCGGTTGCTGACAACGATCGTCGACAGCGAGGTTCCCCGACGTGCGTTCTCCCCGTCCCCGCGTCCCGGTGCTCGGCGCAGCGCTCGCCGCGATCCTGGGGCTGGCGGCCTGCAGCACCGGCCCGTCCGGCCCGACGTCGGTGTCGGAGCAGGCGCTGCAGGCGATCGAGGCCGACCCCGGTTTCACCTGGGAGCAGCAGCAGGCGCCGCTGGAGCTCGGGGTGACCCACACCCAGAACAGCCTGGACTCCCACCACCCCGACGAGGCCACCGAGCGGGGCACGGAGATCCTCGAGGACGGCAGCGCGATCTGGCAGAACCACCACCTCATGGGCTTCGGCACCGACAACCCGGAGCCCGAACCCGGCGAGTACGACTGGGACTCGCTCGACGAGCGCATGGAGCTCACCGAGGAGACCGGTGGTAAGGCGATGCTCACCCTGTGCTGCGCCCCCGACTGGATGAAGGGCGGCGAGGAGGGCGAGACCGACTGGTCCACCCTCGAGGACGAGCCGCTGCCCGAGCACTTCGGCGACTACGCGAACCTCGCCGCCGAGGCGGTGAAGCGCTACCCCCAGGTGGAGCGCGTGCTGGTGTGGAACGAGCTCAAGGGCTTCTACAACAGCGCGGCGAACCGCTGGGACTACGAGGGCTACACCGAGTTCTACAACCAGGTCTACACCGCGGTGAAGGCCGTGCGCCCCGACGTCCAGGTCGGCGGCCCCTACGTGGTGCTCATCAGCCTCGACGAGGGCAGCACCGACGCGTCCACCGAGGTCCGCGGGCCGTGGGGGGCGGCGGACCAGCGCAGCCTCGACGTGGTCGACCACTGGCTGCAGCACAACGTCGGCGCCGACTTCCTCGCGGTCGACGCCTCCACCAAGACCAGGAACGACACGATCCCGCCCGTCGTCGACGGCGCCCAGAAGTTCGCCGACCTGGACGCCTGGTTGCGACAGCGCAGCGACCTGCCCATCTGGTGGGCCGAGTTCTACCCCGACGTCCCGGAGGACGCGCAGCCCGGCGCGGAGAGCCCGGCGAGCGCCACCGCGACGCTCGCGGCGGTGGCGGCGTACGCGCGCTCCGGCGTGTCCGGTGCGCTGCTGTGGGGACCGCAGGGCGACCCCAGCCTGCACTACGCGTCGCTGTGGACCGACAGCTCCCAGGACGACGGCGGCCGCCCCACCCCGCTCACCGAGGCCTGGCAGTGGCTCGTGCCGCGGCTGGCGAAGGGGGACGTCGAGATCGGGCGCTCCCCCGAGTCCCCGATCATCGTCCTGCGCGCACCCGACGGCGCGGTGGTCGTCAACGCGAGCGGCGACGCCGTCGACGTGGGCTCGGGCGCCGAGCCGATCGGGCCCTGGTCGATCACCGTGGTGCCGCGCGCGTCCTGAGCGGGCGCACCGCGGCCGAGATCGTTCCGAGATCCGCCGCACCGCCCTTCGCAGGGCGGAAACGCCGATCTCGGAGCGGGAGATCCATCCGAGATGCGGCGGGGTGCCCCGGCGGGGGCGATCAGGACGATCTCGCGACGTTCATGCTCAGGGCTTGCGGGCCACCCCGCCGACGATCATCCCGTCCTCCCTGCCGGCCGAGGCCATCAGCGGCCCGTCGGGCCACCAGTCGCGCAGCCGGGTGACGCCCGGCTCGACGAGGTCGAGCCCCTCGAAGAACGCCTCGATCTCGCTGCGCGGGCGGAACGCCACCGGCCCGAGGCCGCTGCGGCCGAACACGCCCTCCACCAGCCGGGCGAGCTGGCTGCCCTGACCCTCGTCCTCCGGGTCGCAGAAGTGCGAGACCACCAGGTAGGAGCCGGACGGGAGCAGGTCGAGGTAGCGGCGCACCAGCTCGTGCGGACCCTGCTCACCGGGAACGTGGTGCAGCGTGCGGCTGTGGATCAGCGCCACCGGCCCGTCCGGATCGAGGTACTTGGTGACCGTCTCGTGGCCGAGCACCTCCTCCGGGCGGTCGAAGCGGGCGTCGACCAGGTGCGTGAGGTCGTTCTCCTCCAGGATCGCGCGGCCGTGCGCGAGCACCACCGGGTCGTCGGCGACGTAGATGACGCGCGTGTCGGAGTTGAACCGCTGGGCGGCCTCGTGGGTGTTGTCCACCGTGGGCAGGCCGGCCCCGACGTGCAGGATCTGCTCGACGTGCGCCGACTTCACCAGGAACCGGGTGACCCGGCCCAGCCACGCCCGCTCCTCCTGCACCACCCGGGTGAACTCGGGCGTGAGCGACCGGATCTCGTCGACGACGGCGCGGTCGGCGGCGTAGTTGTCCTTGCCCGCGAGGAAGGCGTCGTAGACGCGCGCGAGGTTCGGCTCCACGGTGTCGATCCGCCGCGACGGCGGCACGGGCGGCTCGTCGGGATCGAAAGGGGTGCCGGACGTCACGCCCCGTACCGTAGCGGTCGCGGGTGAGCGCGGTCATCCCCACCTGCGGAAGCGGGCCTCGGTGACCGCGCCGACCGCGTCCCGGCCGCCACCTGGGCCTCCTCCCGCCGGTGGTCTCGCACACCGGCAGCGGTCTCCACCCGGGTGCACCGGTGTGCCGGTGTCGGACCGAGCCTCCCCCGGGCCGACACCGGCTCGCACACCACCTCCGTTGCCCGCACACCGACTGCAGTCGGTGTGCCGGCACCACGACCGGTGTGCCAGGCAGGCCCCGAAGGGCCATGCCGACGACAGGTGTGCCGGCAGCTACCGCGGGAGCGGGTCGCCGCCGGGCAGGGTGAGGGTGCTCGGGGTGTGCCGCAGGATCGCGTCGATGTACGACTTGGCCGCCGCGGTGGTGCCGACGTCCTTGCCCGCCCGCTCGGACAGGAACCAGCGGTGCTCCAGGATCTCGTGGAACACCTCCGCGGGCGCCATGCGGTCGGCGAGCTCCTCGGGGATGCGGGCCATCACGCGGTCGTAGACCTCGGCGCGCCACCGGTGCCCGGCCACGGTCTCGGGGACGGCGCGCCCCTCCTTCTGCTCGAGGTAGCCGCGGTAGCTGGTGAGGTCGTTGAGCAGCCTGCGCGCCTGGTTCTCGGTGACCTCCAGCCCGGTGAGGGCGTAGAGCTTGTTGCGGTGCCTGCCGGTCTCGGCGACCTGGGTGCGCACGCGCAACCGGACACCGGCGTCGGTGGTGGTCAGCTCGATCTCGTCGACGTCGAAGCCGAGCTCGTTGATCCGGTCCACCCGGGCGGCCACGCGGTAGCGCTGCTCGTCGGGGCGCAGCAGCTCCTCGCGGGTGAGCTCGTCCCACAGGGCGTGGTAGCGGCGCGGCAGCTCGGCGGCGATCTCGACCGGGTCGACGTCGTCGGGCAGCAGGCCGCCCGCCTGCAGGTCGAACAGCTCCCCGCCGACGCGCTCGGCGGCGTAGTCGATGTCGAAGCTGCGCTGCCCCGGCGAGAGCGTGGGGTGCAGCTCCGCGGTCTCGGCGTCCACCAGGTAGGCGGCGATGCTGCCCGCGTCGGGACGGAACAGGGTGTTGGACAGCGAGCAGTCACCCCAGAACAGCCCCGCGAGGTGCAGCCGCACCAGCAGCTCCACCATCGCGTCGATCAGCTGCAGGGTGGGGCGCTGGGTGTGGCCGTGGGAGAACACGTACCGGTAGGACATCGAGTAGTCCAGGAACCGGGTGACCAGCACGGCGTCCTGCGGGGTGTCCGCCGTGTCCCCGGCGGCCGGGGGCCGCTCGACGCACACGCCGAGCACCGACACCGCGGGCATGCCCATCGACTCCAGCCGGCCCAGCAGCCGGTACTCGCGGCGGGCGAGGCGCTCGTCGATCTCCTTCAGCGCGTAGACGTGGCCGTCGGCCTCGACGAAGCGCACGACGTGCCGGGAGATGCCGCGGTGGGCCACCTCGAGGAGCCGCTCGTCGTCCCACTCCTCGAGCGGCTTCTCCCACGGCAGCGACAGCAGCCCGGCGGCGTGCTCGGCCGGCGGTCGGAAGATGAAGCGCACGCACCCAGTATGCGGATCTCCCGCGGCGCCGGTCAGGACTTCGGGCCGCCCGCGACGTAGAGCACCTGCCCGTTGACGAACCCGGAGCTCCCGCTCACGAAGAACGACACGGCGTTCGCGATGTCGTCGGGCTCCCCGGCCCGCGCCACCGGGATCTCCGCGGCCCGGGCGGCGACGTAGGTGTCCCAGTCCTGCCCGATGCGCTCCGCGGTGGCCTTCGTCATGTCGCTCACGATGAACCCGGGCGCGATGCAGTTGGCGGTGATCCCGAACTTGCCCAGCTCGATCGCGAGGGTCTTGGTGAAGCCCTGCAACCCGGCCTTGGCCGTGGAGTAGTTGGCCTGCCCGCGGTTGCCCAGCGCCGAGGTGCTGGAGAGGTTGACGATGCGCCCGAACCGGTGCTCGACCATGTACTTCTGCACGGCGCGCGTCATGAGGAACGAGCCGCGCAGGTGCACGCCCATCACCGTGTCCCAGTCGAGCTCGGACATCTTGAACAGCAGGTTGTCACGGGTGACGCCGGCGTTGTTCACCAGCACGACCGGCGGGCCCAGCTCGGCGGCCACGCGGCCCACGGCGTCCTCGACCCGCGCCGAGTCGGCGACGTCCGCGCCGACGGCCATCGCCCGCCCACCGGCGGACTCGATGGCCTCGACCGTGCCCTTCGCCGCCGACTCCTCGAGGTCGACGACCGCCACGGCGAGGCCGTCGGCGGCCAGCCGCCGGGCGGTGGCGGCACCGATCCCGCGTGCCGCTCCCGTCACGATCGCCACGCGCTGCGGGCTCTCGGTCATGTCGTGCTCTCCGTCCGTCCGGGGTCGTCGTCGACCCCCGCGAGTCTCGGTCACGGCGCGCGGTCGCGCCAACCGGCGAGTGATCGACGTCGCGTGCCGCCCGTTTCGGATCCGGTGCCCCGGGAACGCCCCCAGGACCCCCCGATCGGAACGCCTCGAGGAGATGTGCTCATGACCGGCTTCCTCGGGTCGGGTGACCCCGGCTCGTTCGACGACTTCCTGGCCCGGTTCTTCGGGCCCGGCGCGCGCGGCCCGGCCCGGCGGATCGACCTGACCCGGCTGATGAGCGCCGGTGCGCGCGAGCTCGTCGCGACGGCCGCGCAGCTGGCCATCGACCGCGGCGACCCCGACCTCGACGCCCAGCACCTGCTGCTGGCCTCCACCCGGCTCGAGCCCACGCGGCACTGGCTCGAGCGGGCGGGCGCCGACCCCGACCGCATCGCCCGCATGCTCGACGAGCGGCTCACGCGGTCCGAGCCGACCGGCCGCGCCCCGGCGCTCACCCCGGCCGCGAAGCGGGCGCTGCTGGACGGCCACCAGGTGTCGCGCTCGCTGGGATCGACCTACATCGGACCCGAGCACGTGCTGCTCGCGATCGCCGCGAACGAGGAGTCGGCGGCGGGGCGCCTGCTGGCGGAGGCCAGTTTCGGCCCCGGCGCCCAGAGCCCGGCCCGCCCGGGCGGGCGCGGACCGGCGGCGCCCGGCGCTTCCGGGGCGGCCGTCGCGACCCCGACGCTGGACCAGTTCGGGCAGGACCTCACGGCCGCAGCGCGCGAGGGCCGCCTCGACCCGGTGGTCGGGCGGGCCGACGAGATCGAGCAGACGATCGAGGTGCTCTCGCGGCGCACCAAGAACAACCCCGTGCTCATCGGGGAGGCCGGTGTCGGCAAGACCGCGATCGTCGAGGGGATCGCGCAGCGGATCGTCGACGGCGACGTGCCCGACACGCTCGCCGGGCGCCGGGTCGTGGAGCTGCAGCTGTCCGGCGTGGTGGCCGGCACGCGCTACCGCGGCGACTTCGAGGAGCGGCTGCGCACGCTCATCGAGGAGATCCGCACCAACCGCGACCAGCTGATCGTGTTCATCGACGAGCTGCACACCATGGTCGGCGCGGGCGGCGGCGGTGGCGGCGACACCGGCGGCGGCGCGATGGACGCCGGCAACATGCTCAAGCCCGCCCTCGCCCGCGGCGAGCTGCACGTGATCGGCGCGACCACGCTGGACGAGTACCGCAGGCACATCGAGTCCGACGCCGCGCTCGCGCGCCGGTTCCAGCCGGTGCTGGTGCCCGAGCCCTCGTGCGAGGACGCCGTCGAGATCCTGCACGGCCTGCGCGACCGCTACGAGGCCCACCACCAGGTGCGCTACACCGAGGACGCGCTGCGGGCCGCCGTGGAGCTCTCCGACCGCTACATCACCGACCGGTTCCTGCCCGACAAGGCCATCGACCTGGTGGACCAGGCGGGCGCGCGGGTGCGGCTGCGCACCCGCACCCCCTCCACCGACCGGCGCGGGCTCGAGCAGCGGTTCGACCAGCTCGCACGCGACAAGGACCAGGCCGTCGCCGACGAGCAGTACGAGCGCGCCTCCGAACTGCGCGACGAGATGGCGGACCTGCGCCGCAAGCTCTCCGAGACCGGACCGGGCGACGGTGGCGTGCCCGAGGTCGGGGTGGCCGACATCGCCGACGTGGTCTCGCGCTCCACCGGCGTGCCCGTCGCCCAGCTCACCGAGGCCGAACGCGACCGGCTGCTGCGCCTCGAGGAGGAGCTGCACCAGCGGGTCGTCGGCCAGGACGAGGCGGTGTCCGCGGTGGCCGAGGCGATCCGCCGCTCGCGGGCCGGTCTCGGCGACGAGGACCGCCCGGTGGGCAGCTTCCTGTTCCTCGGCCCGACCGGCGTGGGCAAGACCGAGCTGGCCCGCGCGCTCGCGGTGGCGCTGTTCGGCGACGAGGACCGCATGGTGCGCCTCGACATGAGCGAGTACGGCGAGCGGCACACCGTGGCCCGCATGGTCGGCGCGCCCCCCGGCTACGTCGGCTACGGCGAGGCGGGGCAGCTCACCGAGGCCGTGCGCAGGCGCCCGTACTCGGTGCTGCTGCTCGACGAGATCGAGAAGGCCCACCCGGACGTGTTCAACGTGCTGCTGCAGGTGCTCGACGACGGCCGCCTCACCGACGGCCAGGGCCGCACGGTCGACTTCCGCAACACCGTCGTGATCATGACCAGCAACGTCGGGTCGGAGCTGATCGCCAACCGGGGCACCACGCTCGGGTTCGGCAGCAACCGCGACGCCGACGCCGACGCCGACTCCGCCGAGCTGCGCGACAAGATCATGCCGCGGCTGCGCGAGGTGTTCCGCCCGGAGTTCCTCAACCGCATCGACGAGATCATCGTCTTCCGCAGGCTCGACACCGACCAGCTCGCCACCATCACCGACCTGCTGCTCGAGGACACCCGCAGCCGACTGGCCGCCCAGGACGTCACCGTCGAGTTCACCCCCGCCGCCGTGCGCCGCATCGCCGAGCTCGGCCACCAGCCGGAGTTCGGCGCCCGCCCGCTGCGCCGCACGATCCAGCGGGAGGTCGACAACCAGCTCTCCGGCCTCCTGCTCGCAGGCGAACTCCCGCCGGGCACCCGGGTGCACGTCGACGACGTGGACGGCCGGCTGGAAATCGAGACCTCCGCCGCCCTGCGCTGAATCCGCAGCTCAGATGTTTGTGGGCCGCCTCTCGAGGTAGTCGTCGGGCAACGTCACTCGATCGAGTGGCCCTTCACCCCGAACGGAGGAGGTGGATGCGGTGGACAGCACCGTGATCGTCCTCGTCGTCGTCATCGCGGTACTGGTGGTGGCGCTCATCGCCGCCGGAATGCTCCTGGCGCGGCGCCGCCGCAGCGAGCGCCTCCAGGAGCGCTTCGGCCCCGAGTACGACCGCAGCATCGACCGCGCGGGCGACAAGCGCGCCGCAGAGGCCGACCTCGCCGAGCGCGAGAAGCGGCACCGCAAGCTCGACATCCGCGACCTGCGCCCCGAGGAGCGCGACCGGTTCGCGGCCTCGTGGGAGGGCATCCAGCGCGAGTTCGTCGACGACCCCCGCCGCGCCGTGCACGACGCCGACCTGCTGGTCGTCGACATCATGCGCACGCGCGGCTACCCCGTCGGCGACACCGACGGCGACACCGACAGCGACTTCGACCGCCGCGCCGCCGACATCTCCGTCGAGCACCCGGAGATCGTGCAGCGCTACCGCGACGCCCGCGCCGTGCGCGACGCCACCGCCCGCGGCGACGTCGACACCGAGCAGCAGCGCCACGCGGTGACCTCCTACCGATCGCTCGTGGAGGCCCTGCTCACCTCGTCGCGATCCGCTGAGCACCACACCGACCAGATCCCCGAGCAGCGCCACACCGACCAGCACGCCGACCAGCCCGTGGACGGGTACCGCACCGACGGGCACCACGCAGACGGGCAGCACGACCACGGGCAGTACGACGGCACGCACCGCGGTGACCAGCACGTGACGAGCGAGGAGCCCACCCGATGAGGCCCGACCAGGCAGCGCCGGACCACGCGGCACCGGAACACGCGGCACCCACCCAGCGCGGGCCCGGACCGCAGCAACCCGACCAGTTCGACGGGGCCCGGCACGCCGGGGCTCCGCAGGAGCGGATCCAGCAGGAGCGGGGCCGGCCGTGGGAGTCGCCGCAGCAGCCGAGCACTCCGCCCGAGCAGCGCACACCCGCGGAGCAGCGTTCACCGGTCGAGCAGCGGCCCCCGGGGCAGCAGCAGCCACCTGGGCAGCAGCAGACGCCGGCGCGCCAGGGCACAGCGGCGGAGCAGCCGACGCCGAGCGGGGACCCGAGCCCCGGGCCGCGAACGCCGCAGGCGCACACCGGCGCCGGCTCGGGCGACGGTGCCACGGAGCGCCTCGTCCCCGCCGACCACGCGGCGTCGTACCAGTCGCGGTGGAACGAGGTGAAGGGCGCGTTCGTCGACGAGCCGCGCGGCGCCGTTGCCCAGGCCGACGCGCTGGTGGGCGAGCTGCTGGACGAGCTGGAGACGCTGTTCCGCGAGCAGCGTCGCAGCATCGAGCAGGGCCTGGACGCCGACGAGACGTCCACGGAGGACCTGCGTCTGGCCCTGCGCCGCTACCGCAGCTTCTTCGACCGGCTGCTCGCGCTCTGAGTCCAGCCCCACCCCCACTCTCCCCCCTGTGATCGGGGCCACTCGCCGGTTACCGTGAGCCACGGTGTGCCGGCGGCCCCGATCACGGGGGCCACGAGGGTGAGGGGGCGCGATGGGGGCATTCCCGTCGGATCTGGAGATCGCGAAGGGCGCCGCGCTGCGGCCGCTGGTCGACGTGGCGGCCGAGATGGGGATCGGGGAGCACCTGATCACCCCGTACGGCAGGCAGGTCGCCAAGGTCGAACTGGACGCGATCGACGAGCTCGCCGACCGTCCCCGCGCCAAGTACGTGCTGGTCTCCGCCGTCACCCCCACCCCGCTCGGCGAGGGGAAGACCACCACCACCGTGGGCCTGGGCCAGGCGATGCGCCACATCGGCCGCACGGCCACGGTCGCGGTCCGCCAGCCCTCGATGGGCCCGACGTTCGGCATCAAGGGCGGCGCGGCAGGCGGGGGCTACTCGCAGGTGGTGCCGATGGAGACGCTCAACCTGCACCTCACGGGCGACTTCCACGCCGTCACCGCCGCCCACAACATGCTCTCGGCGATCCTCGACAACCACCTGCACCAGGGCAACGCGCTCGGCATCGACCTGCACAACATCACCTGGCGGCGGGTGCTCGACGTGAACGACCGGGTGCTGCGCAACATCGTGGTGGGGCTCGGGTCGAAGGGCGACGGCCTGCCGCGCCAGACCGGGTTCGACATCACGGCGGCGTCCGAGGTGATGGCGATCTTCGCGCTCGCGCGGTCGGTGCCGGAGCTGCGGGAACGGCTCGGCCGGATCGTGGTGGCGTACACGGGCGCGGGCAAGCCGGTCACGGCCGAGGACATCGGCGGTGCCGGCACGATGGCCGTGATCATGCGTGACGCCCTGCGCCCCAACCTGCTCCAGACGCTGGAGGGCACGCCGGTGCTCGTGCACGCGGGCCCGTTCGGCAACATCGCGCACGGCAACTCGTCGGTGGTGGCCGACCTCATCGGCATCCACGGGGGCGACTTCCTCATCACGGAGGCAGGGTTCGGCGCCGACATGGGTGCCGAGCGGTTCTTCAACATCAAGTGCCGGGCGTCGGGGCTGCGCCCGGACGCGGCCGTCGTGGTGGCCACCGTGCGGGCGCTGAAGGCCCACTCCGGACGGTTCCGGATCATCGCGGGCAAGCCGCTGCCCCCGGAGCTGCTGGCCGAGAACCCCGACGACGTGCACGCGGGCGCGGCGAACCTGCGCAAGCAGATCGAGAACATCCGGCTGCACGGGGTGTCGCCGGTGGTCGCCATCAACGCGTTCCCCGACGACCACCCCTCCGAGCACGCCGCGATCGCGGAGATCGCCGAGTCGGTCGGCGCCCGCTCGGCCGTGTGCACGCACTTCGCCGACGGCGGGCGCGGGGCGGTCGACCTGGCGCACGCGGTGGCGGAGGCCGCGCAGGAGCCGTCGGACTTCCGGTTCCTCTACCCGGACGACGCCCCGCTGCGGGAGAAGATCGAGACGGTGGCCCGGCGGGTCTACGGCGCGGACGGCGTCGACTACGACCTCGCCGCGGCGCGCCAGCTCGACTCCTACGAGCGCAACGGGTTCGGCAACCTGCCGGTCTGCATCGCGAAGACCCACCTGTCGATCTCGTCGGACGCCTCGCTGAAGGGCGCGCCCACCGGGTGGCGCCTTCCGGTGCGGGAGGTGCGCGCCTCGGTCGGCGCCGGGTTCATCTACCCGATCTGCGGCGACATGCGCACCATGCCGGGGCTCGGCGCCAGCCCGGCGGCCCACCGCATCGACCTGGACGCCAACGGGGAGATCGTCAACCTCTCCTGACACTGATCGGGCGTACTCACGGCCGCACCGGGTACGAACCGGACATGTCCCCCGCTGACACCCCAGCCGTCGTCGTCTTCGCCCCCTCGCCCCTGCTCACCGTCACGATCGAGGACCGGGCGGGCCGGCCCGACATCCACGTCCACGCAGGCGGGCAGGGGGTGTGGCAGACCCGGATGATCTCGACGCTCGGCGTTCCCGTGGTGCTGTGCGCCGCGCTCGGGGGCGAACCGGGTGACGTGCTCGGGCACCTCCTGGAGGGCGAGGGCGTCGACCTGCGCACCGTGCGCGTGCAGACCCGCAACGGCGGCTACGTGCACGACCGGCGCGACGGGGAGCGCGAGTCGGTCGCGGAGGCGCCGGGCGGGCCCCTGGACCGTCACGAGCAGGACGAGCTCTACGAGCTCGTGCTGCAGGAGGGGCTGCGCCACGGCACCGCGATCCTCGCCGGGCCGAACGCCGACCAGGTGATCCCGGCGTCGCTGTACCGGCGTCTGGCCACCGACCTGGGCGCGAACGGGTGCCGGGTGGCCGCGGACCTGTCCGGGGAGCGGCTCGACGCGGTGCTCGCCGGCTGCCCCGCGGTGCTGAAGGTGAGCCACGAGGAGCTCATCGCCGACGAGCGGGCCGACAGCGACGACCCGGCCACCCTGGTGGCCGCGATGACGCGGCTGCGGGAGGAGGGGGCCGGCACCGTGATCGTCTCCCGGGCGGCCGAACCGGCGCTCGCGCTCCCCGCGGACGCCGAGCCGGGTGACGACGGTGCGGTCCTGGAGCTGCACGTCCCGCCGCTGGAGCCCGCGGAGACCCGCGGTGCGGGCGACTCGATGACGGCCGGGGTGGTCGCATCGCTCGTGCGCGGCGACCCGATCCGCGAGGCGCTGCGCACCGGCGCGGCGTGCGGCGCGCTCAACGTCGTGCGCCGCGGGCTCGGCACGGGTGGCGAGGCGGCCATCCGGGCTCTCGCCGAGCGGGTCGAGCTGGTGGAGTGGAAGGGCTGAGCGGTGCGCGCGCTGGTGACCAACGACGACGGCATCGACTCCGCCGGCCTCGCCGCGCTCACGCGCCTCGCCGCGGGGGCCGGGCTCGACGTCGTGGTGGCGGCGCCCGCGGAACAGTCGAGCGGGGCGAGCGCGGCGATCACCGCCGTGCGCGACGAGGGGCGCACGCTCGTGGAACGCAGGGACCTGCCCGGCTTCGACGGCGTGCAGGCCTGGGCCGTGCGGGCGCAGCCGGGGCACATCGTCGTCGCCGCGCTCACCGGCTGGCTGGACCCGGCCCCCGACCTCGTGCTCTCGGGGGTCAACCGGGGCGCCAACGTGGGGCGCGCGGTGCTGCACTCGGGCACGGTGGGGGCCGTGCTCACCGCCGCCGTGCACGACGTGCGCGGGCTCGCGGTCAGCCTCGACGTCGCCCTGCACCCCACGGGCGAGCGCCACTGGGACGCCGCCGACGCGCTCTTCCCGCGTTTGCTGGAGCTCCTGCTCGACGCACCGGCGGGCACGGCGCTCTCGCTGAACGTTCCCGACCGCCCGCCGTCGGAGCAGCGGGAGCTGCGCCACGCGCGCCTCGCCGCGTTCGGCTCCGTGCAGGCGCGCGTCGACGAGGTGGGCGACGGCGGGCTGCGCCTGGGCGAGATCGAGGTGGGGACCCGGCCGGAGGAGGGCACCGACGGCGCGCTCCTGGCCGCCGGTCACCCCACGCTGACGGCGCTGCGCCCCGTCACCGAGGCCGAGGACCGCCTGGTGCCGGAGTGGCTGGCGCGGTCGGAGCGCCGCCGGGCCTGACCGGGATGCGGGCTGCCGGCCGGGGCAGGAAAGCCACATTCAGGGCCTCTCCGGCCCTGAATGTGGCTTTCCTGAACTCCCGGGTCGGGTCAGGGATTGGCGGTGGCGACTCGGGACCGGGCGGCCACCACCTCGGTGTAGACCCGCTCGGTGGCGGGGCCGACCTGGTCCCAGCCGTAGCGGGCGAGCACCCGATCGCGGCCCGCGATCCCGTACGCCGCGGCCAGCGTGGTGGAGCCGAGCAGCTCGCGCAGGGCCGTGGCGAGGGCGTCGGGCCGCCGCGGGGGCACCAGCACGCCGGTGACCTGGTCGACCACGGTGTCGCGCATCCCGCCGACGTCGCTGCCCACCACCGGGCGCCCGCACGCCATCGCCTCGAGCGCCACGCCGTCGCACGCCTCGTACCAGGGCACGCAGGCCACGACGTCGGCCGAGCGCAGCAGGGCGGCCACGTCGTCGCGGTCGGCCGGGCCGGTCAGGTGGACGCGGTCGGCCACGCCGCAGCGGGCGGCGCACTCCCGCACCCGGGCCGCGTCCGCGTCGTCGGGGTCGGCGCCGCCGACCACCACGAGCTCCGCGGCGGGCACCCGCCGCATCGCCTCGACGAGCTCGTCCACGCCGGTGCGGCGCCCCGTGCCGGCGGGCGCCACCACGCGGGGCCGCCCGCCGCGGGGGGCGACGGGGCCGTCGGGCGCGAACCGCACCGTGTCGACGCCCCGCGCGACCACGGTCATCCGCCGCCGCGGCGCACCCATGCGGGCGAGCTCGAACGCCTCGTCGGTGCTGGTGGCGAGCACGCGGTCGGCCTGGCGGGCCACGGCGAGCTCGGCGCGGGCGCGCCCGGCCGGACTCGGGTCGTCGGCGCCCTCGTGCCTGCGCTGCACGCTGCCCAGCGCGTGGAAGGTCTGCACCACCGGGAACCGCCCGCCCGAGGCCGCGAGCGCGGCCATGCCGGACAGCCAGAAGTGGGCGTGCACGACGTCGGGCGGCTCGGCGGTCCAGGCCTCGTCGAGCGCCTTCGAGAGCGCGGGGAGCTGCGTGACGAGATCGTCCCCCGCCCCCGCCTGCCCGCCCGCGATCCAGCGCACGACGACGCCCGCGCCCACGGGCACCATGGCGCGCAGCTCGGCCTCGTCACGCCGGGTCCACACCGTGACCTCGTGCCCCGCGGTGGCGAGCGCGTTGCTCAGCTCGACCACGTGCACGTCCTGACCACCCGATCCGACGAGTGGGTTCGCGTGCTCGGACACCATCGCGATGCGCACCGTGGATCAGCTCCTGCTCGTGGGGTTGACGACATCCATGCGCATTGATTCGGCGAAACGGCCGCGATCGAAACGTGCGCCCCCACGCATCGGTCCCCCGGGCGTGCCGATCGCTCGCCCGGCGGCGGCGCGTGCGCGGACCCTAGAATCCCCGGGTGACCGCCGCCAGCGCGCTGCCGTTCCCCGCCGCGGACGGCGAGCTGAGCAGGCTGATCGGTGCCTACGAGTGGTCCGGCGGCCCGCTCGGGCCGCCGTCGCAGTGGCCGGGCCCGGTGCGGGCCACCGCCGGCATCGTGCTCGAGTCGCCGCAGCCGATGCTGCTCTGGATCGGGCCCGAGCTCGTCGTGCTCTACAACGACGCCTTCGCCCGGCTCGCAGGCCGCGCCCACCCGGCCGCGCTGGGCCGTCCCGGTGCGCGCGCGTTCTCCGCCGCGTGGCCGGTGGTGGGCCCCGCACTCGACGAGGTGCTCGCCACCGGCACGGGCGTGTCGGTGGACGCCCAGCCGCTGGTCCTGGCCCGGGGGGAGGGCGCGGAGGAGACGCACTGGGACCTGCGGCACTCCCCCGTCCGCGGCGAGGGCGGCGAGGTGCTCGCCGTGCTCACGATCACCAGCGAGACCACCGCGCGCGTGATCGGCGAGCGGCGGAGGGAGACGCTGCGCGCGCTCGGTGACCTGTCGCCGGTGCGGATCGCGCCGGCGGGCCATGCGGTGGAGCACGTCACCGTGGCGGCCCTCGACGTGCTGGCCCGCAACCCCCGCGACATCCCGTTCGCCGCCGTCTGCCGGCCGGCCCGCGCCGACGCGCGGGAGCTGGAGGTGGTGGCCGCGTACGGCCTCCAGGACGGCCTGCCGCCGTTGCCCGCGACCGACGGTGGGGCCTCGGCACCGGAGCAGGCGTGGCGCACCGGCGAGCGGGTGGTCGTGCGCGGGCTGCGCGAGCGCGCGCCGGATGCCCTCGCCGCGGCCCACCCGCTGGGACCGCTCACCCCGGACGCCGCCGTCGTGGTGCCGCTGGGTGCGCGCGCGCTCGTGCTCGGCACCAACCCGTACCGGCCGCTCGACGACGACCAGCTCGCGTTCCTCGGGGCCGTCGAGAACCACGTGTCCACGGTCCTGGCCGACGCGGGCGCGCTCGACGACGTGCTCGACACCGCCCGCCGCGACGGGCGCGCCACGTCCGACGACGCGCTCAGCACCGCGCTGTTCCAGGAACGCGAGCGCTACCGCACGCTGGTGACCCAGGCGCCGGTGGGGATCTGGGTGGCCGACCGGCGGGGCACCACCACGTTCGTCAACGACCAGATCGCCCAGCTGTGGGGCCGCCCCGCGGCCGAGCTCACCGGTGCGGGCTGGGCCGACCAGGTGCACCCCGACGACCGGGAGGCCGCCGCGGCGGGGTGGGCCGCCGCGGTGCGCCACGGCACGGTCTGGGACTCCACGTACCGCATCGTCGCGGCCGACGGCACGGTCCGCGAGGTCCGCACGTCGGCGCGGCCGCTGCGCGACCCGGCGGGCGCGGTCACCGGCTTCCTCGCCACCACCGCCGACATCACCGAGGAGCGGCGCGCCGAGCAGATCCGCCGCGACGTGGCCACCGAGCACGCCGCGCGGAAGGCCTCGGAGGCGGCGGCGGCGCGGCTGCGCGCCATGGTGCAGGGGCTCGCGGCGATCGTGTGGGAGGCCGACTGGCGGCCGGGCGACGGCACGGGCGCCACCGGGCTGCGGTTCACCTTCGTGTCCGACCGCGCCGAGGAGCTGCTCGGCCATCCGGCGTCACGCTGGCGCGACGACCCGGACTTCTGGCCCGCGATGATCCACCCCGAGGACCGCGACGAGGCGCTGGCCTTCACCGGCGACCGCACCGCGGCGGGCGTCGACCACGACCTCACCTATCGCGCCGTTGCGACCGACGGCCGGGTGCTGTGGCTGCACCAGGTGGTGCACGTGGTCACCGGCGCGGACGGCACACCGGTGGCCGCGCAGGGCCTCACCGTGGACGTCACCGAGCAGAAGCGGGCCGAGCGCTCGGCGGCGCTCCTCGCCGAGACGGGGCGGCTCGTCACGCAGGACGGCAGCGTCGAGGACCGGCTGGGCGACCTCGCGCGGCTCGTGGTGCACGACCTCGGCGACGCGGGCGTCGTGGCGCTGGTGGGGCACGACGGCCTGCTGCACGGCGCGGCGGTGGACGCCGGGGTGCACCGCGTCCACGCCGCCGTCGCCCGGGCGCTGCGCACCCCCGGGGTCCGCCTGCCCCCGTCGGTGGCCGAGGCACTCGCACCGGGTGTGCCCGTGGTCGTCCCGGTCACCGACGAGCTGCTGCGGGTGGCGCTGGCCGGCGAGGCCGACGCCACGGCCCGGATCGCCCACCGGGCGCGCAATGCGCTGGTGGTGCCGCTCGTCGTCGGCGGGGAGCTCGCGGGCGTGCTCGCGTTCGTGAACTTCGGCGCCGGCCGCTACTACGACGGCACCGAGCTCGACCTGGCCGCCGAGCTGGGCAGGCGGGCGTCGATGATGCTCACCTCCGACCGCGGGCGCACGCGGGAACGCCGGCTGCAGCAGGTGAGCTCCGACCTCGCGTCCGCGGGCAGCGTCCTGGAGGCCGCGCGGCTGCTCGTCGGGCGCCTGCCCGACTTCGTCGGCGCCTCGGGGGTGAGCGTCTACCTCGCCGACCCCGAGCGGGGCCTGCGGCTGGTGCACGCGGTGGGCTACGACCCGGTGGACAACGGCGGGCACAACGGCGGGGCAGCACCGGCGCGCCTCGACGACCCGGTGCCGATCACCGCCGCCGCGCGCACCGGCGAACCGGTGTGGATCCGCGACCGGGTGGAGTGGGCGCGCGACTGGCCGGAGCTGGCGGCCCGCGCGAGCGCCGCCGACCGGCACGCGGCCGCGGCGCTGCCGCTCGCCGCCGTGGGCCGGGTGGTCGGGGCGATCGGCCTGTCCTTCCCCACCGAGCGCGGCTTCCCGGCCGAGGAACGCGACTTCGTGCTCGCCCTCGTCGCGCAGGCGGCGCCGGCGTTCGAACGGGCGGCCGCGGCCGACGAGCGCCGGGTGATCGCCGAGACGCTCCAGAAGAGCCTCCTGCCACCCACGCTCCCGCACCTGGACCGGATCCTGCTGGCCTCCCGCTACCTGCCCGGCGCCCGCGGGAGCCAGGCGGGCGGCGACTGGTACGACGTGCTGCCGCTCGACGAGGGGCGGGTCGCGATCGCCGTCGGCGACGTGGTGGGCCAGGGCGCGCGCGCCGCCGCGATCATGGGCCAGCTGCGCAGCGCCCTCTCGGGCTACCTGCTCGAGGGCCACGGCCCGGTGCAGGCCCTCGAACGGCTCGACCGGTTCGCCGGCCGCGTGCCCGGCGCCACCGGCAGCACAGTGGCCTGCCTCGTGCTCGACCCGGGCACCGGCGACCTCGTGTGGGCCCGCGCAGGCCACCCGCCACCGCTCGTGGCCGGGCCCACCGGCTGCCGCCGCCTCGACGACGCCACCGGCACCGTGCTGGGCGTGCGCGCCCGGCCGCCCTTCACGGCGGGCAGCGCCACGATCCGGCCGGGCGACAGCATCGTGCTCTACACCGACGGCCTCGTGGAGCGGCGCGGCGAGCTCGTCGACGACGGCATCGAGCGGCTCGCCGGCATCGCCGCCGATCGGCACGGGCTCGCCCCCGACACCCTGACCGACGCCCTGCTCACCGGGGCGCTGGCCGGGAGCCCCAGCAACGGCGGGCCCGACCCGGCCGACGACGTCGCCCTCATCGTGGCCCGGCTGGTGCCGCCCCCGTTGCGGCTGGTGCTGCCCGCGCAGGCGCCCGTGCTCCGCGAGCTGCGGGCCGCGGTGCTCGCGTGGGCGGAGGCGGGCGGTGTGGGCGAGGACGCGGTCTACGACCTGCAGCTCGCCGTCGGGGAGGCCGCCGCCAACGCCGTGGAGCACGCCTACCGCGACCGCGCGCCGGGCACCATGTCCGTCGAGCTCGAGCAGGGCCCCGACGGCGGCGTCGAGGCGCACGTCCGCGACGAGGGCAGCTGGCGCCCCGCCCCGGAGGACAAGGGCTACCGAGGCCGGGGCCTGGAGCTGATCCGCGACGTCAGCAGCCGGATGCGGCTGCACCACGGACCCGACGGCACCGACGTGCGGTTCACGCTGCCCGCGACGGGCGCACCCGCCCCCACCGGCCCGGTGGGTGGCCGCCCGGCCGTGCCGCCGCCCCCGGGCCCGGCCGACGTGCGGGTCGCGGGCGGCACGGTGGAGATCCGCGGGGAGCTCGACCTCGCCGGTGTGCAGGGCGTGCGCGAGGAGGTGCTGGCGTCCGCCGACGCCGGCGGCATCGTCACGGTGGACCTGCGGGCGACCACCTACCTCGCGAGCGCGGGCGTGGCCCTGCTGGTGGAGGCCGACCGGCGCGTCCGCGCCGCGGGCGGGCGCCTGCGGGTACGCGTGCGCTCGGGCCACGTCGTACGCCGCGCCCTCGCCCTGAGCGGCGTGGACACCCTGATCGACGTGGTCGACACGGGCGACGCAGGCGACACCGGCGACCGGCCGCGCTAGACGCTCGAGCCGGTCACGAGGTCGTCGAGGGCCTCGGCCACCGTGTCGCTGTGGTGCAGCACCGGCCCGAGCCGGGTGATGTCCAGGACCCGCCGCACGATCGGGGGGCCGGCGGCGGTGCGGAACCGCACGCCCGCCTCGTCGGCCCGCTGCTGCGCGTCGATCAGCACCACCAGGCCGGTGGAACCGCAGAAGGTGACCCCGCCGAGGTCGACGACCACGCCCCGGCCTGCGGTGGTGAGGGCCTCGTGGGTGGCGTCGCGCAGGAGGTCGGCGCTGGAGACGTCGACCTCACCGAAGGGTGAGACGACCACGACCCCGGGCCGCGACTCGTGGACCTCGACACGCAGCAGCTCCGGGCGCGGCGCGCCCGGCGGGTCGCCGTGGCGGCCGGGGAGCTCGGTTCCGTTGCTCATCGCGTTCCGTTCCGACTCGGTCCGGTGCGGTGCGGGGCCGGGCGGGTGCCCGGGGGCCGCCCCGCTCCGTCCACACTGCACCGGTGCAGACCGGCCCGCAAGTGGCTCTTGTGCACCCGGACGGGTCGAGCTCGGCCGGATCCACCGGCAGCGGGTGACCGCAGGCGCATGCCCGAGAATCGGGGGCGATGAGATCGCCGAGATCGCCCGGATGGGCGCGCTGGTCCCTGCTGGTCGCGCTCACCGCCGGGGGCACCGCGGCGCTGACGCCGCTCGGCGTTCCCTCTCCCGCGCTCTTCGCCGGGCTCCTCGTGGCCACGGCCCTCGCGCTGGGCGGGTGCGGGGTGGACGTGCCGCGGCCGCTCAACACGGCGGCCCAGTCCGTCATCGGCGTGGTGATCGGCGTGCTGGCCCAGCCGGGCGCGTTCGCCGGGCTGGCGACGCAGTGGGTGCCGGTGGTGCTCGTGTCGGTGGCGACGCTCGCGGTGAGCATGGCCGCGGGCCTCCTGCTCGGACTGCGCCGCGGGGTCTCGGCCCTCACCGGCATGCTCGCGCTCACCGCGGGCGGGGCGTCCGGGCTGGTGGCCGTCAGCCGCGACCTCGGCGGCGACGACCGCGTGGTGGCGGTCGTGCAGTACCTGCGCGTCGGGATGGTCACGGCCACGATGCCGGTGGTCGCCGCCGTCGGGTTCGGCGCGGCCGCGGGCTCCGGCCCCGAGGCGGCCGCGCCCGCGCCCCTCACCGTGGACCTCGTGCACCTCGTCGTCTGCGCCGTGGCAGGCACCGCGCTGGCCCGCGCCGCGCGGGTGCCCGCCGGTGCGCTGCTCGGCCCGATGACCGCGGCCATCGCCCTCACCCTCGCCGGCTGGTCGTTCGGCGCCGTGCCGCCCGCGCCCCTGGTGGAGCTCGCCTACGCGGTGATCGGCTGGCAGGCCGGGGCCCGGTTCACCCGCGAGAGCCTGCGCACCGTGCTCGGCGCGCTCCTCCCGGCCGCCGCCCTCATCGCGGGGGTCATCCTCACCTGCGCCGGTCTGGGGCTGCTGCTGTCGGCCCTCACCGGCGCCACGGCGCTGGAGGGCTACCTCGCCACCACCCCGGGCGGGGTCTACGCCGTGCTGGCCACCGCCGTCTCGGCCGGCACCGACGTCACCTTCGTGATGGCGGTGCAGGTGCTCCGGGTGATCATCATGCTGCTCGTGACCCCGGCGCTCGCCCGGCTCGCGCCCCGGCCCGACGGCTGAGCACCCGAGATCGGATCACCCGATCGGCGGGACCCGGCGTGCGGCGGCGGGTGCCGGGTATCCGAGCGCGGGCCCCGGTCGCCCCCCGACCGGCCGGGGCCCGGCCAATTCCCCGGGTTCCGGTCAGCCCGCGCCGAGCCGCGCGCCGCGCACGGCGGCCAGCCGGGCACGTGCCCGCGCCACGTCGGCGGGATCGCCGCCGTCGAGGAGCTCCAGCGCCTCGTCGATGGCACCCCGCAGCACCAGCACCTCCCCCGCCCGGTCGGCGAGCTGGGTGTGGGTGCTCCACAGGTCGACGAACACGGCCACCTTGGACCGCAGCACCCAGGGGTCGAACGGCTTGGTGATGTAGTCCACGGCCCCGGCCTGGTAGCCGCGGAAGGCCAGGTGCGGGTCGTAGTCGACCGCGGTGAGGAACAGGATCGGGATGTGGCGGGTGCGTTCGCGCTGCTTGACGTGCCCCGCGGTCTCGAACCCGTCCATGCCCGGCATGTGCGCGTCGAGCAGGATCACCGCGTAGTCCTCGACGAGCAGCCGCTTGAGCGCGTCCTCGCCGCTCGTGACGGCCACCAGCTCGATCGGCAGCCCCTCCAGGATGGCCTGCAGGGCGAGCAGGTTCTCCCGCCGGTCGTCGACCGCGAGCACCCGCGGTGTCTGGCGGGTCACCGCCCACCACCGACTGCCCGGATGCCGCCACCGACGCCGTTGCCGAAGCCGCCGACGGCCACCCCCGACGTGCTCGCGCGGCCGCGGCGCGGGGTGATCCACGAGGCCATCAGCGCGAGCAGCTCGTCGAGGTCCACGGGTTTGGTGACGTAGTCGGTGGCCCCGGCGGCGAGGCTCGACTCGCGGTCGCCCGGCATGGCCTTGGCGGTGAGGAACACGACCGGCAGGTCGCGGCCCTGGGGCAGCTGGCGGATGCGCCGCGTGGTCTCGTTGCCGTCCAGGTCGGGCATCATCGCGTCCATCAGCACCACGTCCACCTCGGGGTGCTCGGTGAGCAGGCGGATCCCCTCCGCCCCGTTGTCGGCGTAGATCACCGTGAGCCCGTGCAACTCGAGCGCGCTGGTGAGCGCGAAGACGTTCCGCACGTCGTCGTCGACGATCAGCACGGTGACCCCCGCCAGTTCCGGGGCGGGGCGCGCCCCGGTGGGGCCGCCCGGGCCCGTGCGCAGGATCGGGTTGGCCGACGCGGCCGGGCGCGGTGGCTCGAGCGTGGGCTCCGGGAGGGCGAGCGCGGGGATCGGCGGGCGGGGCGTCATCCGGGCGGCCGCGGCCGTGACCGGGGGCAGCTCGTCGGGCAGCAGGAGCGTGAACACCGAGCCCTCGCCGGGCCGCGAGCTGACCTCGATCTTGCCGCCCAGCATGCGCGCGAGCTCCTTGGAGATCGACAGGCCCAGGCCGGTGCCGCCGTACTTGCGGCTCGTGGTGCCGTCGGCCTGCTGGAACGCCTCGAAGATCATCTCCAGCTTCTCCTGCGGGATGCCGATCCCGGTGTCCCCGACCGAGAACGCGATCACGGTGCGCGCCGAGTCGAGGGCGGGCACCCCGTGCAACGTGCCGGAGGGCACCACGGAGACGCCGAGGCTGACGTGGCCGGAGTCGGTGAACTTCACGGCGTTGGCCAGGAGGTTGCGCAGCACCTGCTGCAGCCGCTGGTCGTCGGTGACGATCGAGTCCGGCAGCTCGTCGCCCGTGTCGACCCGCATCTCGAGGCCCTTCTCCTCGGCCTGCGGGCGGAACGCCTGCTCCACCGACGAGAGCACCTGCGACAGGTTCACCGGCGCCGGGTCGACGTCGACCCGGCCCGCCTCGATCTTGGACAGGTCGAGGATGTCGTCGATCAGCCGCAGCAGGTCCGAGCCCGCGCTGTGGATCGTGCTGGCGAACTCGATCTGCTTCTCGGTGAGGTTGTTGTTCGGGTTGTCGGCCAGCAGCCGGGCCAGCAGCAGCAGCGAGTTGAGCGGGGTGCGCAGCTCGTGGCTCATGTTGGCCAGGAACTCCGACTTGTACTGGCTGGCCAGCGCCAGCTGCTGCGCCTTCTCCTCCACCCCGCGCCGCGCGGCGTCGATCTCCATGTTCTTGATCTCGACGTTGCGGTTCTGCTGCGAGAGCTGCTCGGCCTTCTCCTCCAGCTCCGAGTTGGCCCGCTGCAGCTCGGCGGACTGGTCCTGCAGCTCCATGGCGAGCACCTGGGACTGCGACAGCAGCTCCTCGGTGCGCCGGTTGGCCCGGATCGTGGTGATCGCGACGCCGATCGTGGCGACGAGCCGCTCCAGGAACGTGAGGTGCAGCGGGGTGAACGTCGACACCGAGCCCAGCTCGATCACGCCGAGGCACTCGTCCTCGAACTGCACCGGCAGCACCACGACGGTGCGCGGAGATGCGGAGCCGACCGCCGAGCGGATCGGCAGGTAGTCGGCGGGCACGCCCTCGACGAGCACGACCTGGCGGGTGGCGGCCGCCTGCCCGACCAGCCCCTCCCCCGGCCCGAACGACAGCGGCGGGTCGCCCGCCGTCATGGCGTAGCCCCCGGTCATCACCCAGCGGTCCGGGTCGCCACCGGAGATGATCGACGGCTCGGCCGCCAGGAAGAACGCCCCGACCTGGGCGTTCACCAGCGGCGCGACCTCGTTCATGATCATCTGGCAGACCTCGTTGAGGTCGCGCTGGCCCTGCAGCAGCCCACCGATGCGCACCAGGTTGGAGTCGAGCCAGCCCTGCTCGGCGTTCTGCTGGGTGGTCTCGCGCAAGGTGGCGATCATCTGGTTGATCGTGTCCTTGAGGTCCGCGATCTCCCCGCGGGCCGCCACCGTGATCTGCTGCGTGAGGTCGCCGCTCGCCACCGCGGTGGAGACGGCCGAGATCGCGCGCAGCTGGGTGGTGAGGGTGGCGGCCAGCTGGTTCACGTTCTCCGTGAGGTCGCGCCACGTGCCCGACACGCCCCGGACCTGCGCCAGCACGCCGAGCTTGCCCTCCGTGCCCACGTCGCGGGCCACGCGCGACACCTCGTCGGCGAACGACGAGAGCTGGTCGACCATGGTGTTGACGGTGAGCTTGAGGTCGAGGATCTCGCCGCGGGCGTCCACGGTGATCTTCTGGCTCAGGTCACCGCGCGCCACCGCCGTGGTGACCTGGGCGATGTTGCGCACCTGCGCGGTGAGGTTGCCCGCCAGCTGGTTCACGTTCTCGGTGAGGTCGCGCCACGTGCCCGCGACGCCCTTCACCGTGGCCTGGCCACCCAGCTTGCCCTCGGTGCCCACCTCGCGCGCCACACGAGTGACCTCGTCGGCGAACGACGAGAGCTGGTCCACCATCGTGTTCACCGTCGACTTGAGCTCCAGGATCTCGCCCCGCGCGTCGACCGTGATCTTCTGGCTCAGGTCGCCCTGGGCCACGGCGGTGGTGACCTGGGCGATGTTGCGCACCTGCGCGGTGAGGTTGCCCGCCAGCTGGTTCACGTTCTCGGTGAGGTCGCGCCACGTGCCCGCGACGCCCTTGACCTCGGCCTGGCCACCGAGCTTGCCCTCGGTGCCCACCTCGCGCGCCACGCGCGTGACCTCGTCGGCGAACGACGAGAGCTGGTCGACCATCGTGTTGACCGTCGACTTGAGCTCGAGGATCTCGCCCTGCGCGTCGACGGTGATCTTCTGCGACAGGTCGCCGCGCGCCACGGCGGTGGTGACCTGGGCGATGTTGCGCACCTGGCCGGTGAGGTTCGAGGCCATGTAGTTGACGTTGTCGGTGAGGTCGCGCCAGGTGCCGGCAACGCCCTTCACCGTGGCCTGGCCACCCAGCTTGCCCTCGGTGCCCACCTCACGCGCCACACGAGTGACCTCGTCGGCGAACGACGAGAGCTGGTCCACCATCGTGTTCACCGTCGACTTGAGCTCCAGGATCTCGCCCCGCGCGTCGACCGTGATCTTCTGGCTCAGGTCACCGCGCGCCACCGCAGTGGTGACCTGGGCGATGTTGCGCACCTGCGCGGTGAGGTTGCCCGCCAGCTCGTTGACGTTCTCGGTGAGGTGGCGCCAGGTGCCCGACACGTTGGGCACCGCCGCCTGGCCGCCCAGCTTGCCCTCGATGCCCACCTCACGCGCCACACGCGTGACCTCGTCGGCGAAGCTCGACAGCTGGTCCACCATCGTGTTCACCGTCGACTTGAGCTCCAGGATCTCGCCCCGCGCGTCGACCGCGATCTTCTGGCTCAGGTCGCCCTGCGCCACCGCCGTGGCCACCTGGGCGATCCCGCGCACCTGGTCGGTGAGGTTGGCCGCCATCAGGTTCACGGCGTCGGTGAGGTTCTTCCACGTGCCCGCGACGTTGGGCACCGCCGCCTGGCCGCCGAGGCGGCCCTCGGTGCCCACCTCCACCGCCACGCGGGTGACCTCGTCGGCGAACAGGCGCAGCGTGTCGGTGAGCGAGTTGATCGTCTCGGCGAGCTCGGCCACCTCGCCCCGGGCGCTCACCGTGATCTTGCGCGACAGGTCGCCCTGCGCGATGGCCGTGGCGGCCGTGGAGATCGAGCGCACCTGGTTGGTCAGGTTGCTCGCCATCGTGTTCACCGAGTCGGTGAGCGCGCGCCACGTGCCCGCGACCCCGCGGACGTCGGCCTGCCCGCCCAGCATGCCCTCGGTGCCCACCTCGCGCGCCACGCGCGTGACCTCGTCGGCGAAGCTCGACAGCTGGTCGACCATCGTGTTCACCGTGCGGCCGATCCGGCGGAACTCACCGCGCAGCGGCCTGCCCTCGATCTCGAGGGCCATGTGCTGGGACAGGTCGCCCTCGGCAACCGCCTCGATCACGCGGGCGATCTCGGCCGTGGGCGTGACCAGGTCGTCGATCAGCGTGTTGACCGCCTGCACGCCGTGGGCCCAGCCGCCGTCGTAGGCCTCCTCGTTGAGCCGCTCGGACATCCGGCCCTCACGCCCGACCGTGCGGCTGATCCGCAGGATGTCGCGGTTGCGGCGCTCCATGAGCGCCACGAGCTCGTTCACCTGATCGACCAGCTCGCCGGGGGACCCGTCGCGCCGCGGTAGCCGCACGTCGAAACGACCGCGCCGCACCTGGTGCAGGACGTCGGCGATCTCGTGCAGGAGAACGGATTCCTGATCCGCCCCCGGGGTGGTCTCCTGGGCCGCCGCCTGCGCACGACCGGCCGGGGCAACGCCCGCCGGCTCGGTGCTCTGGCGCGGGGTCCTGGTCATCTCCGCCGTCCCTCCACTGCTCGGGCCGGCGACCGGACACGGGCGCGCGCCGTATCCACTGGGGTCGGGGCACCGGCGCGGCCGCCGCAGCCCTCGACAGTAGTGGATCCGGACCCGATCCGACCCCGCCCCGGTGCACCCGGCCGGTCGGAGCGCACCCGCGCGACGCGCGGGACCCGCCGGTGCGACCGGTGCGGTGGGCGGCCGGCAGGGCGAGAGGGCAGACTGCACGCCGTGCCCGTTCAGCTCGAGCGGCGGACCAGGTTGCCGCCGGACCCGCGATCCGCAGGGCGAGCGCGACGGATGCTCCAGGAAGCGTTACGCGAGCTGGAGGTACCCGACGGCTCCCCGGACGAAGGCAAAGGTGTCGACCCCGACATGGCCGACACCGCGATCCTGCTCGCCAGCGAGCTCTGCGAGAACGCGGTGATGCACGCCGGCACCGAGTTCGAGGTGGCCCTCACCGTCACCGACACCGCGCTCACGGTGGCCGTCACCGACCGGGGCCCGGGCCCGCTCGAGCTGCACCTCGCCCAGCCGCGCCAGCGCTACGGCCGCGCCGCGAGCCACGGGCGCGGTCTCGCGCTCGTGCAGCGCCTGTCCACCACGTGGGGCACCCGGCACGAGGCCGACGGCCGGCACGTCATCTGGTTCTCGCTCGCCCGGGCCGAGCAGCCCGCGGCCACGCCCGCGCCGCCCGCCCCGCCCGACGCCGAGCGGGTCTGGACCACCGCCGAGCAGGCCCGGTGGCTGCTGCACGTGCCGCCGGGGCTGGTCGACCGGCTCGAGCCCGCCGAGCTGGTGGCCGAGCTCGTGCGGCGGCTGCGCGAGCTCCTCGACGCCGAGTCGGTGAGCGTCGAGGTCGACGAGGGCGACGGCACCGGCGCCAAGGAGATCACCCGCGACGGCAGCCCGGACCCGGGTCTCTCCACCGGCAGCGAGATCATCTCCGGGGTCGGACCGGGCCCGGACCGCCGCGTCGAGGTGCGGCTGCCCACCACGGCGCCCCTGCGCGGGGTCCTGCGCGTCACCCACCGCGCGGGCGGCGGCGCCGACCCCGAACGCACCCGCGACCTCACCGAGCTGATCGCCTACCGGGTGGCCATGGCGGTCGAGTCGCAGTGGCTGCGCGCCGTGGACCAGCGCAGGCGGTCCTGGATGACCTACCTCGCCGAGACCAGCGAGCTGCTCGGCCAGTCGCTCGACGTCGACCTCGCGGTGGCCGTCGTGCCCCAGGTCGTGGTGCCGCGGCTGGGCCGCTGGTGCGCGGTGCACCTCGTCGAGCCGTCCGGGGGGCTGCGTCTGGCCGCGCTCACCCACGCCGACGAGGACGCCCTGCCGGAGCTGCGCGCCGTGCTCGACCCCGACGGGCAGCCCGGCCCGCCATCCGAGCTGCGCGCCCGGCTGGCCGAGGTGGTGCGCGACGGGTCGTCGGCCGTGCGGTTCGCCGTGCCGACCGACGGCATCGCGCTGCCGCTGCGGGCCCGCGGCCGCGCGCTGGGCACGCTGCTGGTCGGCAGGCCCGCCAACCGGCCCCACAGCCCCGAGGACGTCGTGCTCGCGGGCGACGTCGCCCGCCGCGCCGCCCTGGCGATCCACAACGCCCAGAGCACCGGCGCGCACGTCGCGGTGTCCCAGGCGCTGCAGCAGGCGCTGCTGCCCCGCGCGCTGCCGGTGGTGCCCGGCGTCGAGTTCGCCGCCGAGTACCTGCCCGCCAGCACCGGCAGCGACGTCGGCGGCGACTTCTACGACGTGCTCACCGTCGACCCCTCCAGCTGGCTCGTCTCCATCGGCGACGTGTGCGGCAAGGGTGCGCGCGCCGCCGCCCGCACCGGCCTGGTGCGCGACGTGCTGCGCGTGCTCGTGCGCCAGGACCGCTCGCTCCCCCGCGCCGTCGAGCGGCTCAACGACGTCATGATCGAGGCGGCCGACCCGCTCCAGTTCTGCACGCTCGCCGCCGCGATGGTGAGCCGCAACCGCCGCGGCGGGCGTGGGGGGCTCGACGTCCAGCTCGTGCTCGCGGGACACGTGCAGCCGGTGCTCGTGCGCGCCGACGGCACCGCCGAGCTCATCGGCACGTTCGGCACGGCCGTGGGGCTGGTGCCCACCGTGCGCCTCACCTGCACCGAGCACCGCGTGGCGCCCGGCGACACGCTGCTGGTCTACACCGACGGCGTCACCGAGCGCCGCAGGGGCCGCGAGCAGTTCGGCGCCGAACGGCTGCTCACGGTGGCCGCCCGCGCGGCGGGCCGCCCGGCCGTGCAGATCGTGGGCGCCGTGCGCGACGCCGTGGAGCGGTTCTCCGCTGAACCCCTCGACGACGACGTGGCCCTGCTCGCGGTGCGCGCCGCTCCCTGAGACCGCCCCGCACACCACGCCCGGTACGCGCCCTCTACGCCGGAAGTCCCACCGGATCCGCCGGTCGGTCGTACCCTCGGCGACCGAGCCGACGCATAGTGGAAGCGGCTCGAGGATGCGCCCGGGGAACCGCAGCTCGTGTACGGAGGTGGAGCACTGGACGCGCAGCGCAGCCGGCGGACAGTACTCGGGGAGCTGCGTTCCTGGCCGACGATCGTGCTCGTCCTGTTCTGCCTGGGCGTCGGGATCCCGGTCACGGTCGCCCTCACCCCCGCACAGGACCTCGTCGTGTTCGGCCAGCACGTCTCCGTCGGCGCCCGCCCGCCGGACCTGTCCGTGGCGGGGCCCGCCCGGCTCGTCCAGGTCGGGAACACCGCCCTCGACGTCGACCAGCTGCACATCTACGGGCCGCTGCGCCCCGAGCTCACGATGGGCCCGGTGCAGCGCAACGCGGCCGCCGCCGCCGTTTTCGACCCCGTGGAGGGCCCCCAGGCCCAGGACGCCGCGCTCAAGGCCGTCACCGGCGGGTTCCTCACCTGGTACGTCCTGGGCGGGCTCGGCCTGCTCGCGTTCACCCTCGCCGCCGCGGGTGGCGCCGCGGGCATCCGCACCCTCGTGGTGCTGCGCCGCCAGAGCCGCGCCCACGGCGAGCACGCCCCGCTGCACGAGATCTTCACCTACTGCGTGCGCGCCGCCCGCCGGATGACCGTGATCGCCCTCGTCACGTCCGTCCTCGCCTGGCTGGGCTCGGGAGCGCTCGCCGTCAGCGGCACCCTGCAGGGCCTGCGCGGGGTCACCTCCCTCGCCCAGCTCGTGGGCGCCTACCACCTCACGCCCGACGCGGTCGGCCCGGAGATCACCGGCTACGACGGTGCCGTCATCGGCGACTCGCGGGCGGCGCGCCTCGGCGGCCCGCCCGTGCCCGACGGCACCCCCGACGACGTGGCCTGCCAGCGCAGCACCGACTCGCTCGCCGCCGAGATCGGCCACCTGCTGCCGGCGCGGGTGCTCAACCTGGCCTGCCCGAGCGCCACGATCACCAGCGGGCTGCGCGGGCCCCAGGACGCGGGGGGCCGCTCGGTGCCCGCCCAGGTCGGTGTGCTCAAGCAGGTGCAGGACCTGCGGTTCGTCGTGGTCGCGATCGGCCCCAACGACGTGGGGTGGATCGACTTCCTGCAGTACTGCTACGGCGTCCCCGACTGCTCCGACCGGCTCACCCAGGGCGAGTTCGATTACCGCCTCGCCGCGTTCGACCGCGTGTACGGCGACCTGCTCATCGACCTCAACGAGCTGCCCGGCAGCCCGCAGGTGATCATCATGACCTCCTACGGCGCCTTCCCGCCCGACGCCGACTGCGCCGACACCCGCGCCGAGGGCTACCCCGGCCTCGACCCCGTCAAGATCGAGCTGCTCAACGACCGGAACAAGCAGCTCAACGACGTGCTGACCGCCGGCGCCCAGAAGTACGGCTTCGCCGTGGCCGACCCGAAGCTCGCCATGCTCTGCGAGAAGGGCACCGACGGGCTGGGGCCGGACCTGCAGGGCATGACCGACCCGTTCCCGTTCCACCCCACCGGGATCGGCTCGCTGCGGATGGCCTCCTCGGTGGCGCGCCAGATCCTGCCGCCGCCCTCGGAGGGCTAGAAGGGTCCTGAACAACTCCGGCCGTAGCGAGCGGCTCCCGGGGCTTCGCGCAGCGATCAAGGGCGAATGGTCGTCGGCAGCGCCGATCAAGGGCTAATGGTCGTCCTTGGAGATCATCTAGCGACCTCTTCCCCTTGATCGATGGGTCGGTCCGCGGCCCGCCGCCCGCAGCAATCACATCGACGGAGCGTCTGAGCGGCGATCGAGTCCGGAATCGCTCGTTCAGGAGGGCTAGGGAGTGTCTGGTGGATCATGGAAGCCAGGTGAGCAGGGCTGCGAGGTGGAGCGCTCCGAGGTAGTTGCGGGCGTGCCGGTCATAGCGGGTGGCCAGTCCTCGCCAGTGTTTGAGCTGGCA